>SUWL01000006.1 GCA_015061495.1 Lentisphaerota bacterium
CGGGGGAAAGGGAAAACTTTTTTTCCCGTGAAAAAAAGTTTTCCTTGTCCCCCGCACACTCCCATTTCACTTTAATAGAATTGCTGGTAGTCATTGCGATCATAGCGATATTGGCGGCGATTTTGCTTCCGGCACTCAATTCGGCGCGTGAGCGCGGTTATGCAGCCAACTGCATCAGCAATCAGAAACAGGTTTTCATGCACTTCAACTCCTATGCTGAAGCGTATGACGGTCTGATGCCGATGACTCTTTACAATGAAACTTACCGTCAGCAGATCTACGGCCCCTGGGCGGAAGCGCTGCGGGTTGCCGGGATCGCGGTGAGCAACTCCGCTGAATTGCGCTGTCCGTCCTGGGGTTCACAGGGGCCGACCAAATTCGTGGATGACACCGGTGCGACGATCACTCCCGCCAAGACGACTTACGGTTTCCATGACTGGGGTTCGCACCCGGGCAACAAAGCCGGGGATACCGTATGGGCAGAGCATTCAAGAGATGAATACATCGTATTTCACAGGCTGAAATCCCCCTCGACCATGATCATGGTGATGGATTCCATCCGGACATCGGCTACCAGTGACGGCAACGGTCACAATGCCCAGACGTGGACAGCGCGTGCCGGGATGCACTTCCGCCACAATAAGTTGGCGAACTATCTTTTCTCTGACGGTCACAGTCAGGCGATGACTCCGGAAGCATACGCCGAGATCCGTAAAAAAATCCAGGCGAACAATTCCGTTTGCTATATGGGCAGAGAATTGACCCCCTACGCCATCCCGGAATCCTGATATCCACCAGACAAAGGAGTTTGAAATATTATGAAACGTGAAATTTTTTGTGCTTTTTTACTTGGTTGTTCCGTACTTTCAGCGGCAGAACCCCAGTACATCTGGGACTTTGAGAAAAAAGACAGCAAATACACCTGGTCACAGGGCGCAGCCAAAAAAGTCCGGTTGAATATGCTGCCGACCGCCGGAAAGGGCTTCAACAACACCGCCGGAGGTGTTTTCAGCGGTAAATTCAACTATGTCGCCGGAACCGTGCTGGATTACGACAACTACACCATCGAATTCAAATTCAAACTGGATCAGCCCTTTGTCCGGGGAAAGAGCCGGGGACTTTTCAACTATGAATTCTGGAGTTGGAGCCGCCGCACATTCCGCATACGCATCGACAAAAACGGCAGGATCGAGTGTCTGGTACAGAAAACCGCCGATACCGATGCGCCTTTCAAATTCCTGCTGACCGGCGAAGTTCTCAAATGGGAAACCGGCAAATGGTACACGCTGCGCCTTGCTGCCAGAAAAGGCGGGATCATGAATATCTATCTGGATGGCAAATTGATCGCCGCCAAAGATGGCGCTCCGGGGTTGAAAGATATCAATGACGGCAAAAAACGGGAATATCCCGGCATCATCCGTCCCGGATGGGATACCGCTACTCCGCAGGTCGGTCACGGTTCTCTGGAAGGTGTCATGGATGATATCAAAATCTGGAACACCTTTGAAACCCCATCCGCCGCAGATCAGGCGGATGCCGATGAAAACAGCGGCAAATATATCCTTTTCGCCGGGAGTGACAAAGAGAATCTTTCCGGTAAATTTGAAGTCCCCGACAAAGCCGGTTATGCTTACGGTTCATACACCAAAGCAGACAATAAATTCATCAAAGCCGCCGCCCAGGCTTCCATTACTTCAGGCAAAGATGCTTTGACCGTCCGTTTCTACTGCCCCGTTCCCGAAGGAATGAAAGTGAAAAAAGACGGCAGATCCGTCTGGCACAGCGACTATATCGAACTTTTCCTGCGGCCCGATCCTGCCAAACCGGAATATTTCCAGTATTGTGCCGGAACCAACGGAAAAACCGCCGCATACCGCTATCCCCGCTCTCTGCAGAATGATCCGGATTTCGTCAGCAAAGCCAAATTTGATATCAATACTGCTGATCCCGGCAAATTCATCATCACCATCACCATCCCCAAAGCGGAACTGGGCATGCAGAATATTCAGGATGGGATGATTTTCACCGGCAACTTCTGCCGCGGCGGTGCTACCGCCGGAGGCTTGACCAGCTGGAGTCCGGCACGGGGCAACTTCCATGCGCTGGACAACTTCGGTACGATCATCACCGGTTCAGCACAGGCGTACTTTGCCAGAGAAGCCGCCATGCTGCAATCCGATGCGGACAAAATCAGCGGCAGAGCCGATATCCGTGCCGAATTCGACAAAGCGATGGACTCCTTTGTCACCGCCAATAAAACCCGGGGCAATGATCCGGCGTACTTCAACAGCATGAATTTTGCGCTGGGAAATCTCAAACAACTTCTGGTGTCCGTGCGCCTGTCCGGCAAACCTTACTTCGTCTGGGAAAATGACGTCTGGGAAAACCGTATGGAACCGACCATCCTCTCCAAACCGGTGGAAAAGATCTCCCTGCGCGCTGCCCAAAATTCCAAAGTGCTGTACGGCATGACCTTCAGCAATCTGTCAGACAAACCCTTCCTCGGTCTGCTCAAGTGTCTGGACAAGTGGCCGCTGCAGAGCGGTGCAAAAATTTTCGGCAATGAGCCGTGGAATGATTTCCTCCGGAACATCACCTTTTACGAAGGCGCCATGCTCGAAAATTCCGGCGGTCAGCCCTTCTACGATCCCATGCTCCCGCTGCCGGGGAAATGCGTTCTGCGCGTACCGCCGCACACCAGTATCCCGCTGTGGATGACCATCTCCACCAAAGGACTCAAACCGGGGAAATATGAAGGTACAATCGTTTTCAAATCCTCCTACAAAAGTATGCCGGTGGAAACCGTCAAACTGGAACTCGAAGTGCTGCCCATTGATCTTGGCACAGTGAAACTGGACAGTTTCCACTACGCATTTTTCACGGAACGAGCCGTGGATACTCCCCACTTCACCAATATCGGCAATGTTTACAAATATCTCGCCGATCAGGAAGCCAATGTGATGTTTGCAGGACACTTCACCGATGTCTATCCGGAACAGAATCCCGACGGCACACTCCACCCCATCGACTTCAGCAGACTGGATAAAAAGGTGGCAACTTACATTCAGTCCGGTATCCCGGCGGACCGGCTGAAATTGATGTTCAATCTTCACACATTCATCTTCATCCGCAATGTCGTGGAAAACGGCAGATCCCGGAACATCCTCCCGACACTCAAATTCGGCACACCGGAATTTGAAAAGGGCTTCACGGAATTCATCCGTCAGGTCTACGCTCATCTGGGGAAAAAATTCGGACTTACCCCCGATCGCATCATCATCTATACCGGTGATGAACCCGAGGGCGACATCAATGACCCCAAATCCCGTTTGTACCGGGTCAATTATCTGGGAAAACTGGTAAAAAAAGCTGTTCCCGATGCCGCGACCGTCACCAATCCTTTCCCCAGACACGGCGTTGACGACAAGTACAAAGAAGCGCTCAAGGTACTTGCCGAAACCCATACCCATGTGATCATGGTCACCAAAGGCAAAACTCCGGAAGTTACTGAACTGCTCAAAAAACACAACTTCGTATTGTGGACTTATGCGGTGCTTTCCAACGGGGTAAGTCCGGAAAAATACCGGCAGCTTTTCTACGACAGTTTCCGTGCCGGTTACGGTTCGGCAAATGCTTACTGGGCGATCGACAGCTACTCCGGAGAGGGATTCGATGCCAACGACTTTGCCGGGAACTACAACGGCGGTTACACCAGCGGCAGAACCGATTACGGTTCAGCATACGTGGACTGCAACCTCGGCACGGTCATCACCGGACGGCGCGCCGAAGCACACTATCAGGGGTTGCTGGACTATAAAGCGATGACCATGTGCCGGGAACTGATCAAAAAAAGCCCCGATCCCGCCGCTTACAATAAGAAACTCGATGCCATCGTGGAACGCGGCAGCAAAGGTTCAATCGCCGATCAGGATGCGTGCCGTCAGGAGATCTATGACCTGATAATGGAGCTGCAAAAAAACACCCCCGCACGCCGCTGACGTGCTTTTACCGGCAAAAATATCCGCTTGCCTTTATTAATTAGACTGCTGTCCCACCTCAAATGGTCTGCGGTATACCGTATGCATACAAACGGTTGCAGGACAAATGAGAGGTGGCGAGGAGTTATCCCGCCACAAGGGGGTTCCGGGGGAACTTTCCCCCGGGGGCGGCAACCGCGTTCACAATCCAGGATCCCGGCTGCCGATATAAAAATCGGCAGCGGGTCTGATTGTGAACGCATGATTGAGCCGGAAGCCAGCCACGCCGGGAAACGCGCTAACCACCCGAATAAGTCCCGCCTTGGCTTGCATGCCCCACTGCAAAGAAGCGCCAGTGCGCGTATAAAACGTTTGCAAACTGCGGTGCCAGCATCCAATGGTTTGCATCATACTGTATGCAAACAAACGGTTGCAGGACAAATGAGAGGTGGCGAGGATTTATCGAGCCACAAGGGGGCACGGGGGAACTTTCCCCCGGGTGCGGCAACCGCGTTCACAATCCAGGATCCCGACTGCCGATATAAAAATCGGCAGCGGGTCTGATTGTGAACGCATGATTGAGCCGTAAGCCAGCCCCGCCGGGAAACGCGCTAACCACCAGAATAAATCCCGCCTTGGCGGGCGCTTGGGGGGTGCAGGGGGGGCGGCGTGAGCGCCCCCCTGCAAAAGAAACGCCGGGAATGCATGCAAAGGCAGCGTGAGCGCCCCCCTGCAAAAGAAACGCCGGGAATGCATACAAAGGCGTAAGCTGCCGAGAGCCCAAAGACTGTCAGCGAATATCGGAAGTAAGTTTGAGCCACTCGTCGGAAATAAGTTTATGACCGGCGTAAGTGGGATGTACTCCGTCGCCCAACCAATAGTTCGCCGGAGCGTGTTTTACAGCTTCGTCGAAAAGGGATTGGGTAGCCATAAAGAGGGTGTTATATTCCCGGGCGATTTCTCTGACGGCCTGACGGCGGGCGTTGATCTCGTCGAGCCATGATTCGTCAACGGCGCCGGTAACGAGGACGAATGGTTCCATCAGCAGGATCTTGCATTCGGGCAGTTCCTGTTTGGTCCAATCCATAAGCATCCGGAGGAACTGGGCGTAGCGGGGTACTTCCACACCGTTTTTGCTGCCGATTTCGTGCCAGGTATCATTGACACCGATCAGGATGCTCAAGATATCGGGACGGAGGTTGAGGGCATCAACTTTCCAACGGGCGTAGAGATCGACCACGCGATTGCCGGAAATACCGCGGTTATAGATCTGCCATGCTTTTTCGGGTTCACCGGCAAGCAGCGCGGCGGCGGTAAGGCAGGGGTATCCGAATCCGAGGTCTTTATTGGGCGGCAGGCCGGCTTCTTTGCTGCGGCCGGCATCGGTGATGGAATCACCCTGAAAAACGATAACTTTTGACATGATAATTTCCTTTATTTACTGTCTCATTGGTTGCGATGTGTTCAAATTCCGGAAAAAAGGCGCATCCGGGATCCGGATGCGCCTTTGAATTCACTCATACATCACGGTATGTGATCAGAGGATTTCGCCGATCTGCTTGAAGAAGTTCATGCGGTGAGCCGCATCTTTTTCAGCCTGGGCGAAGAGAGCTTCCGCTTCTGCCGGAGCCGCTTTAAACAGCTGTTTGTAACGGTTTTCGCTGCGGACGAAGTCCTGATAGGCTTCGGTGGCATCTTTGGTTTCCCAGATGAACGGTTTGTCCAGACCGGGGTTGTAGCGGTAGAGTGGCCAGTAACCGGAATCGACGGCGCGTTTCTGTTCGACCTGGCTCTTTGCCATGTTGATACCGTGGAGCATACAGGGCGCGTAAGCGATGATGATGGACGGACCGTTATGGGCTTCAGCTTCGCGGATAGCGGTCAAAGCCTGCTGACGGTTGGCACCCATGGAGATGCTGGCGACGTAGACGTTGCCGTAGCTCATGCACATCAGACCGAGGTTTTTCTTGGTCATGCGCATACCGCTGGCGGCGAAAAGTGCGACCGCACCGATCGGGGTGGATTTGGAAGCCTGACCGCCGGTATTGGAGTAGACTTCGGTATCCAGCACGAGGATATTGACGTTGCGGTTCTGGGCGACGACGTGATCCAGACCGCTGTAGCCGATATCGTAAGCCCAGCCGTCACCGCCGATGATCCAGACGGATTTATCGACGAAGTAATCTTTGAGTTCCAGCATTTTGGCGTAGATCTCTTTCTTTTCGCCTTCGGATTTCTCGACGGCGACGGGAAGGAGTTCCGCGATTTTGTTCTGGTTGGCAATGGCATCTTCGCTGGTGTTGTCCCAGTTGGCAACGGCGTAATCCAGAGCGGCTTTCATATTATCGCAACAGACGCCGAGTTCCTGGATACGTTTGACCAGATCGAAGAGCTGTTTACGGTTGGCATCGACTGCAACGCGCATACCGAAACCGTATTCAGCGTTGTCTTCAAAGAGGCTGTTTGCCCATGCCGGACCGCGGCCATCTTTATCTTTGCAGTAGGGCAGACTCGGGAAGCTGCCGGAGTAGATCGAGCTGCAGCCGGTGGCGTTGGCAACGATCATGCGGCGGCCGAAAAGCTGACTGACCATTTTGACGTAGGGAGCTTCACCGCAGCCGGCGCAGGCGCCGTTGAATTCAAAGTACGGCAGTTTGAATCCGAGACCTTTGACGTTCGCTTCAGTAAGACCGCCCATTTCGTCATCGGGCAGAGCCATGAATACTTCGGCATTCTGCTGCTGATTGGCAGCGCGTTCACCGGCGGCACTTGCCATGACGAGAGCTTTGTCTTTGGCGATACAGGTTTCAACGCAGACGCCGCAACCGAGGCAGTCATCGACGAATACCTGCAGCCGGTATTTGAGACCGAGTTCCTTTTTGACCGGCGGTTTGGCATCGACGGTGGTGAAAGATTCCGGAGCACCGGCGAGATTTGCCGGGTTGATCAGTTTGGCGCGGATGGCGGCGTGGGGGCAAGCCATGACGCACTGGTTGCACTGGATACATTTGGCAGCATCCCACTGGGGGACTTTGGGGGCGACGCCGCGTTTTTCAAAGCGGGCGGTGCCGGTGGGCATGGAGCCGTCGAAGCTCATGGCGGAAACCGGAACGCTGTCGCCTTTCTGGGCGAGGACCGGAGCCATAAGTTTGGTGGCAAATTCGCCCATTTCGGCGGTGAATTTCTCTGCCGGAGTGTAGCAGGCGACACCGTCGAGGGAAGCGGGAACTGCGACCTGGGTCAGACCGTCGAGGGCTTTGTCAACGCAAAGTTTGTTCTGATCGACGACTTCCTGACCTTTTTTGGCGAATTTCTTCTCGATACCGGCTTTGATGTAACCGATGGCTTTTTCTTCGGGGATGATGCCGGCGAGCTTGAAGAAGCAGGTCTGCATGATCGTGGAGATGTATTTCGGGCTGCCGACTTCGAGAGCGACTTTCAGAGCATCGACGACGTAGAATTTGATATTTTTGGCGACGATGGTTTCCTGCATTTCGCGGGTCAGAGTGGCGAAAGCCTTGTCAGCCGGGGCGCTGGTATTGAAAAGGAAAGTACCGTTTTCTTTGATACCGGAAATCATATCATACATGCCGATGTACGCCTGATTGTGGCAGGCAACGAAATCGGGAGCGGTGATAAGATATTCACTGGTGATGGGTTTGTCACCGAAACGCAGGTGGCTGATGGTGATACCGCCGGACTTTTTGGAGTCGTAGCTGAAGTAGGCCTGCACATATTTGTCGGTGTTGTCACCGATGATCGCCACGGAGTTCTTGTTGGAACCGACCGTACCGTCGGAACCCAGACCCCAGAAGCAGCAGCTGGTGGTGCCGGCAGGTTCGGTAACGATGGTTTCGTCAATATCCAGAGAGAGGTTGGAAACGTCATCGTTGATACCGACGGTGAAGTTGTGGAAGCATTTGCCATCCAGGTGCTTGTAGACGGCATAGACCATGGACGGGGTGAATTCCTTACTGGCAAGACCGTAACGTCCGCCGATGATGGTAAGATCGCTGCGTCCGGCGAGAGCGGCTTTGACATCGAGGTAAAGCGGTTCACCGAGGCATCCGGGTTCTTTGGTGCGGTCGAGGACGGCGATTTTCTTAACGGAAGCGGGCAGAGCGGCGGCGAGAGCTTCGACGCTGAACGGACGGTAGAGACGGACTTTGATCAAACCGATCTTCATGCCTTTGGCAGCGGTCAGATAGTTGATTGCCTCTTCGATGGTTTCGCATCCGGAACCCATGGCGACGATGACTTTATCAGCATCCGGGGCACCGACGTAGTCGAAAAGGTGCATCGGACGGCCGGTGACGGCGGCAACTTTGTCCATATATTTCTGGACGATGCCCGGCAGAGCGGCATACTGATTATTGGTGGTTTCGCGGCCCTGGAAGTAGACATCGGGGTTCTGGGCAGCCATTTTGGCGTAGGGGGCTTCCGGACGCAGAGCGCGGGCACGGAAACGTTCCACATATTTCATATCGACGAGTTCTTTCATATCAGCGTAGTCGAGCAGTTCGACTTTCTGATATTCGTGGGAGGTACGGAAGCCGTCGAAAAATGCGACGAAAGGAATTTCGCTTTCCAGAGTGGAGAGGTGAGCGACCAGCGCGAGGTCGTGGGTTTCCTGGATGCTGGCGGCACTGGTCATTGCGAAACCGGTGGCACGGCAAGCCATCACGTCGGAGTGGTCACCGAAAATGGAGAGTGACTGGGCGGCAAGCGCACGGGCGGAAACATGGAAGACGGTCGGAAGCATTTCACCGGCGATCTTGTACATGTTCGGGATCATCAGCAAGAGACCCTGACTGGCGGTGTAGGTGGTGGTCAGTGCGCCACCGGAAAGTGAACCGTGAACGGCACCGGCAGCACCGGCTTCGGACTGCATTTCAACGACCTGCAGGGGTTCACCGAACATGTTTTTCAGTCCTTTGGCAGCCCACGCATCAGCGTATTCAGCCATATTTGAGGACGGGGTGATGGGGTAGATCGCCGCCACTTCGCTGAATGCGTAGGCGACGTACGACGCGGCGTGATTGCCGTCAATGGTTTGCATCTTTTTGCCCATTGTTGCTCCTTTTTTCTATTTATTCCTTAATATTATAAGGAGGTTAAAGTTGCGTATCTCTTAATATACACCTTTTTTATTATTTTTTCAAGCGATAAAGAAACTCCGGGCAGATTCCCGGAGCGGTCAGTTTGATTACGGAACCAGCAGTTTGCTGCTGTCAACCTCTTGTGCGCCGGAATTATCGGCTTTGGGAGAGAAGAACTTTTTGGCTTTGAATTCCTTGTCATTGAGCGATGAAACACTGCCGTCAAAGAAAAAGACATTGACCGTTTTGCCGGTGTGTACAGCGATCAGTTTGCCGGTGCTGAAGTCCAGATTTGCCGTTGCCGGAGCCGGATCGGTATTTTTGGCGGTGCATCCGCCGATCAGCAGCGAAGCCGGAGGGATGTCCACCGTGTTGTCAAATTTGCGCAGTTTGTTGCTCTTGAAATTGAATTTGCCGTTGGAAGCACTGTCGGCAGTCACCACGCCGTAGGCTTCGGCAAGGGCAGCATCGTCATCCGTTTTATCCGGAGTTTTCCCGTAGGACAGATCGGTACAGCGCACGGGGGTGAGCGATTGCAGCAAACCTTTGTCTTTCAGCCACTTGGTATAACGGGTGTCATCGGTGTTCCCGGCGGTGATCCTGCTGTCACTGCTTCCCATGGCAGAGATGATCATTTTCATGGTCTGCCCCTGATTGCTGGCGCATGAAGCAAGGCGCGCCTTGGCTCGGGAGTTGATCAAAACTGCTCCGCCCAGAGCGGCGAGGATCAGGATGACGGCGATGACGGCGAGCAATTCGGTGGCGGTGAAATAGTAACGTTTCATAAAGCGGAAAACCCCCGGTTATTGATGTGGATATAAAAATACGTTTCGCTTGTAAAATAACCGCATATCCGGTGTTTATCAAGGTTTTTTTTGTTTTTTTTGCAAAATTTTATGATAATCAGTTGAAAAAAGCCGGTTGCGGCGGTATTTTCTCTTTTGAATCATCACCGTTGAACAACAGGAAAGGATAGCAAAGTTATGAAAAAACGTCATTATAAATTCACGCTGGTCGAAATGCTCACCGTTATCGCCATTATCGGTATTCTGGCGGCGATCGTCACTCCGGTGGTGATCATTTCCCGCAACCGCGGTCAGAGATCCCGCGCGGAAAGCGACGTCACCAGCATCATGGCGGCACTCAAACAATTGGATGCCGATTACAACAAGGTTTTGAGCAAAGATAACAAGATCGGCGGAGTCGAAGTGGCTTCCGAAAAAATATCCAATGAAATCGCCACCGTTGACGGCGAGGCCTACGATGCCCTTATCACGGAACTTACCGCGCCGAAAAACAGCGGATTGGCAGCAGCAAGTGTCAACAAGCGCAAAAAAGTCTACCTCGATCCCCGCAAAGATTTCGACCCGACCAAAGATTATAAAGATCAGAAAGAACTGCTCTACCGCGACCCGTGGGGCAATCCTTATAAAGTTCTGGTAAAAGTCAAACATGATGACAAACTGCAGATCAACGGCAATAAGACCATCGTCGGCAACTTTGCGGTCTATTCTTTCGGACCGGACAAGACCGACGATGACGGCTGCAATGCTGATAAACCGATCTGCGGAAGTGCTGACTGCAAACACGACGATATTTCCAGCTGGGCGCTGTAAGAAAAAATCAACAGGAGAGTGTAAAAATGAAAAAGATGTTGTTGATTTCCGCCGTTGTTTTCGCATTGGGTTGTCAACTTTTTGCGGCGCCTCCGGCGGCGTGGTTCAAGGGCAAAGTATCTCCGCAGCTGATCACTTCCGGCGGCAAAAAAGTCCCGGCATCGGTACTGCAGGGCAAGATGGTGGCGTTTTACTTTTCGGCGCACTGGTGTCCGCCCTGCCGGTCATTCACTCCGCAGCTTGCCAAATTCTACCGCAAAGTCAGCAGGAAACACAACCTTGAAATCGTTTTTGTTTCATCCGACCGCGATGCCAAGGCAATGGCGGAATATATGAAACAGATGCCGTGGCTTGCCATTCCGCACAACTCTCCGCAAGCTGCCGCGCTGCGGAAAGAATTCAAAATCAACGGTATCCCGACGCTGGTCGTTGTGGACAGCAAAGGCAGAACAGTTACCACCAACGGCAGAACGGATGTGATGAAACAAGGCACCAAAGCCGTTGACAGCTGGAAAAAAGGTTCTGGTAAAAAACCCTCCGTCAAAGGCAAAAAGAGTTCTTCAAAAAGCAAGAATATCAAAGTGAAAAAGGGTAAATGAAACTGAAACGCCGTTCTGCCTGAAGCAAGCGGAAAGGCATTCAAATTCAGATGAGTACAAAAAACGCCCTGAATGCATCAGGGCGTTTTTTCTGCTTTGCGCTGCGGGCAATCTCACACCAGCATGCCGCTGTTTTTATCTTCAAAGATCTTTTCGCTGGAGGCATCGAGAAAAACTCCATCCAAAGGAGCATCTCCGCCGAATTTGAGAGAAACTTCGGCTACACCTCTGACAGTTACGCTGTTGGTGCCGTCGGTGTAAGTAAGCGTATCTGCATCCCAGTTGTTTTCTGAACCGGATTCAAACCAGAGGGTGATTTCTCCGCCGTCAAGCTGTTCAACGGTATCATTGCCCCAGTTTTTACCGAAGCAGAAGATGTCACTTCCGCCGCCGCCGTGCATGGAATCATTACCGATGCCGCCTGCGATCACATCGTTATTATCCCCACCAACAATGCGGTCGTTCCCGGCATCACCGAAGAGGGTATTATTGCCATTATTTGCCCAGATGGTGTCATTACCGAGGCCGCCATAGATTTTGACTCCATCACCGACGTAAGCAAACTGCTGACTGGTCATATCCACAATATCATCGCCGAATCCGGCGCGGATCTCATCAATTTGCGAAATCCGTGCGGCATCACTGCCGAAAGAAGTGTAAATATCATCCACAAACAGCGCATCGCCGTTGGCAGCATCGGTCAAAACCAGAATATTGGCATCACTTGAACCCTCAAATATATCGGAAAGTTTATTTTTACCGGCAAGGATCACCTGTTCTTCCGTGCCGGTCCAGCCGTTGATAACACCTTGATGTTCAGCGGCATAACCTGCTTCCCAAACTTCGCTGCCATTGGCAAAGAAGATATCCGGATTCCCATCCGCATCGGAAATATATTTCTGCGGGACAGCTGCATTGGCAGAAACGATATCGCTGCCGGAGGTAAATGATCCGCCGTCGGCTTTGACCTGCCACTGATAAGTTCCGGCAGGCAGGGAGAAAAAGTCTATTCCGGCTGAATCAGTTTTCAAACTCAAAGTTCCGCCGTCGGAAATGACTTCGACCCGGTACCCGCCCACTCCGGCAATACTCTGCCACTTCAAACCGTCGGCACTGCCCTGCAGTTCTGTGACAACACCGGGAACTACTTCAAAGGTCTGAAGCGACGACCACTGCGAAATATTTCCGGCATTATCGACCGTCTGCACCTGATAACTGTATTTGCCGACCGCAAGAGCATTCAAAACGAATTCACTGGAGGAAATAAAACTGCCTTCTCCGGTCAGATTCCCGTCTGTTCCGTAACGGATATAATAGCCTTTTACTCCGGCAACGCCGCTGTCAGCGGCATCTGCCCAATCCAGTTTGACATCGTAATTGGAAACTGCGGCGCTGAAGTTCCCGGGAACTTCAGGCGCGATTTTGTCAATATTATCAACAACCATCTCACTGGTACTGCAGTTGCCCGCAGCATCAAATGCCCGGAAATAAACTGCGGTGTTTTCCGTAACGGTGAATGCGCCGATGTACTTCTGCCATTCGCCGTCATCGAGCCGGTACTCTTTTACGATGCTGTCACTGCTGAATTCCGCCGTCACAATCACATCTTCCCCGGTCAATCCGGAAGTACTTGCCACAGCAGTTGGTGCTGTCGGAGCGACCTTGTCGATCATATCGACCGTAACCGATTTCTCCGTCACGTTGCCTGCCGCATCGGTGACGCGGAACAGGTAAGTTCCATTTTTACTGACGGTTAAACTTGAACCGGCGACCCATGCTGAACCGTTATAATATTCCACCGTACCGTCACTGGCGGTTGCAGTCAAGACTACATCCTGATTTGTGGGTTTGGTCGCGTTGCCAGAAATCTCCAAAGTCGGCGCAACTTTATCTATCATATCGACTGTGACAGATTTCTCGGTAATATTGCCAGCCGCATCTGTAACACGGAACTTGAAAGTTCCGTTTTCTGTTGCGATAATGGAGTTGCCTTTATTCCACTTACCATCGGCAAAATATTCAACTGTACCGTCACTGGCGGTGGCAGTCAACACTACATCCTGATTGGTCGGCACAGTTGCGTTACCTGAAATCTCAAGAGTCGGCGCGACTTTATCTATCATATCGACTGTGACAGATTTCTCGGTAATATTGCCAGCCGCATCTGTAACACGGAATTTGAATGTTCCGTTTTCAGTTGCGATAATGGAGTTGCCTTTATTCCACTTGCCATCGGCAAAATATTCAACTGTACCATCACTGACCGTGGCGGTCAAAACCACATCCTGATTGGTTGGAGAGTCAACATTACCGCTGATTTCCAACGTCGGAGCGATTTTGTCGATCATATCGACCGTAACCGATTTCTCCGTCACGTTGCCTGCCGCATCGGTCACGCGGAACTTATAAATGCCGTTGGCTCTTGCGGTAATCGTATCTCCGGTAATCCATTTTTCACCGTCATAATACTCTACAGTTCCGTCACTGGCGGTGGCAGTCAAGATAACATCCTTATTAGTCGGTGCTGTCGCATTACCGGAAATCTCCAAAGTCGGCGCAACTTTGTCGATCATGTCAACGGTGACGGATTCCTCGGTAACATTACCTGCCGCATCGGTCACGCGGAACTTATAAATGCCGTTGGCTCTTGCGGTAATCGTATCTCCGGTAATCCATTTTTCACCGTCATAATACTCTACAGTTCCGTCACTGGCAGTGGCAGTCAAGACTACATCCTGATTTGTGGGTTTGGTCGCGTTGCCGGAAATCTCCAAAGTCGGCGCGACTTTATCTATCATATCGACTGTGACAGATTTCTCGGTAATATTGCCAGCCGCATCAATAACACGGAATTTGAATGTTCCGTTTTCAGTTGCGATAATGGAGTTGCCTTTATTCCACTTGCCATCTGCAAAATATTCAATCGTACCCTCACTGGCGGTAGCAGTCAATACTACATCCTGATTGGTAGGTTCTGTTGCGTTACCAGAAATAGAAAGTGTCGGAGCTACTTTGTCGATCATATCGACAACAACGGATTCTTCCGTAACATTACCCGCCGCATCAGCTACACGGAATTTGAATGTTCCGTTTTCAGTTGCGGTAATGGAATTACCTTTATTCCATTTGCCATTGGCAAAATATTCAATCGTACCATCACTGGCGGTAGCGGTCAAGACTACATCCTGATTGGTTGGAGAGTCAACATTGCCGCTGATTTCCAAAGTTGGAGCGACTTTGTCGATCATATCGACTGTGACAGATTTCTCGGTAATATTACCCGCCGCATCTGTAACACGGAATTTGAATGTTCCGTTTTCAGTTGCGGTGATAGAATTACCTTCAATCCATTTTTCACCGTCATAATACTCTACAGTGCCGTCACTGGCGGTGGCTGTCAAGATAACATCCTTATTAGTCGGTGCAGTCGCATTACCAGAAATCTCCAAAGTCGGCGCGACTTTATCTATCATATCGACTGTGACAGATTTCTCGGTAATATTACCTGCCGCATCAGTCACGCGGAACTTGTAAGTGCCGTTGGCAGTAACCGTCAAACTGCTGCCGGTATTCCACTTGCCGTTGGCGAAGTATTCCACCGTGCCGTCACTGGCGGCGGCTGTCAAGATAACATCCTTATTAGTCGGTGCAGTCGCATTACCGGAAATTTCCAACGTCGGAGCAATTTTGTCGATATTATTGACCGCAAACTCCGCAACTTCAGAAATATTGCCGGCTTTATCCACCGCGCGGAAATACAGTACGCCATTGTTTGCCATAACGATGGCAGCGGTATAAGTCAGCCAGGTACTGCCGTCCAAACTGTACTGTTTGAGTTCGCTGTCCACCGGAAATTGTGCCGTAACCGTCACTTTGCCGGTCGTGGGCGCAAGGATATCGGCACTGACAGACGGCTTGGCAGGAGGTTCACGGTCGATCGAAGTTACATTGACCGAGGTATATTTACTTTCCAGACCGCTTTCCGGATCGACCGCCTTGAAGTAGTATATGCCGTTGGCACTTGCGGTATAAGTGCCTTCAAAAAGTGTCCATTTCTGCAAATCTGCAGAACAATAGGTTTTCATACCCTCGCCGCTTTCAGCGGTCAACGTGACCTCCTGTGCCGGAGTATCGGATACCGCAGAAATTTTCACTTGCGGCAAACTGCCGATACCGCCAACCGGAGCAAGATAGGTATGCGCCACATCACTGATTTTCAAACTGTAGGAATTGACCTTACCGGAAGCAATATCTGCATTGCCCTGCACATAAAGATAATTGCCGTTGGCAATGGTAATTGTGTAACTGCCGTTATTTTCTGCGGCATGACGGACAACTTTGCCCTGCCGGTCATATTCACAGACACTCAAACCGCTGCCGCTGATGACCACATCGATCTCGTTGGAATAGACCGTATTGAGCTGATAGTAATCCGCATCTCCCTGATAAGTCACCAATCCGCCGTAATTTCCGGCACCGAGAACCGTTGCCTTATCCAGCGAACCATTGCCCTGCACACCAAGTTTGTTTCCGGAACGGCTGTAATCAAAATAATCACTGCCGCTGGTCCAATCTGCTTCAAAGGAAAGATCAAGCGTGGTCTCTGCAGTGGTGGAAACGATCAGGAAGTACTCATTAAGCACTCCGGCATTGCTGTGATCGATCCCGGCAAGCGACAGAATGCCATTTTCCGAAATCCGCCGGGTGATCAATTCAACGCCTCCCAAAACCGGACGCTGCTGAACCAGAGTAAGAGAAACTTCCGCATCGGGATTGTCCGCAACTGCCCGGATCTGATCTCCGGCTGCCCCCTGACCGTCCAGAGTAATGGTGAAATACAATTCATCATCCAGATAGAGACCGTTGAAATCCACTCCATCCCCGTAAAATGTACCCAAATTGCAGTTCACCTGAACTTCACCGTCGGCAAAACTGTAACTGAAATCAGTAAATGTCAACTGCGTACTGCCGTCAACAAAATATTCAGTACAATCCTCGGCAAGCTGTCCGACCGTGTAGAGGAATTGCCCCCATTCGCCCGAACCGATCTCCGTGCCGTAATAATCCAGATTCGCACCGGGACCGTAACTGTAGAAACTCATCAGATCATTGGATAAAACCGGATTGAATACCGCAAATCCGGTGCCGTAACTGGCCGGTACGATCATCGTACTGTCAATGACCTGCTCAAGAACGACCGTGTAAAGTTTTTCAGCGGCATTAAGCAGCGCAGCGGAAATGCTTTCAGAATGCTGAATCGCATTGAGCAGAAATCCGAGGTCACTGCTGGCACAGATGCTGTCGCCGTAATTGTATGCCAGCGCAAAACTTTTGCAGATTTCCACCCAGTCGGCCCGGGTAAATCCGGATGCCGCCCGGGCAAATTCATTAAGCGCACCGCTCAACGTTTTATCCGCCACATGGAACGAAGCCGAAGTCAGATCAACTCTGCCGGAACAGTTGCACGCTTTGACGATCTTTTGCGCCAATTCCTGCGCTGACATATCCGCTTCAAGAGAGTTGAAAAGCACCTTGTACATCACCAGCAAATTGGGCGTCCAGCCGATCGCTTCAGAAGCAACCACATAATCGATATTGCCCTCAAGGCTGGAAATCACCACATCATTACCCATTAAACACTGGTCAAATGCGACAACTTTCAACGCATCGTATTTGGCATCTGACAACAATTCGGCAATATCCTGCACCCGCATGATCGAACCGCTGGTCTCATCAGAACTGTTGAAACCCAGATTGGTACCGTGATCTTTCATTATCAGAGCATAATTATCGGCTTTACCGACTTTCATACCCCAGTCAAGGAAGGCTCCCAAAGTGGCAGCATCACCGGTATCCCACTCCTTTTTATGTTCCAGATTGGAAGTATTCACGAAAATATCGCTATCCTCCCCGTCAAAGTAGAGCCACTGGACGGCAACTGCACTGCCGGGACTGTGAACGATTTTTCCGACTCTGGTATCGCTCCAGTTGCGTTCATCAACAGAATAGTCTCCGGAACGGTCCATCAGTACATACACTTCCACACCCTCGGGGATGATCGCCTGCTGCATCCAGAGAAGTTCCTGCAGATAAGAACCTTCCAGATTGTTATCACCAGCCAGATAGACAAAAATGCTCCAATTGTTTTTCTCAACCGCCACCGGGCTGTCCGGCAGATCGCTGGCAATGAGAGAATATTTGCTGAACTGGTTGTCTTCCGGAGCATCGACCGTCAGATAGTAAGTGCCTTTCCGGTAACCTGCCAGAGAAATTTCGCTGCCCTTGCCGGAAGCCAGCACATTTTTACCATCAGGATCACTGGAAATTGTCCACTTCATCCCCTCTTGCCAATCCGCACGGAAATCGGTCAGAATGATTCTGGATGACTTCCACGCGTCATATTCCAGTTGAATGGCAAATACATCGGCGCGGGTCTCATCCTCTTTCAGCGGCATGGCGATGGTCAGACCGGAAATGGTCTGATCCTGATTGATACGGATCGGATCTCCGCCTTCATAACTGTCCGAAGGAATCAAGCCGGAATTGGTGATGTTCCAGCTCATATCGTAGTTATTGACTGCTCCGTTGTAACCGGTTACCCGGATGTAATAATTTCCGGCGGCAAGCCCTTCCAGAGATGCGGTATCATTATTTTCGGCGGTGCGTGACCAGGCGACCACTTTGCCGCTGTCATTGAGGATCTCGATATCCAGATCCCCGAAAACAGCCTCATAATCAATGGCTATCCAATCATCGGCAGAACCGGTTTCCTTGAGTTTGAATTTGAAATAATCCACATCATCGGCGCTGTGTACGGAGAGATTCTTATTCTTATCTCTGCCGTTGAGTGCGTAAAGATTTTTGGCTTTTTTAAGCGTATTGTTGTTTTCGTATTTATCCGGAGCGATCTCTTTGGCGGCGCGGATCGAGAAATCGAGTTTATAATCGGCGACATCCTGACCGTTTTTGGCGGTGACTTTTACCATGTAGCACCCGGCGGCAAGTCCTTTGAAAGATATCGATTCACTGCCGGATGAAACTGAAACCGATTTCCCCAGTACCCGGGTGCCGGAAGCATCGTAAAGGTAAATATCCAGATCTCCGTAAGCCTCATCAAAGGTCAACGTCACGCCGTCTGCCGCAGTGCCGGTACGGTTGAGTACAAAGGAATAAAAATCCTGATCCCCGGCGGCGGTAATGGCAGCGGCAAGCGTTTTTTCTCCGGCAAGTTCCCCCAGATGATAACATTTTTCAGAGCTGTCACCTTTTTCATAATCATCTTTGAACTGCGGTTTGACCGGCAGATCGGCATTGATGGTGTAGCCGTTGGTTTCACCATCGTAACCGTAAACTTTAAGGTAATAATCTCCTGCCGCCATGCCCTGCAATGAAATGGTTTCATCATCAGTGACACTGGAGGCATAAGCTATGCGTTTGCCGGAAGCATCCAGCAGTTCCATATCCAGATCGCCAGCCCACTGCTTAAAAGAGATGGAAATGCAGCTGCCGGAGGTTCCGGAGCGGTCAAGCGTGAATTTGAAAAAGTCCACGTCATTTTTATCGTGAATGGTCAGACCGCCGAGGGAAATTTTGCCCGTTCCATCCAGCCGCGTCGCCGTCTGCAGGGAATTATTATCGTAAACATCGGCGGCAAAGGTGATATCCTCTTTATTGTTCCAGCCGATGCGCAACTGCAGAACATCCTTTTCATCAGTATATACCCGGTAATTGTATCTGCCGAAGTATTCGGTATCTCCGTTGACAGTACAACGGGCAAGTTCGATCCCTTCGCTGCTGCGGATGGTGATGACACCGTCCAGATCGCCCTCGACGGCGTTTTTATAAAGCCAGGTATTGGTGTCGATATCCCAGAAGCCTTCGCCGTCGCCTTTGCCGAAGTTTCCGGCTTTGGTACCGATGGCATAAGTGCCGAGGGTCTGATCGGCAAAGACGGTGATGGTCAGATCGGCATTGTATACCCGGTCGAGATTGATCAGCGCATCGGATATCGGCGAACGTGCCGTCAGATCGAGCGCAACCTCGTAACCGTTGGCATCGATGGCACCGTTGACGGAATAGCTGGAAACACATTCGACGGTATTGGCGATGACCAGTTTTCCGTCAAGGGCTGCCCTGCCGCGGATGGAAGCTCCTCCGGCAAGGGTGACTTCGTTGAAAGTCCCTCCGGCGAGGGTGGCATTGCCGGAAACGGTGACATTCTCAAAGTATCCTCCGGAAATAACAGCTCCGGCGAAAACGGTATCTGCCGCGCTGCTGTTACCGGAAATTCTGGCAGTACCGGTGACATTAGCGGCGGAAAATGCGGCATTTTCAAATGAACCGCTGCCGTAAAAATTGCCGGTCACGGTAATGCCATTACCGGCAAATGAACCGCCGGAATGGTATTCCTGCAAAGTAACTTCCCCGGAAACGGTGACATTTTCGCCGGAAACATTGATCAATTTATCATTCTGGACGAAGAATGTCCCGTATTGGTTCACTCCGGAAATAAGGGTGTTATCCCCGGCGGAATAGTCGAAACGCAGTTTACCGGATGCCGATTGTTCCAGACCGGTGATGACCGCACCTTTACGGACGGTCAGAATACCGTTGTTGAGTTTGGTATCGGCGAGCCACCCGCCGTTGCGGACGGTAACTTTGGCGCAGGCGGTACCGTCGATGACCATGCCGGTCATCTCTTTGGCATAAGAGAGGACATCATCGGCGGTATAACAGAGGACGTTGTATTTTTCATCGGCGTTTTCGGAAATATCAATAGTCAGGGTGATATTCTGGGAGATATTGTCCCATCCCATGGAATAGGAGAAGTTGCCGTATTCAAAAGAGGTGTTTCCGTTATTGAGCGTCCCGATGATATCTCCGGCAACGGAGATGTTGAATGTATCAATGAAACTTCCTGCCCCGGAGAGAATGGTGTAAGTCCCCACCGCCTGATCATCGAGCAGATTGAGCTGGAACACCACATCTTCGGAAACGCGGTTGGCGGCGAGCATGGCAGAACTTGACACGGTGCGTTTGGTCAGGTCGAGGATGATGGTATTGCCGTTGGCGTTGATAACGCCGCCGTAAGTATTGATATTGCCGGTGACAGTGAGGGTGCCGGCAAGAGCGACTGCTCCGAAGAGATTACCCTGCTGCCAGACTGAATCACTGAAAGTCCCGCCGTAGAAGTAGGAGTAAGATCCGTTGACGGTCACGTTGCTGTAAGTGCCATTGCGGAAATATGTAAAAGTCCCGCCGATGGTGGAATTGCTCACTGTGACATTGTAAAAGGTCTTTTTATAACCGGAAACTGCCGCATCGGAGATGGTGACAGCGGCAAGTTTGCCATCTTTATCGCCGAATACCGCTTCTTGGCTGCCGGTGTCGATAACTCCGGTGAAAGCGACTCCGCCGGAAGCGGTAAGATTTCCGGAAACGCGGAGATCCTGCACGGAAATTTCTCCGGAGAGGTTGACGGTTTCAGCAGCGACATTTAAAAGCAGGTCGTTGGCAACGAAAAAAGTCCCGTACTGATTCACGCCGGAAATTACCGTCGTATCGCCTTTGGAGTAGTTGAAACGCAGAGCGCCGTTATTTTTCTGATTGACCCCGACGGCGGTACCGCCCTTTTGGACGTCCAGCAATCCTCCGGTATCAAGGGTGATATCACCGGCGATACCGTTGCGGCGGACGATGATCTGCTGATATTTATCTTTGGCGGTTGCGGCGGTGAACAATTCAGCGGCATGTCCCACCGTGCCGTCGGCGCGCCAGTAAAGCACGTTGAAAGAGGCATCGGCATTTTCCGAAACGTCAATGATCAATTCTTTGCCGGAAGTAATGGTATAGGAGTAATTTCCGTATTCAAAAGAGGTATTGTCATGGGTGATCGTACCGATGACCCGGTTTCCGGCAGAGATGGTGAATGAATATTTATTGCGCCCGGCACCGATAAGCTGATAAGTTCCGATTCCCTGATCGGCGAGCAGATTGATCCGGAAAAGGGCATCTTCAGAAACGTAATTGCCGTCAATGATAGATGAATCATTGATCGTGCGGGAGGTGTAATCCAGAATAATGGTATTTCCGGCGGCATCGATGTAGCCGGTGCCGGAAACATAACGGTTGAAATCATCCTTGATGGTCAAAGTACCGTTAAGCGTGATATTGGCGTAGTAAACTCCGCCGTTATTCAACGTGACATTGCCGTAAGTACCGCCGTAAAAGCAGTTATTGCTGCCGGAAATGGTGACATTTTCGTAAGTACCGCCGCGGAAATAACGGTTGCTGCCGCTGGCAATTTCACTGTTTTTGACGGTGATACCGGCTTCAAAGCTGAAGTTGTTTCCGGAGATGACGGCATTGGAAATGGTGACACCTTTTTTGAAAGTGGTATTGCTGCCGCCGGTGAAAGTCCCGGAAATTTCCACGCCGTCCGAAGCGGTGAATACTCCGCCGGAGTGATAATCGACGACGGTAAGTGCGCCGGTAAGGTTGACATTTTCGCCGTGGACATTGTAAAGTTTGTTATTTTGAACCAGAAAAGTTCCGTACTGATTCACGCCGGAAATAAGGGTTTTGTCCCCGGCGGAGTAGTCGAAACGCAGTTTACCGTCAGCGGCTTGTTCGATACCGGCGGCGAAAGCTCCCTGATAGACGGTGACCACACCGCCGGAGAGGATTTTGATATTACCGGCGACGCCGTTTTCGATGATGACCAGATGGTCGAATTCCCCGGCGGCGGAGAGTTCCAGAGCGAAACCCTCTTTGCGGTGGGAAACCAGGTGATTGTCTTTGTAGAGAAAGACGAAACTGGAATCATCAGCGATATTGGAAGATACCGTGACTGTCAGAATTCCGGATTCATTGAGCGCCAGAGTGTATCTGGTGACGTCGAAGTCGAGGACATTGGCAGCCAGTGACAAAGTTCCCAATTCCGTTCCGGCGGAGTTGCGCACGGTGATGACTCCGGCAAAATCTGCGGCATTACCGGCAAGCAGATAGGTTCCCTTATTCTGATTGGCATTGACCGTCAGGGAGTAGGACTTGGCGGCGGCGGCGGCAATATCGCTCCACAAAAGGGGATCTTCCTCATAGCGGTGGGAGATATTCAGGACGATATCGGCATCGGCGGCATTGATCGTGCCGTTGACCGTTACGGAAGAACCGACCGTCAGAGTGCCTTTGACAGTGGAACCGGCTTCCAGGGTGAGCGAATCGCCGCGAAAGGTCATTTCGGCGCCGTCGAGGGTTGCTCCGGCGGCAACTGTGACCGATTCTCCGGCATCCCATACCGCGCCGGAGAGGGTTTCTCCGGTACCGATGGTGATGATGGTATTTTCAGAATAGTATTCCTGTTCCATAATGCGCCGTTTCCTTAAGCGAGCAGACCGTTTTTAAAGGAGTCACCGTCAAATTCACTCAACATGTCACCGGCGGCGGATGTTTCCGGGGCAGCGGCAAAAGCTTCGATGCCTGCCAGCAGATATTCATCCTCAATAAGGGGAACTGCCGGAGAGACTTCGAGCAGCAAAGAACCATCCTGCAGATCCAGAGCGATAACGGTGCCGTCACTGCCGGTGACAGTTTCGCCGACGTTGAATCCTTCAAAAACTTCGCCGTCCCATTCGAGCCGGACATCGTGGGCGAATGAATCGACCTTATCAGCCAGACGGTAAGTGCCTGCAGCTTGACCGGCACCGGCGGTAATGGTATATGCGAGGTTGCCTTTGATCAGCGAGAAGTCATTGATCAGAGCCGCGTTACCTGCGGCAAGAGAATCGATGGAAAAGTTGAAAGTACTGCCGGTAAAGGCGAGGACAGTCGCTCCGGCAGAGATGGTGAGAGTGCCGGAAACTTCCGCTCCGCTGCCGATATAGCAGTGACCGCCGGATTTGACGGTAAGATCCGAAGCAATTGTACCGGAACAAAGCTGCATGATGCCCAGATTTTCCACGGAACCGCCGCTGACCATGCCGCCGCTGACGTAGGCGGCGCCTCGCTCTCTGACCGCAAGACCGGAAATCAGTGTTTCCGAAGTGGTCAGGAAAGCATTGGAGTTGACATAGACAGTTTCCAATACACCGTTATTCAAGGTTGCTTTGGCACCGCTGACAAATTCCGTATTCCGGGCGATACCACCGGCAAAAATCATCAAACCGCCGGAGTGAAGCACCGTATTTTCTGCCACGCCGCCGCTGGAGATAGTCATACTGCCGAGAAAATTAACCGTAGTGCTGTTTGCCACACCGCCGCTGGAGATAGTCATTCTGCCGTGGGAATTGACCGTGGTGCGGTTTGCCACACCGCCACTGACGATGGTCATTCCGCCGTTGACATTGACCGTAGTGCTGTTTGCCACACCGCCGCTGAAGATGGTCATTTAGCCGTAGGAATTGACCGTGGTGCGGTTTGCCACACCGCCATTGGAAATACTCATACCGCCGCCGCCATTGACCGTGGTGCTGTTTGCCACACCGCCATTGGAGATGTACATGTTGCCGCCATTGACCGTAGTGCTGTTTGCCACACCGCCGCTGGAGATAGTCATTCTGCCGGCGCTATTGACCGTGGTGCTGTCGGCAATGGTATTGGAGTGTACCGTCATTGATGTGTCAATTGTCAATCCGCTGATAGTATTGGAAGCAAAGGTGACATTTGCACCATCGTTGATCTCAACATATCCGCCGTTTTCAACAATTTCGGTCGCCGTACCGCCGCTGGAGATGTGCATGTAGCCGCTGGAATTGACCGTGGTGCTGTTTGCCACACCGCCGCTGAAGATGGTCATACTGCCGCCGCGATTGACCGTGGTGCTGTTTGCCACACCGCCGCTGGAGATGTGCATGTAGCCGCTGAAATTGACCGTAGTGCTGTTTGCCACACCGCCGGAGGAGATGGTCATACTGCCGTGGGAATTGACCGTGGTGCTGTTTGCCACGCCGCCGCTGGAGATATCCATTCTGCCGAAGGAACTGACCGTGGTGCTGTCGGCAATGGTATTGGAGTGTACCGTCATTGATGTGTTAATTGTCAATCCGCTGATAGTATTGGAAGCAAAGGTGACATTTGCACCATCGTTGATCTCAACATATCCGCCGTTTTCAACAATTTCGGTCGCCGTACCGCCGGAGGAGATGGTCATACTGCCGCCGCGATTGACCGTGGTGCTGTTTGCCACACCGCCATTGGAAATACGCATACCGCCGTAGAAATTGACCGTGGTGCTGTTTGCCACACCGCCATTGGAAATGTACATTTTGCCATCGCGATTGACCGTGGTGCTGTTTGCCACACCGCCATTGGAGATAGTCATACTGCCGCGGGAATTGACCGTGGTGCTGTTTGCCACACCGCCGCTGGAGATAGTCATTCCGCCGTTGACATTGACCGTAGTGCTGTTTGCCACACCGCCACTGGAGATATCCATTCTGCCGGCGCTATTGACCGTAGTGCTGTCGGCAATGGTATTGGAGTGTACCGTCATTAAACGGTAAATTGTCAATCCGCTGATAGTATTGGAAGCAAAGGTGACATTTGCACCATCGTTGATCTCAACATATCCGCCGTTTTCAACAATTTCGGTCGCCGTACCGCCATTGTAGATGTACATGGCGCAGCCGCTATTGACCGTGGTGCTGTTTGCCACGCCGCCATTGTAGATGTACATAAAGCCGCTATTGAACGTAGTGCTGTTTACCACACCGCCATTGGAGATGTGCATAAGGCCGCTATTGACCGTAGTGCTGTTTGCCACACCGCCATTGTAGATGTACATATTGCCGCCGCTATTGACCGTAGTGCTGTTTGCCACGCCGCCGCTGGAGATAGTCATACTGCCGCGGGAATTGACCGTGGTGCTGTTTGCCACACCGCCATTGAAGATGTACATATTGCCGCCGCCATTGACCGTAGTGCTGTTTGCAACACCGCCATTGGAAATGTACATAACGCCGATATTATTAACCGTGGTGCTGTTTGCAACACCGCCATTGGAAATGTACATAACGCCGCTGTAATTAACCGTGGTGCTGTTTGCAATGGTATTGGAGTGTACCGTCATTGCTGTGTTAATTGTCAATCCGCTGATAGTATTGGAAGCAAAGGTGACATTTGCACCATCGTTGATCTCAACATATCCGCCGTTTTCAACAATTTCGGTTGCCGTACCGCCGGAGGCGATGGTCATTCTGCCGCCGTAATTAACCGTGGTGCTGTTTGCCACACCGTCATTGCGGATGTACATTTTGCCGTCGCGATTGACCGTGGTGCTGTTTGCCACACCGCCATTGGAGATGTTCATATTGCCGTAGGTATTGACCGTGGTGCTGTTTGCCACACCGCCATTGGAGATGTGCATAAGACCGCCGCTATTGAACGTAGTGCTGTTTGCCACGCCGCCGCTGGAGATGTACATAAAGCCGTGGGAATTGAACGTAGTGCTGTTTGCCACACCGCCGCTGGAGATGATCATGTCGCCGCCGCCATTGAACGTAGTGCTGTTTGCCACGCCGCCACTGACGATGGTCATTCTGCCGCCGCTATTGACCGTGGTGCTGTTTGCCACGCCGCCGCTGGAGATAGTCATACTGCCGTAGGAATTGACCGTGGTGCTGTTTGCCACGCCGCCGCTGGAGATAGTCATACTGCCGTTGGAATTGACCGTGGTGCTGTTTGCCACACCGCCGCTGGAAACATTCATGATGCCATTGGCTTCAAGGGTCACTCCGGTGGCAGTTTCACCGTTGTTGATGTAAACGGTGCTGTCCGTGATCACCGTCCCGGCGAGAATCTCATTGGTGTAGATCGATTCCGAGGGGACTTCGGCAAAAATTTCATTCTGAAGCTCCGGAGCAAAGGCATTGAGTTCCGCCAGTTCCCGGTATTTCTCCGAACCGTCATTGCCGAATTTCAACGTGACTTTGTCGGCACTGACCCCTTCGACTTTTACCGTGTTGCCGTTGGCGGTAAAGGTCAGAGTTTCCGCATCCCAACTGCCGGTAATGCCCGCCGCAAACCACAGCGTCACACTACCGTTGGCAAGCTGTCTGACCGTGTCACTGCCCCAGTTGCTGCCGAATACAAATATATCATCCCCGCCGCCGCCGTGCAGTACATCGTTGCCAGATCCTCCGGAAAGCACCTCTGCGTCACATCCTCCGGTGATCCGGTCATCTCCGCTGCCGCCGAAAAGACGGTTTGCCCCCTTATTCGCCCAGATGACATCATTCCCGCCGCCGCCGTATATCCGGATACCTTCTCCGGTATAACTCAATCTTTCACTGGTCAGGTCGATGATATCATCTCCCGCACCTGCCCGGATCTCCCGGATCCGGCTCAAACGCGCCTTTTCCACCTCTCCGGTAAAAAGATCATCCACAAACAGTGCATCGCCGTTGGCATCATCGGTCAACAGCAGAATATTGGCATCTGATGAACCTTCAAAAACTTCCGATATCCGGTTTTTGCCGGTCAGTTCCACCTGTTCACCGGTACCTTGCCAAATCCCGGCGATCCCCTGATGTTCAGCAGCGTATCCCGCTTCCCAAACCGCCGATTTGCGCACAAAAAAGAGGTCGGGCGTGCCATTGGCTGCCGATACGAAATATCCCGTATCCTCATTTCCCGCCGTCGAAATCACCGGTTCGTCAAACGTCCCGTTGCTGTAACAGATCCTCATTTCACAGCCCGATGCCGTGAAGTTGTAAAGATCCAGACCATTGACCGAACTTCTGACGATCAGACTGCTTTTGAATCCGTCTGCAGAAAATTCCAGCGTGCATTTGCTCTCATCTTTTGCCGGCTGATTGCCGAATACGGCAAAATCGCCGCCTGCCATGCGCTGACCGTCAACCACCGCATAACGGTTGTTTTCAAGCGTGTACGCATAAAGATCATGCGTGGAAACTATCCCGGATGACATGCCCTTTTCCAGTGCCGCAGCAAATCCGGCAGTCAATTCGCCGGTACTGTCATGCGCCGCCATGTGGGATTGGAGATCTTCCGCAGAAGAGCCGCCGAGAAAGATCTTTTCCCCGGGATCCAAATGCTCAAGCATCCCCCACGCATAGCACTGACTCATCAGATAGGTCTGATACCCGGCAGTGATCGTCCCCGCATAAGCAGCAAAATCGGTATCCCTGATCGTACACTCCCAGCCGCACAGATAATCCGTGCCGTCCGATGCTTCCATACCGTGGTCAAAGGAGTAAAAGAGAAAATGATCGTTACTGTCCGCTTTTACCGAAATTTCTGCAAATACATCCTGCAGATTTTTCTCCGTCGCCGCCAGCACTTTGGACGAGGCGGCAAAACTCATATCGGAATTCTCTCCCAGCGAGTTATCCGCTCCGTCATCTTTGCCGTCCGCATAGAGAATGTAGATATTCGCCGGAGCTATGCTGTATTGCGCGATGAGCAATTCGTACATTTTACGGATGTTCCAGTAATAGTAGGGGCGGTTGGCTCCGGAATTGTAGCCCCCTGCGAAAAGCACTGCGTAATTCTCTTCACTGTCCACCGTAAGAGTGTTTTCCGTTTCAAAAACACTCACCGCCGTATAACCTGTTGAAGCATCGTATACTTCATACCGTTCGTCAGACATTTTTTGACCTCCGTCATCAATTTTATTAATAAATATATAATCGTGATTAATATAACTCCTGAAATTGCCGATGTCAATGATTTTCAACAAAATATTCCGTTTTTTTCATTCCCGGCACCTTGCTCCGCTCCGGCACGGCGGATGCAGCCGGGAAAAATGCTTGCGGTTTTTCCGTCAACCGCCGCCGATGAACCGGAAAATTGGCAAAAACTGACAAAAATCGGCTTTTATCCGGATTTTTTCGGATTTTTTATCCATATTCGGCTTGCAATAACATTTGCGCTATGCTATTTTAGGTTTCCGCACCGGTTATTGTGTTGTTGTGAAACCGGCTGTCAAATTGTAATGTTAACAAAAAAACGGAAGCGAGGTTCAATTCCGCAAAAAATGAAGGGCCCCGGTAATGGCACTTAAAAATGATCTTCAGGTAAGCAACTGCAGCTGCAGCGGAAATCCGGTAACTAATGCCGAATATATGAGCCGTCAGGAAGAGACGGAGTCCAACGCCAGAAGTTACCCCAGAAAATTTCCCTGTTCTTTGGTAAAAGCCCGGGGCTCATGGGTGGAAGATGTTGAGGGCAACCGCTATCTCGACTTTCTTTGCGGAGCCGGAACTCTCGCACTGGGTCACAACGATCCGGAAATCAACCAGGCGATGATCAATATGATCTCCTCTGAAGCACCGCTTCACGCTCTGGATATGATGACCCCTGCAAAAGACCGTTTTGTTCATAAACTTCTCTCTTTGCTCCCGCAGAAAATGCAGGGCAATGTCAAAATCCAATTCTGCAGTCCTTCCGGTACCGATGCCACGGATGCGGCAATCAAACTTTGCAAAACCGCTACCGGCAGAAGTTCGGTGATCGCCTTTTCCGGCGGTTATCACGGCATGGGACACGGCGCACTGGCTCTGACCGGTAATATCGGCGCCAAAGAAAAAGTCCGCGCCCTGATGCCGGATGTGCAGTTTTTCCCCTATCCGTACAGTTACCGCTGTCCTTTCGGTCTCGGCGGTGATGCCGGTACCAGAGCATGCTGCGAATTTTTTGAACGCACCCTCAAAGATCCCGAGAGCGGCATCACCAAACCGGCTGCCGTCATCCTCGAACCGATCCAGGGCGAAGGCGGCGTGATCCCCGCTCCCGTGGAATTCCTGCAGACCGTCCGCCGGGTCACTGAAGAACTGGGTATCCCCATGATCGTCGATGAGATCCAGTGCGGCGTGGGCCGTTCCGGTAAATTTTTCGCCTTTGAATACGCTGATATCGTGCCGGATGTGATCCTGGTTTCCAAAGCTATCGGCGGCACCCAGCCCATGTCGGTGGTCATTTACAACAAGGCTCTCGATCAGTGGCAGCCCGGCGCCCATGCCGGAACTTTCCGCGGCAACCAGCTTGCCATGTGTGCCGGTACCGTGGTCATGGAGCGGGTCGCGCAGGAGGAATTCCTCGCCGAAGTCCGCAAAAAAGGTGACTACCTGCGGGAAAAGATGATCGCCCTCAAAGAAAAAGTTTCCATCATCGGTGATATCCGCGGCAAAGGTTTGATGTCCGGCTGCGAATTCGTTGATCCCAAAGGGTGTGCCGATTCCCTCGGTTCGCTCCCCGCCAGCGGCGAAATCGCCGCATTGGTGCAGAAACGCTGTTTTGAAAATAAACTCATCATGGAAAAAGGCGGCCGTCACGGTTCGGTCATGCGCTGCCTTTGCGCTCTGAATGTCTCCTGGGACGAATTGGAGACCATGATCGGAATTTTTGAAAAAGTCGTGATCGGGGTCAACGATGAATTCACCCGCTGAAAAGATCTTTCTTACTGACAGTCAAGCCGATAAAGAAGCCTATATCCGGATGATGTCCGAGGCGGTCCGGGCGGCAGTCGATGCCATGAGCCATTCACAGGCGTATGCCGGGATGCCGCCGTATGAATTGCGGGACGTGATCCGGAAAAGTGAGATCCTGCCGGTAAACGGCATCGGTTTTGAAGCGGTGATGCAGGAGGTCAGAGAAAAGATCCTCCCCAATCTCGTGCGCCCCATGTCCAACAGTTATATGGCGCACCTGCATGGACCGGCATTGCTGGAATCCATCGCTGCAGAAATATTCATCGCCACATTCAATCAATCCATGGACTCCTGGGATCAGGCTCCTGCCGCTACGGAAGTGGAGGTCGAGGTGATCCGGGAATTGTGCAGGCTTTACGGCTACGGAAGCGCTGCTGACGGGGTATTCACCTCCGGCGGTTCCCAATCCAATTTGTCCGGTCTGCTTCTGGCACGGGATTGGTTCTGCAATGAAAAGCTCCACTGGGATGTGAAAAAGTACGGTCTGCCGGAGAATTTCCGCAAATTGCGGATGTACTCTTCCGAAGTTTCCCACTTTTCCATGGAAAAGAGCTGTCACCTCATGGGTATGGGCTACGATGCCGTGGTCAAGGTGCCGGTGGATCAAGCTATGAAAATGGATACCGCCAAACTGGAAAAACTCATTCAGGCGGATCTCGCCGCCGGAAATCTGCCTTTCTGCGTGGCGGCAACGGTCGGTACGACGGACTTCGGCAGTATTGATCCGCTGATTGAATTGCGGGAAATCTGCGACCGTTACGGCTTGTGGCTGCACGCTGATGCCGCTTACGGCAGCGGAATGATCCTTTCCCGGAAATATGCCGGCAGGATCAGCGGGATCTCCGGATGCGACTCCATTACGGTGGATTTCCATAAAATGTTTCTGCTGCCCATCAGCTGCAGTGCTTCGCTGATCAAAGACGGCAGATATTTCGAGGCTCTCACGCTTCACGCCGACTACCTCAACCGTGAAGAGGACGAGGAGGACGGCTATATCAACCTCGTCAATAAATCCATGCAGACCACCCGCCGGTTTGACGCGCTTAAAGTGTGGATGTCATTCAAAATGCGCGGCGCAGACGGCTGGTCGGAACTTATCACCCGCTGTGTGGACAATGCCGCATACTTCTACTCCATTCTGGATAAAAACCGTGAAACGGAAGTCGTCACCATGCCGGAAATCAGTTCGGTGGTCTTCCGGGTGCTGCCAAAAAATGCCGCAGAAGATGCCGATACGGTCAATAAACGCATCCGCCGTGAATTGCTCCACCGGCACGGTGTGGTCATCGGACAGACGGTCTGTTACGGTAAGGTATTTTTGAAATTCACCTTGCTCAATCCGCTGCATACGCCGGAGAAACTTGATTCCCTGCTGCAGTTGATCCTGTCACTTCGCTGAAAAACCGCTGTTAAAGGGCAGCATAAGCTGTTCGGAAACATGTTCACATACCGGAGCAAGCTGCGTGATCCCGGTTCCTGCCAGCCGGATGGGACGCGGATCGCTGATCCGGTTGAACAGTTCAGCGGCGGCATTGCCGATCTCCACCCCGTCGGAAGTCGGTCTGCCCAGTGTCATCGACCGGGTGACGGTCTGGAAATCGGCATACTTCAATTTGATGGTCACTGTCGATCCGGCAAGTCCTTTAGCCTGGGCGCGGCGGGCGACCTTTCTGCCCAGCATCCGCAGCAGTATCCGGATTTCCCGGGCGGAAGTGCTGTCTTTATAGAGGGTGATTTCCCGGCTGATGGATTTGGGATCGCCCTCAAGTTCCACCTGCCGGTCATCCACGCCCCGGACGATACCGTAATAGAAGATCCCCGCCTTGCCGAAAAGCGATTTGAGGATGCTCAAGGAGAGTTTTTTCATATCTGCACCGGTTTTGACATTGATGGAGTGGAGTTTTTTCACACTGACCCTGCCGATGCCGTAAAATTTTTCCACGGGCAGACGGTCGAGGAAATCCGGAGCATCTTCCGGAGAAATCAGGGTCAATCCGGCAGGTTTCCGGTAATCAGAAGCGGTTTTCGCCAGAAATTTATTGTAGGACACCCCCGCCGAAGCGGTCAACCCGGTTGTTTCAAAGATCCGCTGCTGCAGCTGACAGGCAACATTTACGGCATCGGACAATTCCGGACATGATGCGGTCACATCCAGATACGCTTCATCAATGGACATCGGCTCGACCAGATCGGTCAAACGGAAAAATTCCTGCCGGATCACTTTGGATATCTGCTGGTAACGGCGGTGATCCGGTTCAATAAAGACCGCATGCGGACAAAGCCGCAATGCCGTGGCACTGGGCATGGCGGAGTGTACGCCGTATTTGCGCGCTTCGTATGAACAGGTGGAAACCACCCCGCGCCGTTGGGGAGCGCCGCCAACAATGACCGGTCTGCCGCGCAATTCCGGGCGGTCACGCTGCTCTACAGAAGCAAAAAACGCATCCATGTCAATGTGGATTATCTTTCGCATAACAGCTCATCCAGAAATTCCAACGCCCCGGTTCTGGTGGTGAAAACCCCTTCCAACTGGGCTTCAAAACACTTGTCCAGCAGCGGTTTGAATTCTTTGCCCGGAGTCATGCCCCGGGCGATAAGATCCCTGCCCAACACCAGCGGTACCGGAACTTGACCGGCAATTTCCAATTCCCGGCAGCGGCGGCGGAAACGATCGACCGCCGCCAGACGCTGACTCATTGCCGCATCGCTCATGCAGATGCCCCGGATGTCGGCTTCCGCCAGATCGGCAAGCAGATCGGTGCGGCGGACGAAAAGTGCCAGCTTGCGGAACGCCTTGTCCGAAGCATTGCTCTCCGCCAGCTGCCACGGGTGCATGTGCCGGGAAATCAGCGGGATCACCCGTTCCGGCAGATCGGTGCGGTGCCAGATGGAAGTAATGAAGTTCAATGCCGGAGCGGTCAGGGTGTCGTGACCGGCACTGGTGATCCTGCCGTCATCACCGGTCACGGTACAACCGGGCTTGCCGAAGTCGTGACAGAGGGCGGCAAGCATGAATATCAGGTCATCCGGTGAGTTTTTACGCATTTCAGCAGCGGCTTGAGTAACCAGCAGCGTGTGATTCCAGACGTCGCCTTCCGGATGCCAGAGGGGGTTTTGCGGACAATTTATCAGTGCTTCAAGTTCCGGATAGAATCTGACCCAGCGGCAGTCGCGCAAAAAGTTGAGGGCTTTAACGATGAATGTGCCTTTGAGCAGGAGTTTTTCCCATTCGGCGGCGATCCTTTCTCCGGCAAGTTCATGCTGGGAGAGCTGGGAAGCCAGTTTGACCGTATCCGGGTGGATATCAAAACCCAGTCTGCCGATGAACTGCATTCCGCGCAGTACCCGCAGGGGGTCTTCGGAAAAAGCCGGGGAAACGTGGCGCAAGATCTTGTTTTTCAAATCCCGGCACCCCTGATGCGGATCGATGATCTCCCCGGTCAGCAGATCCCGCATAATGGCATTTACGGTGAAGTCCCGCCGGGCGGCGGCAGAAGCGAAATCCAGTTCCGGATCGGTGTCGATGATAAAGCCTTTGTGACCTTTACCGCTTTTGTTTTCCCGGCGGGGAATGGCAATGTCGATATCGCAGTGCCGGACTTTCATCACTCCGAAACTCATGCCGACCTGATCGACTTCGCAGACCTGCGTGACCGCTGAAAACAGTTTGTCTGCCGCAAGACCGTAAACTTCAAGGTCAAAATCTTTGACCTCCATTCCCAGCAGCATATCCCGCACACATCCGCCGACCATAAATGTCCTGCCGCCGGCACGGGCTACGGCATTGGCGATCTGCATTACTGTTGTCAACTCGTCCATCAAATCATCCCTTTTACGGTTTGCTTATGCCCGATCACATCAAATGCTGTGCATCGACATCCACTGCCACGGTCACGCCATTGGGCGGATTGCTGTGCAGGGCCAGTATCCGGATCGCTTCGCGGATGGTTTTCAACCCCGTACCCCGCACGATCATCATGTAGCGGTACTGATTTTTGATCTTCTCCACCGGAGCGGGAGCCGGCGGGGTGATCCGGATCCTGTCATGCCGGTAACACTCCAGTTTTTCAGCGAAAGAAGCGGCAAAATCCGCCACTGCAGATTCGTTTTCACCCTTGAAAAATATGGCGATCAGCCGGGAAAACGGCGGATAGTTGAGCATCTCCCGGAATTCAAGGTCAAATTGCGAAAAACCATCGAAGTCCAAATCGGCGGCGAAACGGATCACTTCACTGTCCCGCGTGGTCTGGAAGATCACTTCGCCGCGCTTCTCCCCCCTGCCGGCTCTGCCGGCAACCTGGGTGAGCATCTGAAATGTCCGCTCCTGCGCCCGGAAATCCGGCATCGACAGCCCCAGATCCGCATTGATCACCCCCACCAGCGTCACCCCGGGGAAGTGCAATCCTTTGGCGATCATCTGGGTACCGACCAGAATATCCAGTTTGCCCCGGCGGAATTTGTCCAGCACCACTTCGTAATCTTCCGCCGAACGCATCATATCTGAATCCATCCTGCCGATACGCGCACCGGGAAAGATGCCCCGGGCGCAGCTTTCAAGTTTTTCCGTGCCGCTGCCGAAGTAGCGGATCTCCTGAAATCCGCAATCCGGACACACCTGCGGTGCCGGTGCGATCCCTCCGCAGAGATGACAGCTTAAAAGTTCCCGGCTGCGGCTGTAGGTGTAATTGTAGTTGATCGAACACTCCGGACAGCGTGCTTCATAGCCGCATTGGGGACAGCACAGCGTGCGGGCATACCCCCGGCGGTTGAGAAAGAGTATCGCCTGTTCGGCTCTTTCCAGCCGTTCTTCGACGGCATGGATGAGGATCGGTGAAAGCAGATTGCTCATTCCCGGTTCCGGCGGCGGATCCAGCCGCCGGTCAACGATCCGGATCACCGGTGCCGGTTTATTGTCCACCTGATCTGCCATGCGGGCGAGGAGAAACTTCCCCTGCCGGGCATTGTGAAGTGACTCGGCTGACGGTGTTGCCGAACCGAGGATCACCAGGGCATTTTCCAGTTTTCCTCTGACCACTGCCACATCCCGGGCGTGGTAACGGGGGGATTCGGATTGTTTGTAACTGCTGTCATGCTCCTCATCGACCACGATCAATCCCAGATTGTTGAATGGCGCAAAGAGTGCGGAGCGCGCCCCGATGGCGATCTGGACTTTACCGGAATTTATGCGGTTCCACTCATCGAATCGTTCCCGGTCGGACAACCGGCTGTGCAGTACGCTTAATTTACTGCCGAATCTGGCACGGAAACGGCGCACGGTCTGGGGAGTAAGCGAAATTTCCGGCACCAGTACGATGGCGGATCGTCCGGCGGCAAGCACCTTGCTGATCGCCTGCAGATAGACTTCGGTTTTGCCGCTGTTGGTCGTTCCGTAGAGCAACTGTACATGGGAAGCGGCTTTACCCTCAAGCATGGTGGAGATCTGTTCCAGAGCCTTTTGCTGTCCCGGGGTCGGTGCCAGCGGGGTATCCGGGAGGGCATCGACCTGTTCAAATTCATCCGGGGGAAGCTCTTCGCGCATGGAGATCATACCGGATTTGACCAGCGCATCGAATGCGGAAACGGAGAAATCGGTTTCGGTGGCTAACTCCGCTTTGACCGCTTCGCCCTTGCGGAGGAGCAGCTGCAGCACCTTGACGCGCTTTGCCAGACGGGAATTTTCCCGGTTTTCCAGAATATATTTATCAGCCGCCGCCGGATCGGCAACGGAGTAAAGTTTCAACTTTTTTTCCCGTACTCTGCCGCTGCGCACGGCGGCAGGCAGTAAGGTGCGGATGGCATGCTCCTGGGTGGCACAGTAATATTCGGCGATCCATTTGCCCAGTTTGATGAGATTTTCGCTGATGGCGGGGCGGTCGGGAGAAATTCCGGCGAGCGCTTTGAGTTTGGCGGCATCGTATGAACTGTTTTCCGCCAGGGCCAGAACATATCCGGAACGGGTGCTTCTGCCGAACGGCACTGTCACCGCACTGCCGATACGCACCGAATCAGACAATTCCGGCGGAACCAGATAATCAAACTCCCGGTCAAGAGAAATATCGGTGATGACCTTGGCGATCATAAGAGGGTCACTTCCCTTCGGCTTCGCGCATCATATCCCGGAACTCCTCCCGGGAAAGTTCCTGCAGATGTTTGCCGCGCCGGGCAAGTTTTTCATTGAATTTGATCACCGTTTCGGTCATACGCTCGTGAGTTTCCTCCGAGCCGCCGGCAAGGTAAAAGTTATCCCCCCGGGTAATACGTTTGTGGCCGTCGGTATTATCCAGCCCCACCCCCAGAAGCACAGCCTGTTTTGCCGCATCATCATTATTCATCATAAGCACACCTCCGTGACCCGGTCAGAAGTTGAGCCGCAGCAACGCAGCCCGGATGAGATTCTCGACATCACGTTCATTTTCCGGAAGTTCGGTCAACAGCGCATTGATGGTCTTATTGACCAGATCCTTGCGGTATCCCAACTGTTCCAGAGCCATAGCGGCATCGGCACCGGCACTGCCGGCATCCGGAGAAGCGGCATCCGGGTCGATACCGGCAAGTTTGCCTTTGAGTTCCACGATCAATCTTTCTGCGGTGCGTTTGCCGACTCCGTTGATCCGGGAGAGCGACTTGACATCGCCGGATGCCACTGCAGCACAGAAATTTCCTGCCGGCATGGCACTTAATACATTGAGTGCCAGTTTGCCGCCTACCCCGGAAACCGCGATCAGCTGACGGAAAAGTTCCCGTTCTTTGCGGTCGGCAAAACCGAACAGCGTGATCGCATCCTCCCGCACCTGGGTGTGGATAAAAAGCGTCACTTTTTCCTCATTCAGCGGCAGTTTGTCAAAGGTTGACAGCGGTATGGCAACCTCATATCCCACGCCGTTGACATCCAGCAGACAGCCGGAAAATTCTTTGTCTATCAGTTTGCCCGTAAGCATCCCGATCATTTCAGCACCTCGATATCCAGCGAAATATCCATGGAACGCACCGAATGGGTCAACGCTCCGGAAGAGACGAAATCCACTCCGATTTGACCGATGGATGCCAGACGTTTGAGGGTGATGCCGCCGGATGCTTCCAATTTGGCACGTCCGGCATTGATCGCCACGGCTTTTTTCATTTCGTCATTGGACATATTGTCCAGCATGATGTGTTCCACCCCGCAGTCGGCAGCCTGGGCGACCTCGTCCAGTGTGTCGGCTTCCACCTCGATTTCCAGATCAGGATAGGCGGCACGGGCGCGGCTGACCGCCCGGGCGATGGCACCGTCACCCTCGATGGCGGCAAGTTCCCGGTGGTTGTCTTTGATCATGATCCGGTCATAAAGTCCGATCCGGTGATTTCCGGCACCGCCGACGGCGACGGCGTACTTTTCCAGATTGCGGTAACCGGGGGTGGTTTTGCGGGTATCCAGCACGATGCAGGAGCTGTTTTCCAGTTCCCGGGCGTAGATGCGGGACATCGTGGCGACCCCGCAAAGGCGCTGGATGAAATTCAATGCGGTTCTTTCGGCGGTGAGGATCGACCGTGCCGAACCGCTGATCACGGCAAGTTTTTCGCCCCGTACACAGAGGTCGCCATCCTGCTTCAAGGCGGTAAATTCCAGATCTTTGCCGATGCGCTTGAATACCCGTTCTGCCACATTGATACCGGCAAGCACCATTTCATCTTCCTTGCAGATCAGCACCGCCCGGCTCCGGGCGTTTTCCGGAACACATGCCAAAGTGGTGGTATCTCCGCGGTCACCGAGGTCTTCGCTGACTGCCAGATCGATCAGAATATCCACCCGCTGCCAATCAATTTCAGGAATATTGCTCATAAAATCCTCCAATTTTATATTAATTTGTTTTTATTTCATTTGTTGTGATGCATTACCTCGCACTGCATCCATCCGTCTTCGTTTCACTGCGATGTGGATCAAACCGTTATGGCGCGGTTGACAAATCAGCATGTCTGTGATTTATCGCAAGCACCAGAATATATCACACGAATCACGATTTGTCAACCGCAGATCACCTGCCCGGTTTACTGCCGAATGGATAGGGAAACGAATTCAAAACCTTTTCGCTCTCATCCCCGGTAAGCACCTGCGTTATACTCATCACATAACGGTAACTGTCACTGTTCACCGCACACGACAGCAGCGTTGTCCCGAAGTAACGCATCAACTGCGGCACGGAAATCATTTCTCCATTGCCGTCATACTTCATCAACCGCCAACCGCCGCTGCCGGTAAGCACCATGCCGTTATTGTCGATCAATCCGTAATTGCCCTGCAGCCGTACCAGCTGGAAGTTGCCTTTGGGCAGCAGCCCGTAAAGCACCATCATCCACAGCGATGCTGCCGCACACTTCTGAAACAGTGCCGTACCGATGCAGTAACATTCCGGACGGATGGTGGTCTCATTTTCCGGCAGAAAGGTACTTTTACGCATGAAAAATTCCCCGTCTTCCAGAGAATCAAGCGGATATTTCGCCGCCCGCTGCCGGAATTTATCCACCTCTTTGCAAATATCACTTTTCTGATCCCGGTCATACCAGAGCAGATGCAGACCGGTCAGGGCATCAAAAATTTCCTCATCCCGGGGGCAGTTGATCATTCTGGCAAGTTCCCGGCGTCCGGCGCGCATGCTGATGGCATTCTGCAGCATGTGCGCCCGGCGGCGCACCAGCGGATCGGAACTTTCCTGAAGCAATCCGGGCAGGTCGCCAAGTTCATCTTCCCTCGCCAGCAGTTGAGCCAGCGCATTGACTGCCACAGTTTCATCCCGGTCGTCAAGCAGTGAAGCCAGCTGCAGCGTCCCGTAAGAGAAATTCATTGCTGTTTACGCTCCGGGAAAATACCCACCAGCGCCTTTTCCGCAATCGCCCGCACATCATCCGGGAAGTCGCTTTTGATGATCCACCGGAGGAAACCGGGTTCATTTTCCGCGATATCCCGCAGCGAACGTCCGGCGTATTTGCCGAAATTGACCATCACTTCATCGCCGTTCCACTTGAACCGGCGGTTGCGGTCTACTGCATCCGGATCGGTCATATCCGAATAGGCGGCAAGTTCATCGACGTTACGCGGCAATTCAGCATGTTTTGCCAGCTGTCCCATCAGCACTTCAAAGGTCGCCGCCGTATCTGCCGCAGCTCCATGTGCGCCTTCCAGATCCTTGCCGCAGAAAAATTTATATGCCGCCGTCAGCGTGCGCGGATAGAGTTTGCAAAACAGATTGTACGCATCCACGATCTTGCGGTTTGCCGTGTTGAAATCCAGCCCGACCCTTTTGAATTCGTTTTCCAGCAGCGGCACGTCGAATCCCTGAATGTTGTAACCGGCAAGGTCACAGCCGTCCAGGTAGGCAAGCAATTTATCGGCAATGTCGGCAAACTGCGGGCAATCCGCCACATCCGCATCGGAAATACCGTGGATCGCCGTTGCTCCCGGCGGAATGGGCATTCCCGGATTGAGGCGGCGGGTCGTCGTCCGGCTGCTGCCGTCGGGCATGACTTTCATCACTGAAATTTCCACGATCCGGTCTCTCTGGGGGACGACACCGGTACTCTCGATATCAAAAAATGCCAGCGGCCGGGTAAGTTGCAAATCTCCGATCATAATATTTTATCTCCTGTTGTTGAGGGTATCAGCCTGTTCAATCAAAAATTTCAAAGTCTGGTCGATATCGCCCGCCCCTAAAACTGCGATCAGACATTTCGGCGGCAATCCGGACATGACGGTGCGGCTCCAGTTTTCAAACGAACCGGTCACTGCCGTGCCGTTGACCTCCTTTGCCAGAGCGCCGGAATCCACCGGTCCGGATTCGCTCCAGGCGGCGAAAACCGGAGCAACGAATATTGAATCCGCCGCTTTAAGCACTCCGGCAAATTCCCGGAAATACTTTGCCAGCCGCGCGAAACGGTGCGGCTGAAACAGCACGCGCAAATGGTGTTCCGGATAGCGGCAGCGCATCCAATGCAAGGCGGCGGCAACTTCGGTCGGATGGTGGGCGTAATCCTCGATAATGGTAAGGGTTTCACTTTGCCAAACCACATTCATCCGGCGGGAAACCTGCGGATAATTTCCGGCGGCGGCAAGTGCGTTTTGCCGGCTGCAGCCGAGAATTTCCGCGGCAGCAGCGGCGATATTGGCGTTGACCGCCTGAAATCCGTAAAGTCCGGCAAATTCCCGGGGCAGCTGTGTCAACCGCACGGCATCCGGATGACCGGCAAACAATTCATCGCACTTTTCCGAAGCATAATAGAGCAGTTTCTGCGAATTTTCCGCTACGGCACGGAAGTTGTTGTCCAGTGCTTCTCTGCCGCCGAGACTCCATTCGTGGTCGTCTTCCACATTGGGAATGACGGCAAGGAAATTTTTTATCAGCGTGTGCGTGCCGTCAGATTCGTCGGCTTCGGTGACAAAAATATCCCCGTCACCGGCTGAACAACTGGGCAGACCGGCAACTTCCGCACCGATCATAAAACCCGGATCCTGACCGCACTGCCGCAAAATCGACACCAGCGCCGAAGTTATGGAACTTTTACCGTGCGTGCCGGTCACTGAAACACAACGGCGGTATCCGGAGGCAAATTCCGCCAGAAACTCCCCCCGGCGCACCTCGCGGATACCCAGACGGCGCGCTTTGACCCTTTCGCAGTTTTCTTCAGGAACGGCACTGGAATAGACCAGCAGTTCCGCATCATCCGGCAGGTTGTTTTCCTTATGACCGATGGCGACATTTGCCCCGATTGCCGTCAGATGGCGGCATTTGGGATTGTCACTGCTGTCACTGCCGCTGACCTGCCAGCGGCGTGCCAGTGCCAGTTCAGCCAGCGGAGCCATTCCCGCTCCGCCGATGCCGGTAAAGTGGATCTTCATTCCCGCCTCACTTGAATTGGGTTTGATGCAGACGGCTGTAAATGCCGCCGAGTGCGAGCAATTCATCATGCGTACCGGCTTCAGCGATGCGGCCCTCTTTAAGCACGATGATCCTGTTGGCATGCTGAATGGTACTCAAACGGTGGGCGATCACAAATACAGTACGATCTTTCATCGCCTGGTTGAGTGCATCCTGCACCAGTTTTTCCGTGACATTGTCCAGTGCGCTGGTCGCTTCATCCAAAATCAGCACCGGCGGATTGCGGAGGATCGCCCGGGCAATGGTAATGCGCTGTTTCTCGCCTCCGGAAAGTTTGAATCCACCGTCTCCGGCATCGGAATTGTAACCTTTTTCGTGGACTCCGTTGACGATGAATTCATGGGCATTGGCAAGTTTTGCCGCCTGAATGATCTCTTCATCCGTGGCTTCAGGTGAACCGTAAGCGATATTGGCACGGATGGTGTCATTGAATATCACCGGGTCCTGATTGACCACTCCGATAAGTTTGCGCAGCGAATCGATCGAACAATCCCGCACATCATGACCGTCAATAATGACCGATCCGGACGTTACATCGTAAAACCGGGCGATCAGATTGGCGATCGTACTTTTGCCGCTGCCGGTCTCTCCGACCACTGCCACCACGTGACCTTTGGGGATCTCGAAACTCACATCGTTGATCACTGTTCGGTCTTCATAACGGAACGAAACATTTTTCAGTGTGATCCCCTGTTCAACTTTGGTCAGATGGTAAGCATCGGGCTTTTCCGGAAGCGACTGATCCGTGTCCAGCAATTCAAAGACCCGATCCGCCGCCGCCATGGATTGCTGGATCCCGGCAATGACCTTGGAAAAGTCCTTCAACGGCCGGTAGATCATCAGTATCGGTGCCAGCAGCGCCGTCAACTGGGTGATGGTCACCCCCTGACGGTAACTGTAGATGAGGAAAAACACTGTGGCGATCACCACGACCAGTTCGGTCAATGGCGAGATCATGATGCGCAATTTGATGGCATCGATCACTTTGCGGTAGTATTTCCGGTTGGCAGCATGGAAGCGTCCATTCTCGTAAGTTTCAGTATGATAAGCCTTTACCGCCCGGATCCCGGTGAATGTCTCATGCATTCTGGCGACCACATCGGCAATGAATCCGTAACTTTTTTTGTACCGTTTGCGGATCCGGCTGCCGAGGATGTTGATGGGGATCAATACCAGCGGAAAGAGCGTCCCTAAAATCACGATCAGCATGTAGTTGTCATACTCCCGGCAGGCGACGAAAATCGCCGCGATACAGCCGAGGATCTGCAGCGGTGCATTGGTCAAATCTTCCACAAAGTTGGAAACGGAATACTCCAGTGCGGCAGTATCATTGTTGCACCGGCTGATAAGTCTGCCGGTATCCACCGCGCCGTAATATCCCAGAGATTGACCGGTAAGTTTGCAGAAGATCTGTTCCCGCAAGTCCGCTACGACTCTGGTCCCCACCCACCGGGTACAGTAGTTGTTGATGTAATGGGCGATATTTTTCAACGTCCACACCAGCACAAAGAGTATGGCGTAGATGCAGAATAACTGCCACGCCACCTGACCTGCGGCATTGACCGCTTCAAAGGTGAATTCATCCGGCCAGGAAACGTGGACGGTGGTGCCTTCCACGCGAAACGGCAGATGGAATTTATCAGCGGCATCGCCTGCCTGCCGGAGCATTTTTGCCAGTTCCGGGTCCTGGAGCGCCACGGAATCCGGGACGCGCTCAACCGCAGAAACATGCACCGCAGGCGCATTGGAATCTTTGACCACCCCGACCAGCTGCGGCAGCATCAGCAGGGTCACAAAAAGTGAACTGCCAACCAGCAGACCGCTGATGATGCCGATGGTCAGACGGAACCAGTATTTGCGGGTGTATCCCAGCAAACGCCAGAGATTGCGGGAGATATTGATCTTCTTTTCTTCAGCCATTGTTATTGTCTCATTTGTGTTGTGATGCATTCATCCCGGCGGTGATCCATTGCGGGCAGCGACTGCTGAATGCAAGTTTCACAAAATTCAGGACATTACCAGCCATTATTTACCGTAGAATTTTGCGATGGAATCCACGACATACGCCAGCTGATCGGCGGTCAATTCACCGAAAACCGGCAGTGCGAGGATCTCACCGGAAGTTTTTTCACTCACCGGATAGTCGCCGGGTTTGCCGCCGAGTTCCTTGAAACACTCCTGCAAGTGCAGTGACAGCGGATAGTAGACCGCGCAGCCGATACCGGAATCCAGCAGATGCTGTTTCAGCGCATCACGTTTGCCGTCTTTGACCAGGACGCAGAACTGGTTGTAGATATGGCGCACGCTGTAGGATGCGGTCTGCGGCAGAGTGATCTGATCGCCGAGATTGGCAGCGGCAAAGAGTTCGCGGTAGATCGCGGCATTTTTCTGACGGGCAGCCGACCAGTTGTCCAGAGAACGCAGTTTGATCGAGAGGATCGCGGCCTGCAGGGCATCGATACGGAAGTTACCGCCGACATATTCGTGGATATAGGTTTTGCTCTGACCGTGGTTGCGGTAGATTTTCAGGAGCTGGGCGCGTTCGGCGCTGTCGCAGGAAACGGCACCGCCGTCACCGAAACAGCCGAGGTTTTTGCTGGGGAAAAAGCTGAATGCGCCGTATTCCGCAAAAGAACCGACCCGTTTGCCTTTGTATTCAGCACCGATCGCCTGACAGGCATCTTCAATGATAAAGAGGTTGTGTTCTTTGGCAATGGCGACGATGGGATCCATATCCGCCGCCTGACCGAAAAGGTGAACGGGGATGATGGCACGGGTTTTCGGAGTGATTTTTTCCGCGATTTTCGCCGGGTCGATATTAAAGGTCGCCGGGTCGATATCCGCAAAGACCGGTTTTGCTCCGGCGCGGACGATTGCACCGACAGTGGCAAAAAAGGTGAATGGCGAAGTGATGACTTCATCGCCCGGACGGATCTTTTCCGCCATCAGAGCGATAAGCAGAGCATCAGAACCGCTGGAAACACCCACAGCACCGCCGGACTGACAGTAAGCAGCAAGTTCTTTTTCCAGAGTTTCGACCTTATCACCGAGGATAAAGCGCTGGGAATCGCAGATTTCGGAAACAGCGGCGAGGATCTCCTCTTTCATGGGGGCGTACTGGGCACGCAGATCGAGCAACGGGACTTGCATTTTAATTAATTCTCCTTTTGATTTTTTGCGGCAGGACTCTTTGCCTGCGGCACAGATTGGTTGTTTTTAATGGTTTGGACCCTGTTTTTTTCTGAATCGAGCTGTTTTTGAGCATAATTCATGTGCCAACAGGACAGCACGACTCCGCACACGGCACCGGCAATCAGGACTATCAATGTCCAGATGATGCGCCGGGCGGTAAATTTTTTCACCGGATTGAATAGATCAACCGGGTCAAGCATGGAAATCTTGCCCGCCGGACGTTTGGGGGCAAAGGTGAAAATCGCTCCCATCCGGCAATTCATCCGCATGGGACGGTTGACTGCGCAGCCGCAGCTCTCCAGAAAACGGGAAAGATTCCGCCGGAAGATCCGGATCAGTGCGATCACCACTGACGGCCCGCCGAAAATCACCACGACACCCGCCAATACCGCCAGGATCGTGCCGAAAGAAACATTTTGCAGTGATTTGGCGATAAACGCCACTGAACTGCCCAGAGCGGCAATACCGATGCCTCCGCCCATCAGCAGCATGGACAGATTGCTGCCGGTGGATTGCGGCGGCGGCGGCGGAACTGCCGGTGCAGCTTTTCCGGCGGCGACGGGCAGTTTCGGGGCGTTCGCCAGCTGCGATTTATTCAATTCGCCGGTTATGGATTTCTGCATTTCCGCGTTGCGGGTATTGAAGATCCTTTCGGTCTGTTTGGCAAGGAAATCTGCGAAGTTGTAAAAAGGTGCCTTGAATGCTTCCCCGATGGAAACCGGCTGTTCGGCAATGTCGGTGATCACGGCATCATAAATCCGGTTTTCCGTATCAAAAAATACTCCCCGTTTGCCGATGAAAAGCGAGCGCATCGTCCCTGAAGTCACGGCGACTGCCAGTTGACCGGCAAGGTTTTCCTTGCCGTTTTTCCGGGAAATTTCCACATAGATCACGCAAATATTGCTGCTTTTGATGATCCGTTTGTGTTCGGCGGGATTTTTCACCCGCACCGCCAGCGTGAAGTGGCGGCCGTCCATGATCAGTTTGCCCATCTGCAGCCGGGACGGGTGCGCCGGATTGAAAAGATCCGGCAACGCAACGAAGTTATTGAGCAATTCCACCAGAAATTGCTGATAAAGTGCCATTTTGATCAGAGTTTCTCCGGCACTGATCACCGGAGCAAAACTTAAATCCGCTTCGATAAGCCGTTTCAGCTCGGCGAAGTTCTCCGGAGCAAAACGGCGCAATTCAGCAATGGAAAAGTTCGCCAGTCCATCCGGCGCGGAAACTTTTTCCCGATAGCTGTCAAACGGGGCAAGCATCGCTTTGGCACGCTGAAACGCACTGCGGGTCAAAATCGTACCGTCAAGCAGATCCCGCAATGCCGGAGACACGATCAACTGCTGCAGTTTATCCCGGTAAAGCGGATTGAGCGGCACCGAAAAATCCAGTGCATCCTGATCGCCCGGCGCGGCAAGCGCAGCACTTGCCAGTGCCTTGCGGACATTTTCCGGAACCATCAGGTCGGCGGCAAACTCCTTTTTCACCGCCCGTTCCGGATCGTCAAATAGAAATGCTCCGGCGGCAGAATTGAGGAAATAGCCGTCGATCAGCGGTTCACACTCTTTGAATAAGGCATGGATTTCTCCGGTCTTTTCACCGTAAACCATGATAGCCGGATCATTTCTGACCGCTTCATCCAGCGCCAGACGGTTGGCAAGTGCCGCTTCAAACGCGGTCACATCCGCCATACTGACACCGTCATTGCCGTTAAGATCGGTACTTTTTCTGCCGGATGCGATCACCGCTTTTATCAATGCCGTGATCTCTTCCGGCAATTCCCCGGCGCAGCTGATGATCCCGTCGCCGTTGCGCAATGTGAAGCCGGTGAAACTTTTGCTCTCCCGGATATCTGCGGCAGTAAGCACATCATTTTCATTGCGCCCGAGATCCTTGAGCAGAACTTTTGCACAACTGATGATCTCCGCCGCACCCGGCGCTGCCGGAGAAATGGCAGAAATCCGCAGCTGACCGCTGCCGGAAACAACTCCGTCAAGATCACAGAAATACTTCAGCGTGAATTCCACTGCTTCTTTGATCTCATCCGTCCGGATCTTGCCGTCATGGTCGCTGTCAACAAATTCCAGAAAACGGCGGTCAAAACGCAGTGAATCAATATCCACACCGGTCATCGCCCACAGTGCTTCGTCCAGTTTCAGCACATTCGCCAAACCGGCTTCATCACTGATACGCAACTGCAGACCGCCGCCGATCATCCGGAAATGAAAATCGCCTGCCGGTGGTTTCGCTGGAATCATTTTTCTGCCCTTACTTATTGTTTCATTTCCTCATTTTGTATAATATAACATCGGTATTGTGCTTTTACAACTTTTTACAACGTAAAAAAACCTTTATGTCAACAGCGTGCGCGGAATACCGGGTGATTTGTGCCGCGATGTACCGGCTCATTCCGGTTCTCATGCAAATTCCCGGCGCAGCTCCTCAAAAGTTCCTTCTTCCAAAGCACAGCGGATGCGCCGCGCCAGATTCAGGTAGTAATGCAGGTTGTGCAGCGTCAACAGCCGCATACCGAGAATTTCCCCGACATTGAGCAGATGACGGATATAGGCTTTGGTGAAGTTGCAACAGGCATAGCATTGACAATTTTCCTCGATCGGCGAGAAGTCTTTGGCAAATTTTGCCGCTTTCAGCGAAATCGTCTGACCATTGCCGACATACGCTCCGCCGTGACGTCCCAATCTGGTCGGCAGTACGCAGTCAAACATATCCACTCCGCGCGCTACACTTTCCACGATCTGCCGGGGTGTCCCCACGCCCATAAGATAACGCGGTGCATTTTCCGGAAGTTCCGGAGCTGCGGCATCCACCGCCAGCATCATCTCCTTTTCCGATTCACCAACCGAAACCCCGCCGATTGCGTAACCGTCAAAACCGATATCAACAATGCTTTTCGCTGAACGCTTGCGCAGATCTTCAAAGGTCGATCCCTGAACGATGCCGAAGCGCAGCTGCCCGTCATTGAGCGGCTGTTCCCGGGACATCCTTTCCCAGCGGCTGGTGATCTCCAGCGAACGCAGTGCCTGTTCATAGGTCGCCGGATATGGCGTGCATTCGTCAAATGCCATGACGATATCCGAATCCAGTGTCCGCTGGATGAGCATGGATTCCACCGGACCGAGGAAAAAACGGCTTCCGTCGATGTGCGAAGCAAATTTCACCCCGTCCGGAGTGATTTTGCGCAAATTCGCCAGACTGAAAACCTGAAATCCGCCGGAATCGGTCAGTATCGGCTTGTCATAGGCAATGAATTTGTGCAGCCCCCCGGCAAGATTGATGATCTCCAGCCCCGGCCGCAGAAAAAGGTGGTAGGTGTTGCCCAGAATGATCTGCGCACCCAATTCGTCCAGTTCCGCAGGAGAAACCGCTTTGACACTGCCCCGGGTGCCGACCGGCATGAATATCGGAGTTTGTATGTCGCCGCGGCGGGTGTGAAGCACCCCGCGGCGCGCTCTGCCGCAACTTTTTATTACTTCGAAACATCCCATTATTCTATAAACATCCCTTTGTAAAGTTCTGCACATTCACTTCCCAGACCGAGTTTTTCCGCAACCGCCCGGGCAAAGGCAAATACCGCTCCGGGACCCTTGCCGGTAACGGTGTTGCCGCTGACTTCGGCAGGGTTTGAGGTGTACCGCAAACCGCCGAGTTCATGGTCAAATCCGGGGTACATCGTGAATACTTTGCCATCGAGCAGCCCCCTTTTGGCAAGCACAAACGGCGCCGCACAGATCGCCGCGATCAATTTGTTTTCTAACGCAAATTGCTTGAGGAGCCGGTCAACATCCGGATCTTTGTCCAGATTCGCCGATCCGGGCATCCCGCCGGGAAGAATTACCGCATCAAAGTCATCTCCGGTAACTTGCGCCAACGGCACATCCACCGCAATCTTCATCGCATGCGCACCCGCGGCAAATTCTCCGCCAAGACCCGCTAAAACCACTTCCACTCCCAGACGGCGAAGCACATCCGCCGTACCAAGCGCTTCGATCTCTTCAAATCCGTCCGCCAGGATCAATAATACTTTTTTCATGTTTTTTGCCCCAATATTACGGTAACATTGTTCGTTTTTCATACTATAATGGTCGATCTTTGATGATTCAAGCGGAAATTTCATAAAAGTTTTTCATTTTCTATTTGAAATTCCGCAAAACCGCGTATATATTATATGCACAACGCAGACCTGTGGTGTAACGGTAGCACAAGTGATTCTGGTTCACTTTGTTGAGGTTCGAATCCTTACAGGTCTGCCATTTTCTTTTTAAACCTCTGTTGCCTGCCCTCCGGATAATCCTGAATAATATTTCCGTCGTCATTTCCGAAAACAAGTTTTCTCCATGACTCCGGCAAATATTATTCTTCAACAACGTTTGTCAACGTTGTCAGGATTCTCCGGTGGAGAGGTTGCCTTCGCTACGCTCAGGCTCGTTCGGGCTGCGCCCTCCGTCGAATCCTTACAGCTCTGCCATTTTTTTACCATGTCACGTGAGTAATCGCTATTTAGAGGTTGCCTTCACTTACGTTCAGGCTCGTTCGGGCTGCGCCCTCCGTCGAATCCTTGACTGTCTGCCATTTTTTTACTTTTTGCTTTGTTCATTTTTGCGCTCGCAAAAATGGGATTACTCACTTTTCCGAGGTTGCCGTCGCTTACGCTCCGGCTCGTCGGGCTGCGCCCTCCGTCGAATCCTTACAGGTCTGCCATTTTTTTACTTTTTGCTTTGTTCATTTTTGCGTTTGCAAAAACGGGATTACTCACTATTCAGAGGTTGCCTTCACTTACGTTCAGGCTCGTCGGGCTGCGCCATCCGTCGAATCCTTGACTGTCTGCCATTTTTTTGCCTCTTCGACGGTTTATGACAGAAATTCATAATGATTTTCATCTGCCCCGTCCGCTTGCATTTACGGCGTCTCTTTTGCAGGGGGACGCTCACGCCGTCCCCATGCAAAAAAACAGGCTGCTGCAAAAATTTTGCAGCAGCCCGGTTTTGATCGTTTTTGTTTACTTTATCAGAGAGCTTTGATGATCTCTGCAACTGCCGGATCTTCCGGAGTGTAAACGATTCTGCCGGCGGCTTCGGCGGCGCCGATCGCTTTGCGGTAGAGATCCGGAATCCTGGCGACACGATCCGCAAATTTGTTGCGGAAAATCGGCAGCAGGTGATCCAGGATCAGCTGATCAGAGAGCAGTTCCGGTTTGGCGGTGAAAAGATCGAAGAGTTTGGCTTTCAGCTCATTGACCTTGTTGCCAAGTTCATTGCTCAAGTTGGTCATCGGTTCACTCTTGCGGGCGATGAATTCCTTGTAGAGCCACTCGGCTTCCCTGTTGGCGCAAGCGGCAAGTTTATCCATCAGGTCAGCAACCAGCTCTTCCTTATTGGCGATAAATTCATCTTTTTCCAGCAGGATACCGCTCAAAATTTCGTAACTTGAGGTGATCACTCCGCACTTGTTGGATGAGGAATCCAGCACGTTGACGACACCGGCAGCCTGCAATTTCAACCGCGCGGAAGGCGTGGTGAATGAGTTCGCACCCTCAACGATCGCTTTGACCAGCGGTTTGCCGTTGGGAACATAGTTCGTCCAGTTGCCGTCGTGGATGGTCTGGGGACGGCCGCCGCCGGGGATGAAAACATCTGCTTCGCGGAAAATATTGTTGCTGAAAAGCTGCATGAATTCGTTGTGGCTGATGCTCATTTCCTCCGGTTTGCCGTTGACCACTTTGACCATGCGGTGTTTGCCGTCGGCATCAGCGGCGCTGAAGATCATATAGGCACCTTCTCCGGCAAGTTTTGCCGGATCGAAACCGTCCAGAGCTGCCTTATGGATCAGCCGGTTGATCTCTTCACGGTCGATACCGGCAGGATCGTAAACTGCCGCCGGACCATCGGTGATGGCGATGATGCGGAGCTTGGCAAGTTTCCATGAACCGTCAGCATTTTTCTCGTTGAGCAGTTTCATCATATTTCCGGCGACGTCACCGAACGGTCCGCCGGAGAGGATCACTGAATAATCATCGGTTTCCGGCTGGATGTTGAGGTGTTTGAGCGTGCGGATGAAGTACTGATAGACACCGAAACTGGTCACTCCGTAGTGTTTGTGGTTGATGCCGGTATCCTCTTTACCGGAAATGATCCCGGATTTAAGCACATAACCGTCAGCTTCGCCGCGTTCGCCCATGTAGGTGATCATCTCATCGAACATATTTTCATCCGGACCGATTTCGATGATATCGCTGCTGTCCTGCAGCAGCAATGCAAGAAACGCCTCAAAAATGGCTCTCTGCGCCGCCCAGAGCGTCGGTTTGAAGTCCGCACCGTCCAGATTCTCAAGGATGGTCACCATTTTGGAACCGCCCTCGTAGATGTCTTTATTCTTTTTATGCTGGGTGTTGGCAAGCACGAAGTTTTCGCGGAAAAGTTCGCAGTGCGCCTGGTTGTAGGCATCGAATTTATCCAGCGGACTGTTGCCCGGACGGGGCACCACGGTACGCCAGCCGCCGCGGGCGATCGGCGCGAAACGGATCTGGAAACCGTTGATTTTGCTGCGGTAGAAGAAGAATACACCAAAAGGACGTTCCGGCGGGAACGCATTGACATATTTCTCGTCCAGACCGCCGAAAAAGCTCATGAATGCGGGATCGAGTTTGAATGCCGCGGCAGTTTTGTTCGGCAGTGCATAGTTGCTGCGGATGATGCAGCGGAAAAATTCCGCCGCTGAATTCAGCACGGTTTTGACTTTCACATCCTTGTCGGCGATGCCGCTGTTGATTTTGGCGATTTCGGCACGGACATCCTCAACTTCCCGGCAGCCTGCCAGAAATTTATCCATCAGTTTGCGGAGGACTTCAGGATAAAGCCCCATCAGACGGCGGATCTCACCGATGGTATAGGCATTGCGGTCGATGAATGAGAGCTGGCTGTGGATGAATTCAGCCGCCGCCGCCAGCACGTTGGATTCTGCTGCGGCAAAACCGCCGTAGAGGGTGAAAAAGTCATCTCCGCCGGCGATGAAAAGTTCCGCGATCTCACGGGCAGGGTCGGCGGGAACTTTGCCGTTTTCAACAATAAAAGTAAAGGTATTGACCGATTTGTTCCAGAAATCATCGGCTTTGGCATCAGCATTGATCACATCACTTTTGATTTCGAGCAGATTGCCGCCGTCTTTTTTTACCAATTCGGTAACTTTAAGCATAATGTCACTGTTCTGCTGTACAGAAGCAACGGCAATATGCCAATAAGCAGTTCCGTTCTCAACAGCAACTTTTACCACCGGGTAATCAACTTTTGCCGCCAACTTGGCGGCATCCACAGGAAACACTTTTGCGTTCATCGATGTCTCTCTTTCTATATTGTTGGTTTTATTGTGGATTGAACTGGAGAAAATATAGCACTCAAAAAATATTTTTTCAAGTTAATTCCGGACTTTTAGCAAAACTTTTTTCGCTTAAACTGCGATTCTGGCACGGTTTTTTGGTTTTGAAAAAATACGAAAAAATATTTTTTTATTTTCAGGAATTTTTCTTTATTTCCATCTGCCGTTTCCGGAAACTGCAGTTCACCGCGCAGATGCAAACTTGAAAAAAGCGGTATTTGGCAATATATTATAAAAAGGTCGTATTTGTTAATATTGAAATGGGATATAATCTATGCAGCACTTTGATTTTACTGTTACCCGTGAAGAAAAACGTCCCGACGGCAACCGGGGAAAAAATCTCCGTTTGCTTCTGCTTTTTTGCGTGGTCGCCGCCGTTACCGCCCTGGTGATCTGGCTGCTTCTGCCCCAAAGCAGTGAAGAAAAAGATGCCGGCGGCAAAGCTGATACCCCCGTCGAAACCGCAGCAAAAGACCCGGCAAATGATGCGGGATCTGCTTCCGATGCCGATCCCGGCAAAAAAGATGATAAACCGGCAGATTCCGGCACGACCGCTGATCCCGGCAAACCGGCGGATTCCGGCACGACCGCTGATCCCGGCAAAAAAAATGATAAACCGGTTGCTTCCGGCACGACCGCCGCCGGCAAAAATGGTTCTGCCAAATACGATCCTGCCATCCGGGAACTGATCAAACAGACCGGCAAATTCCGGCAGGCTTTGACCGGCGGCTCCTGGAAAAGTGCCAAATATGCCGTTGTCCACAACGTCGTCAACGGCGACAACCTCTCCAATCTCTGTTTCAAATACCATAACACCCGGGCTTTTGTCCAGCAATTCAACGGCATTGCCAATGCCAACAACATCTCTCTGGGGCAGAAGATCGCCTTTATCCGCGCCGACGACTGGCGGATCACCATTTCCCGTACCGGCGGTCATCTGCTGGTCGAACGACGCATTGGAAAAGAATTCATTCCTTTCGCCGCCTTTGATTGTCTGGTCAGTGAAAAAGGCACTCTCCGGGATGATCTGGTGGTATCCCGCCGGGTGCAGAAGCCGAATTTCATCGACCGTCACGGCGGCAGACTGGCATCCGGCACCGCCGGAAATCCTTACGGGGAATTTCTGATTTCCATCGCCAGAGCTTCCCGTCCCGACAGTCCCTATATGCCGCTTTCAATTCACGGCAGAGGCGATCAGCAGGCGGTGGAAACTTCCGTCAAAAACGGCGCAACTTCCATGAAACCTGAAGATATTTTACTGCTTTACTATCTCGTCCCGGAAGGTTCTCCGGTCAGGATCGTTAAGTAAAACCCATAAAATGAGGCTTTTATATGTCTGAAATCATGCTCGATTTTGAAGCTCCGATCGTGGAACTCCGGAAAAAAATTGAGGAATTGCAGAAGTTTTCCGTAACCAGCGGCATCGATGTCACTTCCGAAGTTGAAGCATTGAAGTCCAAACTGGAAACCACTGTCCACGACATCTATTCGGATCTTTCCCCCTGGCAGAAAGTGCAGATCTCACGCCACCCAGCACGCCCGTATACGATGGATTACATCAACCGCCTCTGTCCGGATTTCATGGAACTTTCCGGAGACCGCCGCTACAGCGACGATAAAGCGATCATCGGCGGCCCCGCCACTTTTAACGGCAGAAAAGTGATGATCATCGGCACCCAGAAAGGGCGGGACATGAAAGAAAATGTCTTCCGCAACTTCGGGTGGCCCCAGCCGGAAGGATACCGCAAGGCCCTGCGGCTGATGCGCCTCGCCAATCAGGCCCGCATCCCCATTATCACCTTTATCGATACTCCGGGAGCCTACCCCGGTGTCGGCAGCGAAGAACGCCATATCGCTGAAGCTATCGCTGTCAATCTGCGGGAAATGTTCAATCTGACCGTCCCGGTGATCTGCGTCATCATCGGTGAAGGCGGTTCCGGCGGCGCCATCGGTATCGGTGTCGGCAACCGGATACTCATCATGGAAAACGCCTACTACTCCGTCATCACCCCGGAAGGATGCGCCGCAATTTTGTGGAAGGACCGCAAATATGCTCCGCAGGCCGCCGATGCTTTGCAGCTCACCGCTGCCAAACTGCAGGAACTCGGTATCGCAGATGGCATCATCCCCGAACCCGAGGGCGGTGCCCACCGGGATCACGATCTTGCCGCCGAATTGCTCGGCAAAGAGTTGGCAAAGCATCTGGACGAACTTTGCAAACTTGATGAAAACACCCTTAAAGCCGGACGGTATGAGAAGTTCCGGGCTTTCGGATGTTTCGCAGAAAATGCCGCCGATCTTACCGGAGAAGTTTGAACGTGAAACCGATCCTGACTGTCCGAAAAGCTGAACTTACCGATGTTGAAAGCATCTTTGAACTGCTGGAATTGTACACCGCAAGCGGCATCGTATTATCCCGGTCACAAGAGGATATCGCTCTTTTTATCAGCAACTTTATGGTCGCTGAAGTTGACGGCACCGTCCGGGGATGTGTCGCATTGCGGGACTTCGGCAAAGATTTGCTGGAAGTCCGTTCGCTGGTCGTCGCCCCGGATTTTCAGGGCAAAGGCATCGGCAAAGCGCTGATCCTCGCCATTATCAGCAATTTGAAATACTCCCGTCCGGAGTGGCGGCTTTTTACGTTGACTTTGCAAACGGAGTTTTTCCGTTCGCTGGGCTTCCGGGAAGTTCCCAAAAGCCTCTTCCCCGAAAAAATCTGGAGCGACTGTTCCAAATGCGCCAAACGCCACTGTTGTGATGAAACAGCTTTGCTCATCGAATCGGAAAATTTGTGAAATGGCTCTGGAAATAGAACGTAAATTTTTAGTGCTTAACGACCTCTGGAAAAAAGATGTCATATCTTCCAGCCGGATCATCCAGGGGTATCTGACCGCCGCCGCCACAACCGTGCGGGTGCGTTTGCGCGACGGGGCGGCATTTCTCACGATCAAAGGTAAAACTTCCGGGGTCAGCCGCAGCGAATTTGAGTATCCCATTCCCGTGGCGGATGCCGAAGAGATGCTCAACACCCTCTCGCTGGATCCCCCGGTGGAAAAGATCCGCTATATCATCCCCGCCGGCAATGATCTGGTATGGGAAGTTGACGAATACCTCGGAGTCAATGCTCCGCTTTTCACCGCCGAATTGGAACTGCCCGCCGAAGACACCCACTTTGAAAAACCCCTCTGGCTGGGCAGGGAAATTTCCGGTGACAGCCGTTATTCCAACCGGGCATTGAGCCGGAGACCGTATTCGCTCTGGAGCAGTGACGAATTATGAGTCAACAGTCGCTTTTCGGTGAAAATCTTTCCCGGCCGCTTGCCGACCGGATGCGCCCGTCTGCCATTGCCGAAATCGTCGGGCAGGACGATCTGCTCGGCGAAGGCGCACCTTTGCGCCGGATGATCGACTCCGGCAAACTCTCCAGTTTCATCCTATGGGGGCCGCCGGGATGCGGCAAAACCACTCTGGCACGGATACTGGCAACTGCCACCAGCATGCGTTTCGTGGCGCTGTCGGCGGTTTTTTCCGGGGTGGCGGATCTGCGCAAGGCCTTTGAAGAAGCCGAAAAATACCGGGCTTACGGCGAAGGGACTTTGCTCTTTATCGACGAGATCCACCGGTTCAACCGCGCCCAGCAGGACGGATTTCTGCCCTATGTGGAAAACGGTACCGTCACGCTGGTCGGCGCCACCACCGAAAACCCCTCTTTTGAGTTGAACAGCGCACTGTTGAGCCGCTGCAAGGTATTCACCCTCAAACCTCTTGCCCCGGAAGCTCTGGAAAAACTAATCACCCGTGCCGAAAATCTCCAGCACCGTACTTTGCCGGTGGATGACGACGCCAGAAAACTGCTCATTTCGCTTGCCGACGGGGACGGAAGATACTTTATCAACCTTTTGGAAACCGTCTACGATCTGACCGGGATGCATGAAACGCTCAACTGCGAAACTTTGCTGAAAGTCGTGCAGAAACGCTCCCCCGTATACGACAAGGACCGGGAAGGTCACTACAATCTGATCAGCGCCCTCCACAAATCTCTGCGCGGTTCAGACACCGATGCGGCACTCTACTGGGCGGCGAGGATGATCGAGGGCGGAGAAGATCCCAAATATCTGCTCCGCCGCCTGACCCGTTTCGCTTCAGAAGATGTCGGACTTGCCGATCCGCAGGCTCTCCAGCTGGCGATCGCCGCCTGGGAGAGTTACGACCGCCTCGGCTCTCCGGAAGGAGAACTGGCGATCGCCGAATTGATCGTCTACCTCGGCACTGCTCCCAAATCCAATTCCATGGAAACCGCCTGGATCGCCGCCAGAAAATGCGCCAGAGAATTCTCTTCTCTGACCCCGCCCGCGCATATCCTCAATGCTCCTACCGCGTTGATGAAAGAGCTGGGCTACGGCAAAGATTACATCTACGACCACGACACTCCGGAGGGATTTTCCGGTCAGAACTACTTCCCGGAAACCATGGGCAGAAAAAAGTTCTACCACCCCGTTGAACGCGGTTTTGAGCGGGAAATCAAACGCCGCCTCGACTACTGGGATCAGCTGCGCCGCCAGAAAAACCGGTGATTTCCCGGATTCCGGAAGGAAAAGTTTGCAACAGGGATCAAGAATATATGGAACTGATAAAATATCTTGCTGACGCGTTATTGAATGTGGTTTTGCTCTTATCCGCCGGTATACTGCCGTGGCTGATTACGGCATTGGTGATGCAGGTGTTATCGACGGCGGTGCGCAGCAGCGTTGCGGATCTGATGGGGATCAAACCGTATATCTTCCTGACTGCTCCCGGGGTGATGATCCACGAATTGAGTCATGCGCTTTTCTGCCTGATTTTTGGTCATGAAATTACGGACATGGTGTTATTTTCTCCGAAAAATGACGGCACGCTGGGATATGTCAACCACCGTTACAACCCGGACAGTATCTATCAGCGGATCGGCAACTTTTTCATCGGCACCGGTCCGGTCTGGGGCGGCATACTGGTTCTGCATCTGCTTACCAGAGTGCTGCTGCCGCAATTTGAATACACTTTTGCTTCGTTTGCCGCCATGGCTGTCAGCCTTGAATTCTGGGGTTCGTGGAAATCATGGCTCTGGCTTTATCTGGCGTTTTCGATCATTTCGCACATCACATTGAGCCGCGAAGACCTGCAAGGTGCCGCCAACGGCTTTGCGGTGATCCTCGGCATGGTGCTGGTGTTGTGTATATTTTTCGGCTGGATGGGCAACTGGGAAGCGTGGTGCATTGATGGTTTGTGGCGTATTTTCACCGGCTTTCTGCCGCTGCTGCTGTCGGTGATCGGTTTTACGCTGATACTTACAGTTCTATTCCGTTCGCTGGGCAAAAGGCGGTGAAAATCCGTTTTGCAACTTGTAAATACGTCTTATCAATGGTATATTATCGGACATATTTATACTTTTTGACATGGTATGACAGCAATTATGGATCGAAATAAAGCAGATATGGCAGTTACCCTGGTTGCGGCCAAAGCAGATGCCGGGAACTTCCGGGAACTTCTTGAAGAGCGTTTTCCCGGTTGTGAAATCGTCTGCCCCGGAGATATTGCCCGGATCGGGACGGCGAAGAGCGTGATCTTCTCCTCCTGCACTCCGGAAACCGTTGATTTACTGCCTGCCATGCTGGAAAAATCCGCTTCTCTGCCGTGCGATGTACTGGTGCTTACCGGAAAAAAACCGGCGGCAGTCAGCTTTGTGGATCTATTCTACCGGTTGTTTCTGCGAATATTCTGCGGAATAAAAAACGGCAGTTCCGCCGCGGCAGTGCAGATCTGGAAAACCCCGGTACTGCAGAAAATCACCCCGCCGGAAACCTCCGCGGATTTCCCGGCAAATCTCCTGTATCTGAAAAAAGTCCACCCCCGGCCGGATATCGCCCTGTTTCCGTGTGACAGCAAGGTATTGCCGCCGCCGGGGAATTCTCCGGTATACATTTTCAAATCAGTTCTGGCACTTTACCGTCTGGGCTGTATCCGCTTCACCTGGCTGCACCAGCTGGTGCTTTACGGGATCATCGGACTGCTGGCGGCAGCGGTGGATTACGGGATCTTTGCGCTGTTGACCTTTTTCAAAGTACTGCCGCCGGAGTTTGCCAGTCTGTCAGGGAATATCGCCGGTTTTCTTTTCACCTTTTCCGGGAATACTTTTTACAACTTCAAAAAGTCCGATCACGTACTTTTCCGTTTTGTTTCGTACCTGACGATCGCAGCGTGCGGCATGGCGTTTTCCACGCTGCTGATCAGTTTTGCCCAAAAACACTTCAACGTGTATCTGATCAAAGCGGTGCTGACACTGATCATCATCCCGCTGGTGCAGTTTATTCTCAATAAAAAGATAACTTACCGTCAATTCAGACATAAAAAGGAGGAAGGAAAATGAAAAAATTATTCACCCTGTTGATCAGTGCGGCGGCACTTATGCTCGCCGGTGCGGAAAAAAAGATCGTCTTTGTCGGAGACAGCATCTCCTGCGGAGTGGGAGCTTCTCCCCGGGAAATGCGTTTTTCCACGGTGGCAGTGAAACTGCTTGCGGAAAATTCCGGGAAGTATATCGAACACAATATCGCCATATCCGGTTCGACGATGAGCAATCAGGCGTGGCCCGGGCGCACTACTTCCGGTTATCCCTACCGCCTCAAAGATGTGATCGCTGCCAAACCGGATATCGTGGTCGTCCAGCATGGCGTAAATGACAATGGTACACGTTGTTCACTGGCGGAGTACTTCTGGAGCTACCGGCAGTTCATCCGCGAAGTCAAAGCCGCTTTGCCCAATGCCGGAATCGTCTGCATGACCATCACCCCCGTCTGGCGCAGTCCGGAAAATATGCACTATATGGCAACCGTGAATACCGGTATCCAGGAGATCGCTGCCAAAGAAAACTGTATCGTCGTCCATATCGAACAGGCATTGAACGGTCAGAGAAAATATTTCCCCGATGCTCTGCACCCCAATAACGACGGTCATAAGATCATGGCGGAAACCCTCGCCGCTGCCATCCGGGAAAACCGGGTGCAGAAAGAAGATGATTTCGATTTCGTCATCCGTAAAGCCGGCAGTTACAACATCTGCAACTGGACGTTTGAGGTCTCCGCTGAAGCGGCGAAGGGCGGATTCACCGTTTTCCGCAATATCGGCAAAAACGGTTTCACCTACTCATCCCACGGTCCGGTCAAAGTCATCAGCCCGATGAATTACTACGGTACTGAAGTGCTGTGCAAAACTTCCGACCTCCCGGCAGCTCCGGAATTTTTCTGGCACCACTACACCAAATGCGGCACCTGGAAGCTGCTTTCCACCGGCGGCAAAGAGGTGAAAATCACCGTTGCAGAACCGCCGCCGATTACCGGCAGCAAAACCGCAGACCTCTCTTCCCTTAATGCCATGCAAAAAGATTGGCTGGTACTCCGGGGTAATGCTGCCAATCCGGTAAGCTGCAGCGACGGAGTATTCTCCGGTACGGTCAAAGCTCCGGGCAGCGAATTTCGGTTGCTTTCACGGCAGAAATTCCAGAATGTCCGTCTGGAAGCGGAAATCAAACTGGACGATCTCAATACCGGATGCCGCGCCTATTTCGGTCTGGTCACCACTGTCCCGTGGCACTATGATTCGGCATGGGTGATGCTTACCGGCAGCAAAGACGGCGGCCGCGGAACTTTTTACGTTCACACCAAAGGCAAAAGCAATAAAAATTCCTCGCTTGTCCGCAGCAGTTTCACCTCCGGGAAGTGGCACAACATCGTGATCGAAAACAGCAAAAACGGTGCTTCGCTGACGGTTGACGGCGTACTTAAAGGCAAAGTCACCGATCCGGAGATCCTGCCGGCAGTCGCCATGCCGGCGATTTTCACCATCAGCTCCTCCAAAGCTCCATTCACCATCCAGCTGCGCAACCTGAAAATCACCGCTCTCTGAAAAAGCATACATCCCAAACGTTTGCAGACTGCGGTATTCAGGTGAAAAAAAGCGGTGAACTAATTGTTTTTGCCGCCTTTACCATTGGTGCCTTTAAAGCGGACAACCATAAACAATTCACTTGACTGCGGTGAGAGATTTTCAATGCAGTGTTCGATATCAGATTGGACAATAATAAAATCCCCCGGCGCAAGGATCGCGCTGTTTTCCCCGGCGGTCACTTTGATTTCTCCGGAAAGCAGATTCAGAAACTCTTCTGTCCCGCAGGTATGAGGTTGTGAAATGTGTTTACAGCCCGGTTTGAGAATCATCCGGTAAAGTTCAAGATCCTCTGCCATTGTCGGCGGGGTAAGCACTTGAAATGCTGTGCCGCAATGATCGGTCGCAAACGTGATGATATTTTCCTGGCGGATCACCTCGAAACGTTTTTTATTCGGCTTTTCTCCGGAAATAAGCGATTCGATATCAATATGCAATGCCTGGGCAATTTTCCAGAGGGTGGCAACGGTCGGATTGACTTTGTTCGATTCGATCTGGGAGAGCATCGCTTTGGATATCCCGCTTGCCGCTGCAAGATCGGTCATAGAGAGCTGCTGCCGTTTGCGTTCCCGGTACAAATTTTTGCCAATGGCGGATAATTCAGGTATATCGTTCATTATATTACCCTTTTGTTAAATATATTCAATATTATGCTTGACTTTTCGCTTTTCTTGCAGTATAATATAATAAACATCGTTTATAATATCAAACGGGAAAGTAAAAAAATACGCAAAAAGAGGAAAATAAATCATGGAACAGTTTTTTATGACGACGGTAAAAATTTTAATATTGCTCAATCCATTTGCGGTGCTGTCCACCTTTCTGCCGCTGACATCAGAACACACTGCGCAGGAGCGGTTGTGGATCAGTATCAAAAGCGGGATCGCAGTTATGGCGGCAGGGACGCTGCTTTTTTTCTGCGGGCAAGCAGTGTTTTCATTGCTTGGGATCGACGTTTATCTTTTCAAGGTCGGTGGTGGAGTAATCCTGATGATCTGCGCGGTGATGCTGGTTTGGGGCGGTAATAACCGGAAAAAACAACGTCCGGCATACAGCCGTGACAGCGCGATTGCCGTTGTCCCCATTGCCATACCGATGGCTGTCGGGCCGGGAACAGCCGCCGGTTTGATCGTGATCGGTTTGGAAAGAGGCGATATTTTAACGACCTGTATCCAGTTGCTTGCTTTGCTGACGGCGGCCGTGCTGCTGACCGCACTGCTGGCATTAAGCACGCAAGCGGAAAGAATTTTCAAGCAGGAATGGATCATGGTCATCACCAAATTAAGCGGATTGTTTCTTTCAGCGATTGCCGCCAAAATGATCATTGAGGGGGTGCGTTATTCCCTGATTGCAGAGTGAACAGCAAAGATGCAATGAGCGTTTCCGGTTCTTATCTTTCCAGAAACGCCAATGCCTCCGGCAGTTCCCGGAAGTTGTAAATCACCTAATCCGCTCTGGTATCCCGGTACTCCTGATCGCCCTGATTGGAACGGAAAAACACCGTTTTCATCCCTGCCTGACAGGCGCCATGAAGGTACAGTGGAGCTGCGCGAGCGCCGGATACCAAAAATGCCCGGGTGCAAGGGAACAAATTTTTGGGAGAACAGTTGTTTTTTTCACCTTGCGGTGTTATATTAAGCGCGTTGATCAACCTAATTATACAGAAGGATCAGATATTATGCTGTTGGAAATGCTCAAAGGTAAAATTCACCGTGCCAGAATCACTCAATGCGATATTGACTATGAAGGAAGTTTGGAAATCGACATCGACATCCTCGAAAAAGCCGGTATCCTGCCGTATGAAAAGATCCTGGTGGTCAATGCCACCAACGGCAAACGTCTGGAAACTTATGCGATCCCCGGTGCTGCCGGCAGCGGTACATTCAGACAGAATGTACCGCTGCCG
>SUWL01000007.1 GCA_015061495.1 Lentisphaerota bacterium
AAGGTAACTTTGGTATTGTTGAACGTCGCCAGGATGTAGGCGATACCGCTGGGAATATAGCGACCGCTTTTGCTGCGCTGTTTCGGGGCAGCGGCGGGGGCGGTGGCTTCTGCCTCCGGGGCGGCGACTTCCGCAACTTTCACTTCTTCAGCCATTTTTCTATACTTTCCAAATTGATATTGTTAATAATCTTGACGTTTGATCAGGCTGCTGATTTATCAGCCTTTGGCAGCGAGACGACGCTGAGTTTTGTCACGGATAGCACCGATCGTAACTTTTTTACCTTTGCGGGTACGGGCGTTGGTTTTGGTACGCTGACCGCGGACAGGCAGGTTGCGGCGGTGACGGATGCCGCGATAGCAGTTGATCTGCTGCAGGCGGCGGATGTCGGCGGCGACGGCACGGCGGAGGTCACCTTCGACCAGGAGGTCATCCTGAAGCATTTTGGTGATGGCGGCGATCTGATCCTGGGTCAGATCTTTGGCCATGAGGTTGCGATCGATGCCGACCTGCTCAATGATTTTGAGAGCGAGAGCCGGACCGATGCCGTAGAGGTAGCGCAGAGAATATTCGACGCGCTTGTTTCCGGGGATGTCCACACCAATGATACGGGGCATGATTTTGATCCTTTATAGTTAACTGTTATGAATGAAATTCCATTCTCCGGGCATCAGCCCTGACACTGTTTGTGGCGCGCATCGCGGGAGCAGATGACCCGGATCTTGCCGTTACGTTTGATGATCTGGCAGAATTCACATCTGCGTTTCACCGACGCTCTGACTTTCATTGTTCTTTCTCCTGTTTGATATTGAACGTTGTTAAAAGTTTTCAGTTTTCAGCATTTTTGTATCGCCTTTAAGGTATCTGCGGTAATTTGCAGACACGAAAAAGGTGTGCAACCATCCTTCCCTTCCGGAAACGGTCGGGACAACGGTGACACGTCACAAACTAAGCTTGTCATTGTCTTCAGGAAACCGCGTTTTTCCCGGTGTGCGGTGGAATAGTGCCACCGGAAAATGCAATTCACTTCCCTTATTCTACATAAAATACACTCGAAAGCGCATTTTTTCAAGGAGAAATCCGTTATTTTTTTATAATTTTCCGGATTTCTCCCTGTTTGAAGCTCAATTCAGCAGAGAACCGGTAAGTTCACTGACACTTTTCATGCCGTGCCGGTCGCAGTAATCATTGATGAAGCCGATGACTTCCAGCGGCACAAACGGATCGACAAAGTTTGCCGTTCCCACCGCCACGGCTGCGGCACCGGCGATCATGAATTCCACGGCATCGGCGCCGCAGGATATTCCGCCCATGCCGATGATGGGGATTCTGACTGCTTTGTACACTTCGTTGACCATGCGGATCGCGACCGGTTTGACTGCCGGGCCGGAAAGTCCGCCGGTGCGGTTGGCGATTTTGGTCCGGCGGGTTTCGATGTCGATCGCCATGCCGGAAATGGTGTTGATCAGCGAAACGGCATCACTGCCGCAATTTTCCGCGATGCGGGCAAATTCGGCGATGCTGGTCACATTGGGGCTCAATTTGGTGATCAGGGGCATGGTGGTTGCTTTGCGGACGGCGGAGATCACCGATTCGGCAAGTTTCGGGTCCGTGCCGAACGCCGCTCCTCCGGCCTTGACATTGGGGCAGGAAATATTGATTTCCAGCGCAGTGATATCATCTTTGGCTTCCGCTTCGAGCCGGGCGGCGACTTCAGCGTACTCTTCAGCGGTTTTGCCCCAGATATTGACGATGATGGCGGCTCCGGTCTTTTTTACTCCGGGCAGATAGTGGTCATCGTGGAGGAATTTTTCCACGCCGGGGCCCTGCAAGCCGATGGCATTGAGCATACCGCCGGTGACTTCCGCCACCCGGGGCGTGGGGTTGCCGTCGGACGGGACACTGCGGATGCCTTTGACCACGATCGCGCCCAGGCGGGAAATATCGTAAAACCGGGAATACTCCAAACCGTATCCGAATGTGCCGGAAGCGGTCATCACCGGATTTTTCAGCTGAAATTTGCCGAAATCAACATTAAGATCTGCCATGATAGATTACTCCGTATAAATATCTGCAAGTTTGAATACCGGACCGTCCGCACAGCTGCGGGCGTACATCCATTCGCCCGGATGGGCGTGATCGTTGACTTTTACCACACAGCCGAAGCATGCTCCCACGCCGCAGCACATGATATGATCCACGCTCAATTCGCCATCCAGACCTTTTTCGCGCAGCAGTCTGGCAAGCGCCATCAGCATCGGGTGCGGGCCGCAGCCGTAGAAAAAGAGTTTTTTACCTTTGTACTCTTCCAGAAGTTCCGGGAAAAGATCGGTCACTCTGCCTTTGATGCCTTCCGAGCCGTCATCGGTGGCGACTTTGACCTGAAATCCGGCTTCGGCATACTCTCCGGTCAGCAGCAGATCGTTTTTGCTGCGGGCTCCCAGCAGCAGGACTCCGCCGTTTTTGCTCCGCCGGGTGAGCATGTAAGTTGCTGCTGCGCCGTAGCCGCCGCAGACTGCCACCGGAATGGCATCAGCATCCGGAGTGGAGAAGCCTCTGCCGCAGGGCCCCAGAATATCGCACACCGTTCCGGCGGGCAGCTCCGAAAGAGCCAGGGTCCCTTTGCCGACCACCTTGTAAACGATGGTGAGTTTGCCGTTTTCGGCATTGTGGATGCTGAATGGGCGGCGGAGCATGTGATCCAGACGGTTGTCGATACGGATGTGGACGAATTGTCCCGGGTTGCTCAACGGGGCGATCTCCGGAGCGTCAAAAATTGCCCGGAAGTAATCGCCGTGCATGCGGGCGTTGGAAATAATGGTACAGTTTGACATATTTTTTCCTTCAATTCAAATATGGGTTGTGTTTCTTTTCAAAGCCGATCGAGGTCTCTTCACCGTGACCGGGATAGACGGTCAGATCATCAGGAAGCGTGAGCAGTTTGCCGGTTATGGAGTCGATCAGTGCGGCATAATCTCCTCCCGGCAGGTCGGTTCTGCCGATGGAGGTGCAAAAGAGTGTATCGCCGGAAATGAGGAACTTTTCTTTGCCGTCATTAAAAAGAAAACCGCTCCCGCCGGGGGTGTGTCCGGGCAATCCGATCACGGTGCAGCTGGTTATTGTACTGAAATCCCGGACTTCCGGCAGGTCGTCCGGGTGATCGAAGTACGGGGGGATGGCGTTCAGGGGGCTGTTGTACATGAGGTGATCTGCCGGAGCAAGTTCCGCATAAGGGATATTCAGCGAAGCGGCGACTGTGCCTGCAGCATGGATATGGTCGATATGGGCGTGGGTCAGCAGGATCCGCGCTTTTTTGAAGGGGAATTTTTTGGCTTCCGCCACGATTTTTTCTGCTTCAGATGCGGGGTCGATGATGAATAGTTCTTCCGTTTCCGGCATGAATACCAGAAAACAGTTGGTGGCAAACGCCCCCAGCGGCAGTTGTTTAAGGATCATGGAAAATCACTCCGTAATGAAAAAGATGTGTTCAGTTGAAAAATCATTGAGTTTGTTTTTGAGCTGCCGCAGATATTCAAAAATCTCCGGTGAAGCGATACCGCTTTGCTTGGTCAGCATGAAACTTATCAGATGCTTGCGATTGTATGCAAGATAAAGATAATCATGGTCAAAAAAGATCGTTCCCGCCGAAATATTGAGCGGTTCCGGGCGGACGATGCGGAAGTTTTCCGGTACGCTGATCTCATAATCCATATTCATGTTCAGTTGTGAACGGTGAAAATAGGGGGTTTCCCGTTTTTTCGCCGGGATGGACAGTTCTGCATTCAACAGTTGGAATGCGGGCAGGGGCAGATAGACGAATTTGCCGCTGCGTCTGGCGAAATCCGGAATGTGAAGTTTCAGCATCATGGTATCCGAAGCAAAACCGCTTTCCAGAATTTCCGCCTGCGGAGCGATGCCGGAAGCGTACTTCTCAAAGAATTGCCGTTCGGTCGCCGGAGTAAATCCGGCAAATTGTTCCCGGAGCTTTTCCAGATGGGTACCGTAAGGGGTGTATTTCAAAGTCACTTCGGCGGAAAGATCTTTCTTGAGCGTGACGGAGATATCGAGATCTTTGCCGTTTTTATCTCCGGAAACAAGTACATCGAGTTTGCCGTTATCCAGACACATGTATTCCTGATGGTGCAGCGTTCCGGCAGGGGCATGCAGTCCGGAATCATTCAGGCAGACGATACCTTTGCCGGTATCGACCTTCAGGAGCAGGTCGGAACAGATGTTTTCCGGAAATTCCCTCAACTGATCCGCTCTCCGGCTGGAAAACGGCTCGCAGGTCACCGGGATGAACCGGTATCCGATACCCAGAGATTTCAGCATTGCCGCCATCAGTATGGCGCGGTCGGTGCTGTTGCCGCAGCCGTCACGCAATGTGGTTTGCGGCGCGGAAAAGTCCGACGGCAGCATATCGTTCAGCGGCAGATTCACCTTGCGGATGTGCCGGTAAACATACTTTTCCACGGCATCGGCGATCTCGGCAGGAGATTTTTTTCCGGCAGCGATCTTGCGGGCAACTCCGGCGATTTCCGGGGAGGCGGCATCGACCTGCTTTTGAGCGGCAGAGGTGTAATAGTTTGCCAGCTCTGCAAAATCGATCGAGGTGATTTTTACTCCGGGTACGAACACACTGGGATCCGGCTGATCCGGTTCATCGGGGAGCCTGGGCGATTTGCCAACGGTGTAACGGCGGATGATCCGCTTGCCGCCGAAGGTGATCGAATCCCGGATCTCCGGAGGGATATCGGAGATTTTCAACTTCATCTTTGCCGGGTGTTCGATGATCAATTCACTTGCCAGAGCCGGGGTGTCACTGCGCGTGAGCAATCCGGTGCTGAAGCCAGGCATATTTTTCCGGAGGGCGGAAACGGTCAGTTCCACGGTGCTTCCGACATCCATCCCGGGCAGGGTGATTACCGCCAGTTTCCGTTTCGCATAGCGGGGGACCGCAGAGATCTCCTCATCGTCCATATATTGGATGTCCTTTGTCGAAAGGGTGTGTTTTTGACCTTTGGAATCGGTGACGATGGCACTGATTTCCGGTTTTCCGCAGCTTTCCACGTACTCCAGCGGGATATTGGCGTAATACTTCATCCCGGCGTAGTTCAACACCCGGAAGTGCGATGTGACAGTATATTTCCAACTGTGCGGATCAATGATATCGTAATGGCGCACAACTTTGATGACTTCGGCTTTTTCGCCGTCGGTGGAGTATCCGGTGTTTTTTTCGGCAATGGGCATGGACAGGCGGTTGTTGCGGGCGGCGGCTGCGGCACTGCGGAACTTCGGATAATCCTGCGGTGAAACCCGCATGGAATCCAGTGCCATGAAAAATTCTTCGGTAAGTTCATGGTTTTTGATGGAACTTTTGCTTTGCAGCCGGAGCAGTCCCTTTTCCTGCAAATCGATATCCGGCGGCAGTTCGTATTTGAATCCCGGGGCAAGCTGCATGACGATCTTTTCTCTGACTGCCCGGGGCATGACCCGCAGCGGGAACCGGCGTTTTTTCAGGGCGGTACAGGTGAACAGTGTGCGCATATTGCCCAGTATGATCCCGGCGCGTGGCAAGGTGAGTGCCTGCAGATCACGGTCGGAACGCCCGGAATCCGGAATTTTGAACTCCAGGGTCACGGCAAGCGGACAGCTCATATCCCGCACGTTTTCCGGACGGATGTTCACTTTGGTAAACTCTGCTCCCGGCATGATTTCCCGAACCAGAGAGGCAAAGAAATTTCTGATATCATCCGGATGCCATTCGGAAAATGCCGAACGGAACATGTTGTCGTAAATTCCGGAAAATTTTATTTCCATGCGGGCAGCGGCATTTTTTACGTTGGTATTTATTTCCAGCAGGTTGCTTTCCGCTTTGACCGGCGGTGCGGTACGGAGCGTATCTCCCTGCGGTTTGGCAACCAGATAGGAGTCGCCAGCCAGATAACCGGGGAACAATTCGGTGGTGGTTTCAAATGTCGGGTCCATCAGGATGTATCTGCCGGGGGCGGTTTCCACGGCAACGATGGCGTGATTGAAGTAGATGTTTGCTATTTCCGGATCTTTGGGTGTGCCGGACATGAAAAGCGTGGGGTAGGCTTTGAATCCCGCCAGTTTGAGCATGGCGACCAGCAATGCCGCTTTGTCCCGGCAGACACCGTGTTTCTGATCGAATGTCCGGTCAACATCGTGCGGTTCGTACCCCGGCGCGCTCTCTTCATCAGTTACTCCGGTGTAGCGTATCTGCTGGGAAACGAATTGGAAAAGGGCGGTGATCTTTTCCATATCCGTCTTGTTTCCGGCGGTCAATACGGCGGTTTTCTGCTTCATTGCCTCATTGACCTTTGCCAGATGCGGTTCGCAAAGTTTATCGTACCAGCGGGAGATATTTTCCCATGATTTGACGGTGGAAACCAGTACCCGCTGGGTGCAGGTGTACATGGGGGGCATGGCGGTTTCCGGAATGGCTTGCGGGACATTTTTGGCAGTCCAGGAGTAGATTATGCGGGAATCCTGACGTTTTTCAGCAAAGGTCAGCGTGCCAGGAACTTCATCTTTTACACAGAAATTCAGGGGTTTCCCGGCGGGCATGCTGATGGAATACTCATAATTTTTGATGGGGAAATCCGCCTGCAGTACGGCGATATCGCTGAATTCTCCGGGCAGTCGGGCTTTGGTCTGTTTTTCCAGCGTGGTAACTTCCAGAGTATCGCCGATTTCCAGACCGGGAACGGTGACATGGAGAACCTTGTTTGCCGGATCGTAGATAGCGGAATCCATCTGGCTGCTTTCAGTGGAGACCGCAGAATTTTTCGCCGGGTCGACTGTAATGCGTTTGCCGTCGGTTTTGACGATTGCCAGATGGGTGACGGAAATCGTGCCGTAGTCGGCGTTGAAGTGGAACGACATTTTCTGCAGCTGCCGCAATCCGCGATGGTTCAGCACTTGATATACGCACTCATCGACTGTTGAATTGGTACCGTCAGGTTCGACAGTGACCGCTTCCCGGTCGTTGAGCAGGATCATCGTCGCTTCCGGAGCGGCGGCGGAGAGAAAAACTGCTCCGAACAACAATAATATCGCGGTCAAACGCTTCATCAGTATACTCCTGTTGACAGTCAAAGATACTCAAAAAACAGTTCCGGGCGGCATCCGGGATGCGGCTGTCCGAACCATAACGCCGGGATGTTCCGGTTTTGAGACAATTTCAAGTTGCTTTCAAAAAGATAATTTACTTCCGTTTTGTCCTTTTATCAAGGCGCAATGCAATGATTTTGAAAAAAATGCCACTAATATGCGGCGGCAGGTTGAAATTTGTGAAAAGTGCAACTATATTAAACCATGACAACTTGGATTGTGTCAATTTTTAACGAAACGAGGATAAAAATGGGACAGCAGCACAACAAGATCGAGAAACGCAACCGGCGCAAAGCATATCTCGCCCGCAAGCGTGAGCAGATCAAAGCCCTGATCAAAAAATAATCTGAATTTTTTTGATCGTTTACGGCCGGGAGCGGAATTCGGTGGATATCATCCATGAGGACTCTGTTTCCGGCTTAAATTTTGTTATTCTCCAATTGCTGTGCATCACGATAAATAGGCCAATAACTGAAAAAGGAAAATCTTTATGACAGATGTACGTATCGGTCAGGGATTTGATGTCCACCGGCTGGTTCCGGAAAGAAAACTGATCCTCTGCGGAGTGGATATCCCCTGCGAATATGGCTTGCTGGGACACAGTGATGCGGATGTGGCGATCCATGCGCTGATGGATGCGCTGCTCGGTGCATTGGCATTGGGGGATATCGGGATGATATTCCCGGATAATGACCCGGCATACGCCGGAGCAGACAGTGTGGAGCTGTTGAAAAAAGTGCTGGCATTGCCGGAATTTGCCGGATACCGGGTGTTCAACTGCGACGTGACAGTTATCGCCCAGAAGCCGAAACTTGCACCATATCGCGAAGCTATGCGCCGCCGGATCGCTGATGCCGCCGGTTGGGATATCGACCGGGTGTCGGTCAAATTCACCACTACAGAAAAACTCGGATTCACCGGCAGAGGCGAAGGCATCGCCGCCACTGCCGCCGTTATGCTCGGGAAATGAATTATGGATCACTTGAATTGTGCCGCTGAAGTTCAGGAATTTTATGCCGGTCAGCCCTTTACTGTGAAACTGCTGGATATGATGACCGGCAGGATCATGGTTCGCTGCCGCCAATCGTGCGGCCGCATTGCCGGCAAGTGGCAGTTGGAAGTTGACGGTACCCGTCACTCATTCGGGCAGTTTCTGGTTAATGATATGGCTGCCGGAGAGGAACGGGAGCTGCTGCTTTCTGTGGAAGTGCCGGATCTTTTTTACGGATCAACCGCGGTGCTGATCATCCGGTTTTTTGACGAAAACGGCACAGAGGTCGCGTTTGAAAGTTTTGAAATGCAGCCGTCTGTCCGGCTTTTGCCGCTGTCGGTGAAAGAACAGTACTTTACCGGCGTGCGCTTCGGGGTTTCCGGCGCGATCATTTCCAGCGGTAAACTCTCTGCGGAAATTGATGCCAACGGGATGCGCGAATTGCGTTACAACGGCGAAAAACTCTTTACCGGCGGTCCCCGGCTCTCGCTTTACCGTGCCGGACTGGTTCCGGAATCTTTGAAAAATTTGAAACTTGACCGGTTGAAAGTCGCTGCCGACCGTTTTGTTTCCGATGGCAGTTCGGTCGAGTGCCACGCCATCGCTCTGCCCACGCTTATGGAGATGGACGAATTGGAATTTACCCAGCGTTTTACTCCACAGGAGGATGGTTCCATCCGCTACGATGCGGAATTTGTCGTGCCGGAATCTTTTGCCGGGATTCCCCGGCTGGGCGTGTACTGGTACTTGTCCCCGGCAATGAAATCTGTCACTTTTAACGGCAACGGTCCGTGGGAGAACTATCCCGGTGAAGCCGGTTCGGTAAATTCCCGCTATACTCTGCCGGTAGACACCATGTATCCCCGCAACAGCCGGATCTCTGCCGGATGCCGCAGTAATGTGTCATCGGTGATCTTCCCGGATGAGGTTTCCGGATGCGGATTGCAGATCATTTCCGGAAGTACATTTTCATTTACGGTACTGCCGTTTGATGAATTCGCCATTGCTGATGCGGCAAAATCCGGCAGTACTCCGTTGGCATCTTCCTGCCCGGTGCTTTATATCGACTGCCGGATCGGCAGGAATCAGCCGGTCAAAGCAGGGGTGTACCGGATGACTCTCTTTTTCCGGGGGATACCGCAGAAGTGATTTTTCTGCCGCTGATCAATTGAATGTGCCGTATGGATTCAGTTCCCATGCGGCAGGTGTATTGTGCGGGATCGGGCTGATGCCGTCCCGTTCGATTTGAGTGCATCCGGCAATCAGCAATAAAAATACCGCTGTCAAAACGACAGCGGTAATTTTTCTTATACATTTGTTCCGGTTCATTGTGCCAATCCGAATTTGACCATCAGCGTTTCAAAGAGGCTGTATTCAACCATCTCCAGAGCCTGCAGTGTTACCACTGCGGCGGCACTCAACAGGGTCAACGCAAGCATCACTGTGAAAAACTTTGAATTCAGCATGATTTGTTACCCTCCGGAAATTATTTCTTGAATGTAACCTTGTCGCCGACTTTGACGATATCCGCTTTGTCAGCCGGGATGTGGGCGGTGGATTCTTTGGCTCCGATATTGGAGAGTGTGACGGTGGCGATGAATTCACCGTTGCGGGTGACGTTGAAAGTCAAGCCGCCTTCCAGATCCGGATTGACCGGCTGATTCTTGTTGCCGATGGTCTGGATAACTTCGGTGTCGGCACCGATATTCAGCACGACATAGCCGTATTTTGCAGAAACTTTGGTCACTTCGCCGACCACCATGGCACGGGCATCGACGGAACCGCGTTCCCAGGCTTTGGGATGAGCATCTTCCGGTTTGAGTTCCAGAATGGTTCTGTAATCGTTGATATGTCCATTGAGCTTGCTGATCTCTTTGTTGCGTGCATCAACGGTGTTGTTGAGATTGCCGATATTGCGGTGTGCAGTTGCCAGCTGATTCTGCAGGACGGGGATTTTGTCAAGCTCTTTGTTGTTGGCTCTGATTACGCTGTCGGTGGCAGAATAGCTCTTGGTGGCGTCATCTTTGAATGCCACTTTGTGACGGGCGGCGACGGCGGCGACGGCACCGGCATATTTCTGACGGGCGGTCTTATGGATATTGTACTGGGTTTCAAAGGGCGTCAGACCTTTGCGGACATTGGCAAATATGGCATTGCTGTCAAGTTTTTTGCCGCTGATGCGTTCCATTTCTTTGATCATATTGTCGCGGTTGGCAACCATTTTGTTGACAGCCTGACTGACCCGGTCGAGACGTCCCTGATAGGTGTTGACGTTGACGAAATCTTTTTCCGCACCGGCATTGGCATTTACACGATTGCCGATGGTGGCGTAGTATCTGGCCATAACATTGCGCTGCTGGGTGGTGCTGTTGAGCTCCCGTTTGGTTTGGGCGAGGACTCTGCTGGTATCTTCAAAATCTTTTTTCCACTTGTTGCGGTCAGCGGTCATTGCTTCGTATTTACGTTTCCACTCGTTGCGGTCGGCAGTCATGGCTTCGAGTTCTCTTACGCGGGTGTTGTATTCACTGATAAGTTTATCATTCTGCTCGGCAAAATTGCGGAGTTTTTCCTGAAAGGTGCGGATGTTGAAGTTTTTGGGGTCAAATGTAAGCTCTCCGGGAAGCAGTTTGGAGAATGACGCATCACCCTGTTTGAGGATCGCTTCGCGTTTCTTTGCATCGCTGCTCAAAATTCTGGTGAATGCCTGCCAACCTTTCATCGCATCTTCATACTGTTTGACGAATTCATTGTTCTGATCAATGAAGCGTTTGAGGGCACTGCCGAAATCTTCTGCGCTGAATTTGCTGTTGTCAGCTTCAAAAGCCAACTCTCCGGCTTCGAGAACTTTGCTGTTTTTGAGGTATTTGCCGCGCTGACGGGCGTTTTCAGCCAGAGTTTTCGCCAGAGCATCCCAGCCAGCCATGGCATTTTCATACTGCTTGACGAAGTCACTGCTCTGGGTGGTCAGATTTTTCAACTGCTTCTGCATGCCGTCCTGGGAGTAGGTCTTGTGCGAAAGTTTATCGACTGTGAGTTCTTTGGCATATTTTTTGCTGCCCTGTTCGTCGATTTTCTTTGCACTGGTCTGGATCGCAGTGGTCATCTGCTGCCATCCATCGACAAACTGGACTCTTTTCTCATAGAGGAAATAGGAGAATACTGCGCTTGCCATTGCCAACAGCAAAATAATGACACAGGCGATAATGTTGAAGACTTTCATTCTTGTCACACCCTCAATTTTATGTTATTATAAATTTTTGAAAATACTGCAAAATAAAATGTACTCTATAGAATCTATCACTGAAATGGCAGTTTTCAAATCAAAAACGTGAAAAATATCAAAAAAAAAGCATTTTTTTTACAAAACAGCTTTTTTCAGAGCATGAAACGCACTCCATGCACTTTGGATAATTCTGCCGCCAACTCTTTGGCATGAACCATGGAATCTACTTCGCAGGCGACCCGCAGGGCACAATATTTGCCACCTCCGGAACTTTCTCCTGCGGTGATCTGCAGGTCTTTGCATCCGGCGACTTTTCCGGATGCTTCCGCCCGGCTTTTTTCAACGGTTTCCGCCATGACGATCAGCCGGAATTCCCACCGGCAGGGAAACTGGATCTCGGCATTTTGAGTTTTTCCCATCATTTTTCCTCCCAATACGGGGAAATTTCCCGCAGTCTGGCGATGATCGCCGGAAGTTTCCCGGCGGTGAAATCCAACTCTTCGGCAGTGTTGCAGCGGGACAAGCTGAAACGGATCGTGCCGTGTGCCGCACTGTATGGAATGCCCATTGCCCGCAGGACATGCGATGGTTCCAGACTGCCGGTGGTACAGGCTGAACCGCTGGAGGCGCAGATGCCGAAAACATCCAGCAGCATCAGGATACTTTCACCTTCAATACATTCGAAACTTACTGAACTGGTTCCGGGCAAGCGGTTTTCCAGATCTCCGTTGATCCGGATGCGGGGAATTGAGGCAAGCAGTTTCTGCTCAAAGTTGTCCCGCAGATTTTTCAGATAGGCATACTCCTCATCCAGATTGGCAGCGGAAATTTCACAGGCTTTGCCCAAGCCGATGATGGAAGCGACATTTTCGGTGCCGCCGCGTCTGCCGCGTTCCTGATGTCCGCCGCATATCAGCGGGTCAAAGATGATCCCCCGGCGCACATAGAGCGCTCCGACGCCTTTGGGCGCATGGAGTTTGTGACCGGAAATCGAGAGGAAGTCCACTGCGGTATCGACCACATCGATTTTTACTTTGCCAGCCGCCTGGACCGCATCGGTGTGGAAGTACGCCCCCGCGGCATGGGCGACGGCGGCGATCTCTTTTACCGGGAAGATCGTTCCGGTCTCATTATTTCCCCACATGGCGGAAACAATGGCGGTATTGCTGTCTACCGCTTTTTTCAGTGCTTGCATATCCAGTCTGCCGCAGTTGTCGACACCGATCTTTTCCACGGTGAAACCCTGACGGGTCAACTCTTCACAATAGTGCAGCACCGCAGGATGTTCCACGGCGGTGGTGACGATTTTTTTGCGTTCCGGCAGGGCGTGGAGTGCCGCGTTGATGGCGGCGTTGTCGCTTTCTGTGCCGCAGCTGGTGAAAATTATTTCCGTAGCGCAGTTGTCGCTGTCCCGGTAGGTGGCGCCGAGCAGGGAGGCGACCTGCCGCCGGGCATTTTCAATATCTGCTGCCACACTGCCGCCGAAGCGGTGGATACTGGAAGGATTGCCGAATTTCTCGCAGAAATAGGGTTTCATCGCTTCGAATACTTCCGGAGCTACCTGCGTGGTGGCGTTGTTGTCGAGGTAGATGATCTGGTTATTCATGGGGGTACCGCTCAAAGATTTTTCAGTGCCGCATTAATGATTTCGTCCGCCGCTTCCGGAGCGACGGTGTCAACTCCGGGCTGCACTTCGTAACCGCCGCGGGGGAAGCACTCTTTCATCGGCACATATCCGGACTGGGATTGGGAAAGCGTGACGATGAAGGTGTTTTCAAACGGGGACTGCTCTCTGATCGACTGGGCGATGCCGTTGAATGGTTCTCCGGGCAGGGAGACCAGCGCGAGTTTTCTGCCGAATTCAATGGCAGTGAGACGGCAGTCATGGGAAGGTTTGCTCTTTGCCCGGCAATCCAATGCCCGCTGGGCGAAGTAACGCAGTGCGGCGGGAACTTTATTCGCCAGATCCTGACTCTCAAAATCTCCCTCTTTGGGGATATCCGGCACGGTGGCAAGCGTATGTTCCGCTTCGGCGACTTCGGCATCGGTCAATTTGCGGTGCGGGATCGTGACGGTGGAGTTTTTGATGACCATTTCATCGGTGTCCAGTTTGGTCAGTTTATCCAGCTGGGCGAGGACGATCGCCGCATATCCTCTGCCGATACGGACGGCTTCATCGTAGTTGGTCTGGTTGATCTTCTGCCGGAAATCGAAGTGGTTGATATTGCCGGAAGCATCATCCAGCACCAGCACCGGCATGCTGGCTTTGAGTTCATGCTGGATCTCCTGGACGAATCTGCCGTACCAGTCGGCGGAAACAATGTTGCCTCCGATGGTATCGCCGTGGTTGGCGATATTGCAGAGCAATGCGGCGGTTTTGCCGTTCTGGATGATGCGGATGATGCCGATGGTGCGGTCAAAGTCGCTTTCCGGTTTGTCGATATCGGGATTGCCCCAGCCGGGGTTGGTGACGATATCGCCGCTTTTCATCCAGTAGCGGCGAACGAAACCGTAAGGGTTGTTGTAGACTGAACCGTATTCGATTTCGCCGGGCTGCAGATTCATGATGGCGCGTTCAAGTGTGCGGATGGCACCGTCGATCATCCGGTCGAGAGCGAACCGGGCGCGTTCATCGAGACCTTGACGGAACTCCGGACCGGTGTGAGTGTGCGTGGCGCAGATGATGGTGTTGTTGAAAAATTCTTCGCCGAATTTTGCCACCATGCGCTCTTTGAGCGGCGTAAGCACGGGATTGCTGATACTGATGAGGTCAAAACTCAACACCGCACTGCGGGCTTTGCCGTTGTCGAAGACCACGGTTTTGACATACAGATCGTCGTACATGCCCACGTTGGGGCGTTTATTCATATATCCGGCGAGTCCCACTCCGATGGGCGGAGTGATGATTTCCTGGGCGTAACCGATATTAAGCATGATTTTTACTCCTTGAGTTATTGGATTTGTATATGATATTTATTCCTTGTATCTTCTGATGTAGTGTCCTCTGGTTTCCGGGAGTTTCCAGGAGGTGACAAAGGCGGTGACAGCGATTGCCGCCAGAAAGATGAACAGTGCCAGATAAGCATTTTTCGAATAGGTGATGACCCCTGCGGCATCAGAGGTTTTTTCGAAAGAGTTGAGAATGAATCCGGCAAGCTGCGAAATCACACCTACGGCGATATATCCGGCCATATTGGATATTGCTGATGCCTGGGCGATGATGCTTCTGGCGTTGTACTCCTGCATGATCATCGTGAATATGGGCGGCATACCGGCGGCAACGGCAAAGGCGCAGAAAATTGCGGCGAAAACGAGACTGTGCCAGTGATAATAGATCGCCGGGATCATCAGCAGACTGCTGACCATACATATTCCCAGAGCGGTGATTGCCAGCGGACGGCGCCGGTTTCCGGTCAGCCGGGTGAGGAAACTTGTTCCCAGCATGGTGGTCATGCAGAGGATCGTTAAAATGAAAATCACCGTTGCTGCACCGTTACTGCTCATACCGGCAAAATCCTGCAGGAATTTTTTGCCGAATACCGTCTGGATCACCATGTAAATGCAAAATACGGTTCCGCCGCATCCTGTTGCCAGCCAGCTTAACGGATTGCGGATGATCATGGCAAACGGTTTCAATGAAAACGGCGTTTTCGGCACGGGCGGCAGGTCGGCCTTGCGGATATTGAGCAGCAGAAACAGGTAGATCACTGCCGATATGAGAGCGGCGGCAAGCAGCACTTGCTGCCAGGGGAAATGTTCGCAAAGTGCGGCAAACGGCAGTGTCCCCATCAATCCTCCGCCGTATCCGAAGGTGTAGGCGATGCCGAATATCACTGCGTAATTTTTTCTGCCGAAAAGCCGGTCGGTTTCCCGCACCAGACTTAAGTACATCGTGCTTGCTCCGATGCCGGTCACTGCCCGTGCCAGATACATGTACGGCAGATGATCGTTGCTGGAAATCAGGGGAAACAAAAATATCCCGGTCAGGAAAATCAACCCGCCGACCAGCACCACCCGGGTGCCGCAGAAGCGGTCTGTCATTGCTCCGGAAATCAACTGGCACAAGGCATACGGATAGAGAAATGCCGCCGCGATATTGGCAATTTCCACCGCATCCAGCTGCAAATCGGCAGTCAAGTGGTCAATGATCGTACCCGGCAGAGCGGTACGCTGAAAATATGAAGCGGCATAGATCAGCATCAGAGGGATGAAGATCCACAAACCGCGTCTTTTCTGATAAATTTCCTGCCACATTGTCATTGCTGCTGCCTCATCAAGTTTGTCAATCATATTACTATAGCATTCCGGAGGCTTTTTTTCAATCTCAACTTGACAAAAAACCTCATCGGTGTTATCTTTTGCAAAAGGATTTTTTTCAGGGGGGGAAAGATGACAAGGGAGATTTATCTGGATAACGCAGCGGCGATGATGCCGGATGCGGATATTCTGCAGTTTTATTCAGAAGTTTCCGGCAAATATTATGCCAATGCCGAAGCGGTACATTCGCTTGCCTACCGTTCCAGAAAAGCGCTGGACTCTGCCGGGGAAAACTTGTCGCAGCTGCTCTTTGGCCATCCCGGTTATCCGGTGATCTGGGGAGAATCGGCAACCGAATTATTCCGGGTGATCTCTTCATTTGACCAATTCAGAAGTTCGGCGGCTTCGATGCTTGAACATCCGGCATTGATCGCAAATTTGCGGACGCATACCGCCTTTGTCCCATTGCCGGTGGATGCCGCCGGAGCGATCATTCCGGAAACGGATATTGCCGGGGTCGATCTGCTGGCGCAGTATCAGGTGCAAAGTGAACTTGGCATGATTCCGGAAACGGCGGTCTGGAAATCTTCTGCTGCCGCTTTCCGGCTGGTCGATGCGGTACAGGCGGCAGGCAGGATCCCGCTTTGCCGTGAAGCGGACGGCTGGATCATTTCCGGAGTGAAATTCGCTGCTCCCGGCGGCGCGGCACTGCTCCTTGCTCCCGGCGGCAGATACACCGGTGCGCTGCTTGCTCACGCTCAAAATCTCCGTCATCAGGAGTATGCTGTATCCCGGGTCAATGTGCCGCTGATGCTGACGATGGTGCGGGCACTGGAAAAAGCAGTGAGTTTACGGGAGGAAAATTACCGCCGTATTTCTGCGCTCAATGCCCTGGCAAGGCGGGGGGCTGCGGAATTGGGGATTTTGCCGACTTTGCCGGACGGGGTGAAAACATCTCCTTACATATTGAATATGCTGCTGCCCGCCCAGGAGTCGGCTGTGGTGGTGCGGGCGTTGAGCAGCAGCGGGATTTTTATCGCTTCCGGAAGTGCCTGCAGCGCGGAAAGCGGCAAGCCGTCCCCGGCGTTGACCGCCTTGAAATTCCGCCGGGAAAAAGCCTACCGTGCCATCCGGGTAAGTTTTGGTTTCGCCAACCGGGAGGAAGAGGTGGAAATTTTCCTCGCAGAATTGAAAAACGTGTTGAAAAATTATTGATGGTGGATTACATTTAGTATAATGTCATTGAAGAACGGTTTTTGCAGAAAGGAAAAGACGGGAATGTTGAAAAGATGGTTGGCAGTTTTTCTGTTTTGTTCAACTTTGCTGCCGGTGTTTGCCGCCGGCGGCAGGATGATCACGGTCAGCAAATCAGCGGCGCTGAATCCGACGGTTAAAGTCGAGGTCGCCGGTGATGCCGAATTATCCGGCACCCTGCCGCGTTTTTTCCAATTTTGCGGCTGGTTTGATCCGGCAGTGCCGAAAAAGACCGCCGATTACACAGTTCGTGCTTCCCGGAGTACGGATGGAGTGTCGGTGTTTGTCTACCGCGGTGATGATACCAAATATCTCGCCGGATGGCGTTTCGCCAAAACCGGAAACAGCCGGGAACTTGCCAAGTCGATCGTGGACACGGTTATCGAATATCTTTTCAAAGATTTGAAAGTTAAAGGTTTCTGTCACAGCCGCATCGTTTTCTGCGCCCAGACCGAGATCGGCGTGCGAAATATTTTTGTCTGCGATATCGACGGTCAGAATCTGGAAACCCTTACCGCATACCGCACGCTCAATGTCGAACCTGCTTGGAGTCCGGATGGTAAAAGTGTGTTTTTCTCCAAATACAGCCGTTCCGGGATCGATATCGTGGAAACCACGATCCGCACTCCACGGCGCAGCAGAATACTTTCATCTTTCCGGGGGATCAATACCGGAGCTGCGATTTCTCCGGATGGCAGCAGTATGGCGGTGATTTTGAGTCCCGATCATCAGGTCGATCTTTACGTTTTGGGATTGAAACGGAAGTTCCGCAAGCGCCTGACCACCGGTATCGCTGTTGAAGCATCTCCATGCTGGAGCCCGGACGGTAAACGGATCGCTTTTGTCAGCGACCGCCGGGGCAACCCCCGGATTTTTGTCATCAATGCTGACGGTTCGGGGTTGACCATGCTGCCGAGTGTGGGGATAGATGCGGTAACTCCCTCGTGGAGTGATGATAATAAAATTGCTTATGCGACCAGATTGAGCCGTTCCGGCAACTACGTGCTGGCAGTGCTGGATATGGATTCAAAAGAGAATAAGGTCGTCTCCAAGGGCGAAGGCAGCTGGGAATCCCCCGGCTGGGCAGCCGATAACCGGCAGGTTGTCTGCAAACGGACGGTGAATGGCAAATCATCTTTGTGGGTGGTCGATACCCGTTCCGGTAACTCCCGGGAATTGCTCCGTACCGGAACGCCGCTTTTCGATCCCTCGTGGTCGCCCTGTTTGAAACGGTGAAATAATGTTTGATTGTGAAGCATATTTGAATTCCCTGGATATGTTCGGCATCCGTCTGGGACTGGCGGCAACGGAAGAGTTGATGGCGCTCGCCGGTCATCCGGAAAAAGGTTTGCGTTTTATCCATCTTGCCGGGACTAACGGCAAAGGCTCGACCGGAGCCATGCTGGAACGCTGTTTCCGCAAAGCCGGTTTGAAAACCGGTTTTTACACTTCTCCCCATTTGATCGATGTCCGGGAACGTTTCCGGATCAACGGCAAAGCGGTTTCCGTAGAGGAGTTCAACTGCGCCGGAGAGTTTTTGAAAGAGCGTGCGGGGGAGGGGAAGTTCAGTTATTTTGAATTTGCCACCGTTCTGGCGATGGTGATATTTGCTCGTAATCAGGTCGATGCCGTTATTTGGGAAACCGGCATGGGCGGCAGACTGGATGCGACCAATGTGGTCATGCCGGAAGCGTGTGTCATCACCAATATCGCTTTGGATCATCAGGGGCATCTTGGGGATACCACGGCGGCGATCGCCGGAGAAAAAGCCGGGATCATCAAACGCGGGGTGCCGCTTTTTCACGGGGTGCTGCCGGATGATGCCGCCAGGGTGATCTGCCAACGGGCAAAAGAGTTGGATGCTCCGGTTTTTCCGCCCCGCGAAGCGGTTCCTGATGTGGACGATTTCACCGGGAAATGCCAGAATTTTGTTTATGACGGCAGGCGGATCTCGCTTTCACTGCCCGGCAGAATGCAGCGGGAAAACTTCCGCATCGTCTACGAAGTACTCTCCTGTTTTGCGCCGCGCTGGCACTTTGATGTCGGAACGGTGCTGACGGCGTTAAGTGAAGTTTCCTGGCCCGGCAGATTCCAGCATGTCGATGGTTTGATCATTGACGGCGGGCATAATCCCGACGGCGTGCGGGCGTTGACCGAGGCGGTCAAAGAACGTTATCCTTATGAGAAGTTTCTGGTGGTCTACGCTGCATTCGGCGACAAGGCGGCGCCCCGGTGTCTGCCTTATCTGGATACGATCGCCGAACGTTATATCTTTACCACTCCCGGGGCGGGAGGCCGCGCGGCATTTGCTCCGGAGGAGTTGACCGGTATGACCGGAAAACCGGCAGCCGCGATTACTGAACCGGCGGTTGCGATCCGGCAGGCGCTGGCGGAGTGCGGTGATTTGCGGATCATCGTTTCCGGTTCACTTTACCTCGCCGGGGTCGCTCTGGAGATCGTTCTGCCGCCGGAATCGGTTCTTGATCTGTAAACGCTTTTGGTGGGAGATGTCACTATGAATGAATATGCTGAATTTGATTTTCACTTGCACACGCTCTGGAGTTACGATGCCACGACTCCGGTGGATGAGTATTTCCGTCTGGCACAGGAAAATCACGTCAAAACCATCGCCATTACTGACCACCATACAATTGATGCGTGGGAGGAGGTCAAAGCCGCCGGAAAAAAATATCCGGATGTTTCCTATATCGCCGGTGCGGAACTTACTGTGACCACACCTTACGGCGCGATGGATCTGGTCTGTTTGAATATGCCGGATAAACCGGCTGGCGATCTGGCGGAAGTCCTGAACAGTTATCACATCTGGCAGCGGGAAAGCGGCTCGGCGTACTCCCGTTATCTCACGCAGGGCGGCTTTACCTTTACCGACAAAGACCGTTATGAATTGATCGCCCGCTACCGTGAACCGCGCTGTATGGCTCTGCAGGGTACGACCCATGTGCAGGCGGGGATGCTGATTGATTACATGGTCAATGAGAAGCACTATTTCCGTGACCGGGCGGAATTCTGGGGGTTTATCCGTAAACATGATATGCCCCTTTACCCGGATCATGCGGAGGTGGTTCCGGCGGTGAAAAAAGCCGGCGGTCTGGTATTTCTTGCCCATCCGGTCAACTATTTTCTGAAAAATGATCTTAACCGGATGGATGAATTACGGGAGTTGCTGCAACTGGACGGTATTGAATGCGCTCACAGTGAAGTCCCGGGGGAGTTGACGCCGTTTTACCGGGAATATTGCGAGAAACACAAATTGCTCTCTTCGGCGGGATCGGATTGTCATTCACTGCCAGGTCAACCATACTGTTTCTGTCCGGATTGTAAGTTCGGCAGGGTCCCGGCAGATCCGAAGTGGCGGGAGGAGATCGCCGAACGGGTGAAAATTTTCAATGCGTGATCAGTTTCAAAATTTTTTCTTAAATTCCCGGATGGATATACCGTTTTTCGTATGACATGACCGGAAAATAAAAAGGACCGCTGTTTCGCAGCAGTCCTTTCTTTTGGTATCGGAATTGATTATTCGGCTTTGGCAAGTGAGATGACCACTTTTTTCATTGCGCCTTCGCCTTCGGATTCGGTGGTGACTTCAGCATCTTCCTTGAGGGTGATGTGGATGATGCGGCGGTCATGGGCGTTCATTTCCGGCAGTTTGACCGGTTCGCCCCAGCGTTTGACCTCTTTCGCGGCATCCCGGGCGAGTTTTTCCAGCTGTTCCACACTGTTGCGCGGAGCGCCGTCGCCATTGTTACGGCGGGGGCGGCGGCGGTATTCTTTGGTTTCCCCCTCTTCGCCGTTGTCTCTGGCTTCGCGGTCACCGGCGGCATAGCCGTCGATATCCAGCGTGATGTGCGGGCACTCTTCGTCGGATTTGAACATCATGCGGTTGACCAGCAGCTGCAGACTTTCCAGGGTTTGCCCCTTTCTGCCGATGATCCGTCCGGCATTGTCGCTGGAGATGATCACGCTGATTTTACTGCCTTTTTCCTCGATTTTGAAATCCCCGTTGAGCGAAAGGTAATCAAACATCCGCATCAGGATCTGGAGGATCTGTTCTTTGTACTCGTTGAATTTCGGATTTTCTGCCATTTTAATGATTCCTTAAGGTTATTTGCTCTGACCGTTTGCGGCGGCTTCCAGAGCCCGGTTGCGTTTCTGCTGCAACCAGAGTTGAATGATACTGAAAAGGTTGCTGATCGTCCAGTAGAGGGTCAAACCGGACGGTAATGAATAGAGGAATATCAACATGATGATGGGCATCATCATCATCATCCGCTTCTGGGCGGGATCCATGGAGGCGTTTGGGGTCATGCGCTGCTGGATGACCATCAGAGCGGTCATCATCAGCACCAGCGGGTTGACCGGAATGGCACTGATATTTGCCAGCGGCAGCGTGAAGCCCAGCGGAATGGAAAAGATCGTATCCGGAGCCGCGAGGTTTTTTGCCCAGAGGAAAGAGACGTGGCGCAGCGCGATCGCATTATCCAGCATGGCATACAGGGCAAAGAAGATGGGGATCTGCAGCAAAATGGGCAGACAACCGGCGAATGGATTGATCCCTTCGGCACGGTAGAGTTCGCTCATTTTCTGATTGAGCAGCTGGGGATTGTCCTTGTACTTTTCCCGGAGTTCTTTGAACATCGGCTGGACCTTTTGCATTTTGCGCATGGATTCATTGCTTTTGGCGGTCAGCGGATAGAACAAGGTGCGCACCAGCAACGTCAGTATGATGATACTGATGCCGTAACTGTTGAAAAGCGCATAGAGCAGATTGAGTATCCACATGAGGAAGCGGGCGAGGATATTCAGCGGGCCCCATGCCAGATGCATGACCTCTTCGCCATCGGGGACAAACGCAGCGACAGTATCGCTGTTTTTAGGACCATTGTAGGAGGAGTAGTTCAAAGTTTTGGATTCGCCGGGTTTCAGCACCATTTCCGGAACTTTGGCACCGGCGGTGATGATATTGTACTTTTTATCATTGCGGTCGGTGACGGTGGGGCGGGGATCTTCCTGCCAGATGGTGAAAATGTTGTTTTCAGCTTCTTTGAGGATACTGCAGAAGTATTTGTTGCTGACGGCTGCCCATTTGACTTTGGGCGGCTTGCTGAAGTAATAATCTTCATCGTCCTCGTCGGCATCGATATCCTCGTGGTCATTTTCTGCGGTCAGCAGATCCAGCCGGTGTGACATGGTGCGCTGGATATCTCCGGCGATGGTGTGCCAGGGGGCGGCGGATCCGCCGCAGATCACCATGCTGTCAAGATCCAGAGCGGCATTGGAAATGTTGCGCAAAGTATATTCACAGTTGACGATATACTGATCTTTGATGGTGAACTTCTGTTCGATCTGAAGTTTGCCGTCAAAAGCGGTGATAACGGCGGTAACGGCGTCGTCATTGTCCTTTTTCAGCTGGACATTTTTGACGGTGCCGGGGAGGATCAGTTCAAAAAGTCTGGCATCGGAAGCGATGTTGTTCCGGCGGTCGTCATGCAGATATTTGAGGAAGCGGATATTGCTGATGCACCCTTTTTCTGCAGAAACCGTCAAGTCGATATATTCATTGCTCAAGTGCAGGTCGTGATCTTGCACGATGGTGTTGGCGATCTCTTTGGCGGGAATTTTGACAGTTTCAGCGGGAGCAGCTTTTTCCGCTTTATTTTCAGCTTGCTCAACGGATTTTTCGGCAGGGATAGCGGCGGGCTGCTCTTTTTTGACTTCGGAGACTTCGGCGGTCTCCTCTTCAGTGGAGAACCATCCCATATAATTGCAGATCGACGGCCACGCCAGAAGCAGCAGCAGACAGACGCTCAAACTGATGATAGTTTCTTTATCAAATTTCATTTTTCTTCACTGGTTGGACGTTTTTCGGGAGAGATGACTTCTGAAACCACGTTCCGGAACCGGGTCATACCCGCCTTTGCAAAATGGCTGGCAACGCAGCAGTCGCCATGCAGTCAGCAGAGACCCTGCCCAGAATCCGCGTTTGCGGAATGCTTCGACGGCATAATGCGAACAAGTCGGTTCAAAACGGCACTGATCCGGCAGATACGGAGAAATTGTCCGCTGATAGATGCGGATCATGAAAATCATTATTCTTGATCCGAAGGAACTTCCGAGCGCATGACCTGCTGTTTTTTCAGAATTCCGCTCAACTCTGCAGTGGCTTGTATCCGGTTGTAGTTCTGCATTTTGCGGCGTGGTATCAGCAGTATGCGACATGGGGAGAGATCCGGTTTCAACATCCGGAAACTCTCCCACATCAACCGTCTTGCCCGGTTGCGAACAACCGACAGAAGACTGTATTTTTTGCTGCATATTACGCCGCACTCCAAACGGTTTTCCGGGGAGGGGGCAACGACCACGACCATACCGGGAGCTACGCTTTTGACTCCGTCGCGCCGTAATTGATCGAATTGCGATTTGAAGCGCAATTTTTCACTTTTTTTGAGGCGGAATCGGATTTGTCGGCGGCAATCCGCTCCGGCAGCTGCGGTCGGCACGTCACACCGGATCAGGCAGTGAGCCGGGCGCGGCCCTTCTGACGGCGGCGTCTGATGACATTGCGGCCGGCGGCAGTGGCCATACGTGCGAAGAAACCGATCCGGCGTTTGCGGCGGCGGTTCGAGGGCTGAAAGGTTCTTTTCATTTTCGTTTCATCCTGTTTTTATTTAATTGAACACTCAATAAAACCTGCTGCAGAATTCCGATCTGCAGACATAATACTACAACTTAAAATTGTCGTTTGATTAAAATAACACCGATTTGCAAGTTTTTCAAGTCCCTGCTGCTTTTTTTTCGGAATAATGTTGACAAAACGGGGCATTGACAGAGACAGGAATTTTCAAAGAGTGCCGGAAGATAAAAAAATGTCCTGAATTTTGTAAACTTTGCATTCAGGTGTCGTTATACTGCGGTGATCACAAACATAAGAACACATTATTGACATCATGACTTGTCAATCGCGCAATAACGGTCAGTTCCACACGGCAGATGCATCACAACAAACAGGACAATAACAACAAAAAGGAGATTTGCCAAATGAAAATAGAACGGTCAGCCGCAGAAAAACGCAAACTTGACCGCTTCGGGCGTTGCGAAAATGCCCGGATATCCTACGTGGCAAGCGGCGTGCGCGGCGATGAAGTCGATCAGGCGCTGGCGGCGGTTTTTGCCGCAGCACCGGATTTATGGGAGGGAGTACCTAAAAATTCCGTGGAACTTGTCCGTTCACCGGGCGGCGGCATTCTGGAAGCGGTGGTGGATTATCAATATCCGGACCGCTCCGCTTCTTCGCACCGTCGGGATATCAAGTCCAATGGCGACCGGGAGTGGCTGGTGGAGATCTCCACCAAAATGGCGCACTGCAAATACGCTCACTCTCATATTTTCTCGCGCAAACTTGATGAGAATGCGCCGGATATCGATCCGGGACTGCTGGTCGATTGGAACGGCAAGACCGGCAGTGCCAGTGTTTCCGGCACGATCCCGATACTGGAGTCTCTGGCGGAAATCACCTGTATTGCCACTTTCCGCAGGGACAAGGTGGACAACCGTGCCTATCTGCGCAATGCCGTAAATCTGGTCGGTAAAGTGAATTCCGAAGCGTTCCACAACTGGCACGCCGGAGAGGTGCTTTTTGGCGGATTGAAAAAGAGCGTCCTCTTTGAAGGAAAACACGGCGAAGACCTCTGCAATCTTTACTTCCGCTTTTTTATCCGTACCGGCGGCAAACGGCAGATCGCCGGAATGGATATCGGCCATGTTGACGGCTGGGATCATCTCTGGCTGTTGCGTTCTCACGGAGCGGGCAGAGAACGCATCCATTCGGTACATGTCAGCCGCCTTTATCCGCGCTCCTCTTTTGCCGTACTGGATATTTGAGAAAGGGGCGCAAACGATGTTTTTCAGCGATGTTTTTGAATCTGAAGAGCGGGGGATCGAACCGGTATCCCGTTACAATGCGGTCAATATGCTTCTGCGGTCGGGGGTTCCGGCTGCAGTTGAGGCGATACCCCGCAATTCCGCCATGGGAGTGGTGCAGTTTTTCAACCGTTCTGAAAAAACGATACCCCGTTTTTCGGCGGTTGCGCTGGCCGGGGTACATCCGGATGATCCGCTCGACCCGGAAGAACGCGCCGATGGACAGGCGATATTCACCGGCGAAGCGGCTGTTGATGACTCTGTTCCGTGGGGGATCGCGATGGAACAGATCGCTCCGGATACTTACGGAGAAGTCGCTGTTTCCGGGTGTGTACCGGCAATTTTTTACGGGACCGGCAAATTTGTGGTCCCCGGCAGTTCCGGTTTGACCGCTGGAAGCAGCGGCAGTGCCAGAGTGCTGCTTTATCCGGGGGTTACGGACAAACAGACAGCTGTTCCGGGATTGCTGCTGCTCGGAGCGGCAAGTCCGGCAAAGGATAATGAGTATTTCGGAATATTCAAGCTCGGGGCACTGTCGGCACAGAGTTTGGAAATATTCAACTCCTATGATCCGGATTCGGAATATTGCGGCAGTACCGATGTCCCCGGATTGAATAAGATCCCCCGGACGGTGATGACCTTTGAAGACGGCAGTTACAAGGAGATATTCCTGGCTTTTTTCTACGACTCTGACACGCGTATTTACAGCTGCCGTTTTTGCACATCGCTGCCGGAAAATACCGTATTTTCCCAGTTGATCGGCACTTTTCAAAACGGATTTATCAATCAAATCTACCGGCAGTCATCCGATCGGCGTATGATATTCGGAGAGGAGTGGTACTTGCGATGAAGTGGCTCGGAGAACGTCCCCGTTCCATCGTGGAAGCGTGGAACATTCTGTGCGAAGCGCTGAATGAACGCATGGAATTTTACGGATACAGCGGCGGATCGTACCGTTATTCTCCGATCCCGGCAGTGCCCTGCCGCCGTGCCGGCAGGAAAATCCGGGATATGATTCCGGAAATCCGGGCAATGATCTGCCGGATGGTGGGAATTTCTTATGACTGGACAGCTTCCGGCAGTTGGGTCAGTGATCCATGTTTCAGCGTGCCGGAAGACCCGGAAGATCCGTTATTTGCCGGGAGCGGGGTTGACGGATTGGCATTTTTCAGTACTCCGGAAACGCTTCCTGCCTGTCGGCACGTGTCAAGTGAGTTTATCAAAGCTGCCGCCGGGGTGTTGGATTTCGCAGTCCGTTATCCGGTGCCGATGTTGTGTGAAAAGCCGCCGAATGTCGCCGGATTCGGAGTTTCGGCATTGCTTGCCGCCGAATCTTTTGAAAATGGTTCTGTTCTCCGGGGAACCTCTCTGGACGATGGTGTGCTGGTACTGCCGGATGATATGCGGCCGTTGGTGAATGTTTCCTGGAATATATTGGCTCGCTGGGATAAAGATGTCGGCAGGGAGCGGGCTTACAACCACCGGCTGGTTTATCATGGCGCGGGCCGAGAAATCGGCAACAATCGTGTTTCATACCGGTTGCCGTATCTTTATGGCAAATGCGGCATACGGGTGGATGCGCATGTCAAATGCCGGACAGTCCTCCCCGGGGAAGCGGAAAAAGTCATCGACCTTGACCGGCAGGAATTTACCATTGACTTCAGCACCGGGCTGGGGGATGACAAACTGGATTTTTCCCGGGCTTCTCCGGAAATTTCTGATGCATGGAATTGCCGCGAAGATGATCCGGCTGTCCGCAGAAGTGTACTGCTGTATATCGATCAGATGGAAGTAAAAATCGGGACGGATAATTTCGCCCCGCTGAAGTATAAGTTCATCTCCTGAATTACCTGCAGGGAAAAGATGTTTTACACAAATGAATAATAACAATAACATTCAAGGAAACAGGAAAATATGCAAAAAATCCGATCAATTTTAAAAATCGGCAGTTCCGGAGCCGTTTTGTGTGACAGTTACGGTTCTGAATCCGGTATTTCTCTGGAATTGATGCTGGGCACCGGCGGCATTCTGGAGTTTGAATTGCGGACAGATACCGGCGGCGAGAGTGCTGTCCTGCCGGATCTGCCGTTGTCCGAAGTCGCTGCCGCCAACTACTATTTCGCCATGGATATCACTTGTGCCAACAGCGATGATCCGGCGCTGCTGATTTTCAATGGAGTTACTGTCGGTCAGGACAGCGGCGGTCATACGGTGGTATCGGTGCCGGTGATCAATAATTCTGCCGCCGGTATTGCTGCTGCTTTGGAACGGCGCACATCTGCGGAATTTTTTTGTGAGATCGGCGGGTTTGATGCTGCCGGAACGGCACTTTTTGCCTGGCAGTTTCCGGTGACAGTCCGCAGTCGGGTCTATCTGGGCGGCGGAACTGAAACAGAGATCTCTGATCCGGCATTTTACACTGCTGTTCAGGTTGATGCGCTGATCGCGGCTTTGAAAAAACGGATAGATGATCTGCCGGCAGCGGCGGAAAATATTCCGATTGCCGATGACGGGGAGAATTTTTCAGCGGAGAATGTGGAAGATGCCTTGCAGGAACTTTACACTCTGCTCAATGGGACAAAGCAAACTCTGGAGACTATTTGATATATGAGTATTTCAAGCGAAATCAAACGTATCGTTGATGCCAAAAAAGCTTTGAGTGCGGCGATCAATGCCAAAGGCGGCAATCTGACCGGAACGCAGCTGCTCGATGATTATGCCGCCGCAGTGACCGCTTTGCCGACCGGAGAATCTGCCGACCTCTCTTTTATCACCGCTTCGGCAGAGGATATCTTGTCCGGAAAAGTCGGTGCCGATGCCGACGGAAATCCGGTTTACGGCACTATCCAAACCGTTACCGCAACTTTGACCGATAACAAAGTGACAGTTCCGAAAGGTCATATTGCAAACGAACAGACTTTGACCGTGGCGGAGATGGCTGAACCCTCCGTTTCTGCCAATGTGGTTACGATCGGCAAAGGCTACAACAAGGCGCAAAAGACCGTTACCATCCCGGAAGCCGGAGAGTTGACCGTTTCTGAAAACATTGTCACTGTCCCGGTCGGTTATGTGAAATCGGTACGGACTGTTGAAATTCCGGCTGTTTCTGCCACTCTTTCCGGCAACAAAGTGACTATTCCGGCAGGGTATAACGGCGGTCAGACCTTGACGGTTGCGGAAGCTAAAGCACCGGAGGTTGACGGAAATGTTATCACCATTTACCCCGGATATGTGGCGCAGGAGCAGACCGTTGAGGTTGAAATCCCTGCAAGCGGCACTTCCATGGAGTTCTACAAGTGCGCCGCCGTTCACGGTCCGGAGGAAGTTGTATGTTATGAGGTTACGGGTTGTCCTGACTCTGAATACAACGGAAGATATCTTCCCACCGAATTTGAAACGTCAGGCTATGAACAGACATACATCGTTTACAAGCACGAAACGAATAATGTCTATTACTTTTACAGCGATGGTTACGGAGAATTCGGCCTGGGTAACGACTATGAAGATGGTTCTTTTACGTATCGAGGCTCTGTCGATGCATCGTGGTATGATAATGATTGGATGACTGTTGAAGGCATGTCTATGACCGAAAGCACCACTCTTATAAATACCGATGTCCCGAAAACGTGGGATGGCTGCAAGGCGGTTTTGAGCGATGGAGTTTATACGTTTGAGGAAACTGTAACAACCGGACTGAAATGGTCGGACATCAGACCTGAAATACCGCACGTTTATTCAGCCGATGTCAAAATAAAAGCGGATTGGCTGGATGATGGCGACAAGTTTTCTAAAGGGCTGATATTCCATGCTCCGCTTACAGATAGACTTGACTATGCCGAAACCGGGCAAATGTTGGAGAATCACGGCGTTCAACTTACCACTTTGGATGGGGTGAAATGTGCAAGGTTTGATGGAAGTTCATATATCTCCATTCCAAGAAAATTTGCGGCAAGACTGTCAACCGGGTCATCGACTCCATTAACGATAATTGTAAATTTTCGGGGTGACACAAATTCCAGCGGAAACGTACTCCAAACAAGATCAGGCTCAACGGTCAGTGAAATCTATCCTATCCCAGGCAAAAGTAACTGGTTTTTTCAACTGCGTTCCCGCAGTATAGGCGACTACACTGCAACCAGTTTTTACGAGCCTAACCGATGGTGGACGATTGTCATGACTACACACCTTGATAAAAAACAATCCGGGGTCGTGATCGGTAAGACACTATATGCGACAAGTTCAATATCGTCGTATGATTCGTTTTACAATGCAATGTACATCGGGACGAGTGAGGGGGATCCCAGTCGCGCGTTTGCCGGGTACATCAATGAAGTCCGCATTTACGATCGCGCTTTTACTTATGAAGAAGCGTGCGAATATGTGGATCGCTATGGATTTACAAAGCCAGAAGCGGTTTTTTACGCACCTTTGTCGGAATCGACAACTGCCGCTGAAACCGGACAGGCGTTGACCGTTTCCGGCAATGTGACTTACGGAACTGTGGACGGGGTGCCTTGCGCCACTTTTGACGGTAACAGTGACATCACTTTTCCGGATGCCGGAATGCCAACTGGAACTGCCGGCAGAACTTTGAGCTGCTGGTGCAAAATCAATTCCATTGAAACCAATTCCAACCCGGCTCTTTTCGGGTACGGCGCAAGGGAAAACGGGAAATTCTGCGGTCTTTTCATCGAATCGGATTTGAAAGTGGTGTTTTCCGGCTACAATGAACAAAATCACCTCTATTCACCTGCCGGTGCGGTTTCGGTCGGCAAATGGTATCATGTGGCGGCGGTCAAAAACGGTGCTTCGGAAAAACTCTATATCAACGGTGTCAAAGTTGCGGAAGGAACAACCGGTAAAAATACTGAACTCGCGCTTGGAACTATTGCTTATACGACAGATACCACTGTTCATAAATTCAACGGTTCACTTGCTGCCTGCCGCATTTACGACGGCGCATTGAGTGATTCCGAAATCGCTGAACTGGCAGATGAGTTTGTACCAACTGGAATAAATTATCCGGTATTCTACGCACCGTTGAGCGAAGCAAGTTCAACCGCAGAGACAGGGCAGGCACTTACCACCTCGGGTAACGTAACTTACGAGACCGTTGATGGTATTCCGTGTGCTTATTTCGATGGCAATGCAACAATCTATATGTCCGATAATGATGAAAATATCTTACGTCTGCCGAGAGGTAACACGCCGGGGACAATTTCTCTCTGGTTCAAAAGCACTGCCGCACAATACGCTTCGATAATGAACTACTGCGGTGAACAGCGAACCGCCAGAGGTATATGGCTTAACACCAACGGTAATATCACGCTTGACGACGGCGGCGGCAATTTAAGCGATACCGTCGGTTTCTGCGATGATGTGAACCACTTCAATGGTAACTGGTGCCATGCCCTTATCACCTATAATGGCACAACACTTAAACTGTATATTGACGGAATTGAAAAATCCTCTGTGGACTATGAGTTGAATACCGGAGCGATACGTTTCGGCATAGGTGCATGGGCTTGGGGTCACATTACACATTACTACACCGGATATGTTGCCGCTGTCAGACTGTATGACCGGGTTGTAACTGCCGGGGAAATTCAACAGCTTGCCGGGGAGTTTGATGTATGACAAAGATTGAAGAACATTTTTACACGATGCAAAGAATTGATGCTTTGCGGAAGACTGTGGAGTTTTACGGTTTGGAAGTGCCGCTTGAGTTTTGGAACTTGAGTCTGCCGAAGTTGCAAAAGTATTGCAACGGATGCGGTGCAGAGAATTGGAGCGTAATCAAACGCCAAGCCCTGACTGCGGCACTTTCCCGGTACGAAGCGGCGTTTTTCGTCCATGACATCTGCTATGAACTCATGACCGACCGCGCCGAAGCCGACAAGATGCTGCTGCGTAACATGCGTGCCATTTTCCGCCGGGATTTCGGGCTGTTCTGGTGGCTTACCAAACGCGGCTGGGCTGAAAGAATCGGCATCATCCCGGTGGTCTATGGACTTGTGGCATGGGGCGGCGAGGATGCTTACCAAGCCGCCCGGAAAGATGGAGACGAAACCTGATGACCACCTACGAATGGCTCGGCTTGATCGTGGTACTGATCGGCGGCTTCTGGAAGTTGAGCAACAAATTGACCAAGATCGAAGTGGCTCTTTCCGGCAAAGTCGGTTTTGACGATTGCGCCGAAAAACAGGGGAAATGTCCCTGTCATAAACGTGTTGAAGAGATGGAAAAGTTAATGGAACAGCTCCATCCGCACCAAAAATAGAAAGGAATAAAAACATGAAAGAAATTATCGCACTTATCGCTTTTGCCGCCGTACTGCTCCTGACCGGATGCGGGCATAATGTCCTGACCTTTGCTTCCGGGAAGTATCTCAATTTCGGCGTTGATCCAAGCACCAATAAAATGGGTGTCCAGTATGTCAACGGCGAACAGATCACCGTGGTGGAAAAGGATAATGCCAAACTTACCGTCGAAATGCGTGATACCCTTGATTCAGACGGCAAAAAGACCGCCAAAGTTTCCAAAATCACCTACGAAATCGGCGAACAGATCACCGGCAGTGATGTGGAGGCAATGAAAGTTTCTGCGGGCAAATGATTCAGCGCAGGTATTCTGCGGCTTCCCGGTCACCGGCTCTGGCGGCGGTACGGATAAATTCCATCCCGGCTGCGTAGTCCCGGACGACTCCGCGCCCTTCCAGCAGTGCTTTGCCGGCTTCCCGCATCGCTCCGGGATGTCCGGCAAGTGCTGCTTTATGGAAGTAACTGAATGCGGCACTGTAATTTTTCGGTGTCATCTGTCCATCCCTGAAGCAGCATCCCAGTAAAAAAGCCGCCTGATTGCTCCCTTTTTCGGCGGCAAGTTGATAAAATTCCAGCGCTTTGGCATGGTTTTTTTCTGTACCGATGCCGTCGGCATAACAATCCCCCAGTTTTTTCAGAGCCGGGGGATAATTTTTTTCTCCGGCGGATTTCAGCAATTCAAATGCCCCGACCGGGTCGTGGGGCATATATATCCCCATTTGTTTAAGTCCGGCGATATCGGTCATTGCCCGGGATGAGCCGAGTTTCCGGGCCTCATCGTAGAGTTTCAATGCCTGCTTGCGGTCTGCGGGCATCCCGAAGCCGTTGAACATCATTTCCGCCAGCTGTGCGATGGCTTCCGGATGTTTTTTTTCTGCAGCTTTGCGGAGTATTGCCGCTCCAGCCGGAGGATCGGGGATGAATCCACCGAGTCCGGAACGCAGACATGCGGCATAGATCACCAGAGCTTCCGGATCCGGATCGGCGGTGTTTGAACAGTATTGTTCCAGCATTTTACGCAATTCCGCTCCGTGGCTGGCGGCATCGGCAAACAGATAACGGGCGAGTGGGAGCAGGGCATCGGTTTCGCCGGATTTAACACATTTGCGCAGGATATCCAATGCCCGTTCGGGATCAGACTTTACTGCCGGGAGAACCAATTCATAATAACTGCCCTCTTCCACACCGCTGAAAAGCATTTCGGCATAACGTACTGCGGCTTTGCTGATTCCCTGATTCATGGCAAGACCGTAAAAGTGAAATGCCGCTGCCGGATTGGCTTGTGTGCCGATGCCATTGTGCAGAAAAAGTGCCAGATTGTATTGGGCATGAGGTGAATTTGCCGCTGCCGCTTTGCGGAACCAGTAAAGTGACAACGGAAGATTTTTCCGGCGGTTTTTCCCGTAAAAATATTCGGTTGCCAATTGCAGTTGACTGGCAATGTCGCCGCTGCGTGACCGGATCAGCAGTTCATCCGCTGCCGACAGAGAAAAGGCGGCAAAAAATGCCGCCGCAATGATCAGAATAAGCTGGAGTTTGTACCGCATTACTTGGACAACTCTTTGATTTTGGCTTCCAACTCTTTGATTTTGGCATCCAGTTTCTGAACTTTTTTGGGCAGACCGACCCGGGCAAGGAATTCCCGCTGCGTTTCCGCCGGAGTACCCACAGCGATTTGTCCCGGAGGCAGACTTTTTACCACCGAACTGGTTCCGGCGATCTGACAGCCGTCACCGATGGTGATGTGACCGTTGACACCGGCTTTACCCGCCAGGATCACGCCTCTGCCAAGTTCCGCACTGCCGGCGATGCCGCACTGGGCGATGAGGATGGAACTTTCGCCGACGATAACGTTGTGGGCGACCATCACCTGATCGTCGATTTTGACGTTGTCTTTGATCATGGTTTTGCCGAATCTGGCACGGTCAATGGTGGTATTTGCACCGATTTCCACATCGTTGCCGATGACCACGATGCCGGTTTGAGGAACTTTGACCAGTCCGGCAGGACCGGGGATGAATCCGAATCCGTCGGCACCGATGACCACACCCGGATGGATGATGCATTTGGCACCGATTTCGCAGCGGTACATCACTGTTACATTGGGGTAAAGGAGCGTACCGGCACCGATTTTTACTTCATGACCGACGTAGCAGAGCGCACTGATAACGGCGTTATCGCCGATGACGGCATTTTCTTCGATGACGGCATTGGCACCGATGGAAACATTCTGTCCGATGACGGCACTGGCGGCGATCACCGCCGAAGGATGGATCCCGGGAACCGCCTGCGGAGGTTCTTCGGCAAAAAGTGCGCTCATTTTAGCAAATGCCAGATCCACATTATCGCAAACGATCAGGGTGCGGTTTTCAGTGGAAGCTCCGGCGAGATCTTTGCAGATCAGAATGATTCCGGCGGCGGTTTCTCCGAGCTGATGTTCATATTTTTTGCTGCCGACGAAACTCAAATGGTTGGCGGCGGCATATTTGATACCGGCGATACCGTCAATCGTCCGCTGCGGATCTCCGCAAATCGTACCCTGAACGATTTCAGCGATCTTCTCGGCACTCATGGAAATCTGTTTCATTTATCTTCTCCCGGAGTTAGGTTTGGCGGCGGAACGGTTGAGTTCCCTGATGACCGCATCGGAAATATCATTGGCTTTTGGGTAGACCAGCACGACCGGCAGCTGATTGGCGCTCTGTCCGGAACAATCAAAGACAAAGGCATAGTTGCCGGCGGCGGCACGGCGTTTGATTTCCGCCTGAATATCGGCGATGATCTCGTTGCGGCGCTGCTGTTCCAGACGGCGCAGTTCTCTCATGCGTTCGTTGGTGTAGAGCTGGATCTCCGTCTCTTTGGCTTTGACTTTGGCAAGAGCTTCATCGGCGGCATCGGCGGCTTTTTTGCGGGCGGCATCAGAAAGTGCCGGATTGTACGCATTGGTTCCCAGCCGCCGGGCCTCGGACTTCAGCGATTCAAGCGAAGTGTTGAGCTGGTTCATATAGATCCGGGCAGCCTCCATTTGCTGGGTGAGAAACTCTTCAGCTATCCGGCTCTTGTAGTACTCTTTGAAAACCCGGTCGAGATCGACTACAGCGATCCGTGCTTCTGCGGCAGAAAGCGCCGCAGAGCAGATCACAAACAGAACGATGAGAACTTTTTTCATATTTCAGATGGAGTTTGAGGTGTAGTTGGGCGCATCTTTGGTGATGACCACATCATGCGGATGTGCTTCGCGCAGACCGGCGGCACTGACCCGGACCATTTTTGCTCTTTCCTGCAGTTCAGCGATGGTTTTGGTACCGCAGTAACCCAGACTGTAGCGCAGACCGCCGACGAACTGGTGGATCACATTGCGGACCGCTCCGCGGAAAGGCACCATCGCTTCGATGCCCTGCGGGACGAGTTCGTTGTCATCTTCCACATCATCCTGACCGTAACGTTCACGGCTGCCTTTGTTGCATTTCATAGCTTCCAGAGAACCCATGCCGCGGTAGGTGACATAACTTCTGCCCTGATGCAGAACCACATCACCGTTGCTCTCACTGGTACCGGCAAGCGCAGAACCCATCATGACACAGGACGCACCCACGGCGATGGCTTTTGCCACGTCGCCGGTCTGCTTGATCCCTCCGTCTGCGATGACCGGGATATCTCCGGCAATGGCTTTGCGGACAGCGTAAACTGCGGAAACCTGCGGCACACCGACACCGGCGACCACGCGGGTGGAACAGATCGAACCGGGACCGATACCGACTTTAACGCCGTCTGCACCGGCATCAGCGAGGGCTTTGGCACCTTCGGAAGTGGCGATATTTCCGGCGACGATATCAACTTTGCTGCCGTAGCGGTCTTTGAAAAGCCGGACAGTTTCGATCACGCCTTTGGAGTCCCCGTGGGCGGTGTCAATGACCAGCGCATCGGCACCGGCATTGACCAGCGCATCGGCGCGCACTTCGTCGTAGGGGCTGATGGCGGCTGCGACCCGCAGCTGATGGCGGGCATCGCGGTTGTAACCCGGCTCATCACCGGCGATCAGGGTTTTGACATCGAGGAAGCTGAACAAGCCGGTAAGTTTACCCTCTTTATCCACCATCGGCAGTTTGCCGACTTTATTTTTAAGCATGATCTGATAGGCATCCGCAATGGCGGTGTCGGTTGCGGCGGAGATCGGGTTTTTGGTCATCACTTCGCTGATTTTGATATCATAATTGGTGAGGAATTTGATATCTTTGCTGGTGATGATGCCGACGACCACCCCGTTGTCATCCACGATGGGGAAGCCGGAGAAGTTGTATTTTTTGCGTTTTTTCTCATAGAGCATCTCCGCAACGGTCTGTTCGGGATGGAAGACTACCGGAGTGCGGATGACACCGTTGAGATAGAGTTTTACTTTGCGGACCTCTTCAGCCTGACGTTCGGGGGAGAGGTTTTTATGGATGACGCCGATACCGCCGAGACGTGCCATGGCGATCGCCATTTCGCTCTCGGTAACGGTGTCCATGGCGGCACTGACGAATGGGATGTTGAGTTTGATGTTTCTTGAAAACCAGGTGCTTACATCCGTGTCGTGCGGAAGGAAATCGGAGTATTGAGTCACCAGAGAGATGTCATCAAAGGTCAATCCTTCAAAGGGGAATGCTGCCATAAACTGATCGATGTAACGCATAGTACTTTACTTCTCCATGATTAGTGTATATTATACCGTTCGCTTAATATACATCACGAAGCAAGTTTTTTCAAGCATAAAAGTGCAAAAAACGGAACAGTTTCTCCGTGAATTGCCGTGTTTACGGCAGACGGACTTTGACGACCGCTGTCAGCATGATACCCAGAGTGAATATCCCGGCAGCGATCAGGGCCAGAAGCGGAGCGTATTCGTGATAGGAAGCCACTTGAGGTGCGGTCGGGTCGGTGCGTTCCAGAGCGTTGATATCCGCCATGACCTGCTTCATACCCGCGGCATCGGCGGCGGCGAAATATTTCCCGCCGGTAATGGCAGCGATCTCTTTGAGCAGTTTGACATCCAGATCGCTCTGCACCGGGAGGATACGGTTGTATTGTATGGCGTATGAATTGGGTGAACCGACTCCTACGGTGTGGATGATCACATTGAATTTGGCGGCGGCTTTAGCGGCATTTTGCGGTGAAAGCCGGTTGGCGGCGGTGTTGGCACCATCGGTAAAAAGCACCAGTACCCGCCGCGGGGAAGGGGCATTTTTCAGACGCTGGGCGCCGCTGCCGATGGGCGATGCGATACCGGTGGCGTTGCCCAGATCGCCGGGGTTGAGATCTTTGAGTCTTTCCAGAAGCAATGCGTGATCCAGGGTCGGCGGCACGAAACTGTATGCCAGATCGGCAAATCCGATCAGTCCGATGCGGTCATTGGGGCGGGCTTCGATGAATGTCCGGATTTCGGCTTTGGCGTTTTCCAGCCGGTTGCCGACAGTGTTGCTGCTGATATTTTCAAAGAACTTTCTTTCACTGACACCTTCCGGACGGTCGTAACATGACATGGACTGGGACATATCCAGTGCCAGAATGATATCCACGCCGGGCGGACGGATGATGCCGGACGTCGCCGGTTTCCGGGGACGGGCGAGAGCGGCGAAAAGCACCGTCAGGGCGAGCAGCAGGGAAATTTCCGGTATGGTCAGCCGGAACCTCCTTTGGCCGCCGGTTTTTTTGACGGCAGAAACTGAAGAAACAGTGACCGCCGGGCGTTTTCGCAGACCCATGAATATTGCCAGCAGGATCACGGCGGCAATTCCGGTAAAGAACCACGGATATTGGAATGAGATCATTGTTTTTCCTCCTTCGGCGTGGCGGCAAGCACCAGTTCTGCAGCCTGGGCGGCGGCTCGGTCGAACATCAGTTTATCGGCATTGGCGCCGGCGAATTTGATCAGATCGGCACTGTTGAGGAAGCCGGTCAGAAAGAGCTGTTCCCGGCGTTCCGGCAGCAAGGCACCGATATCCATACTGCGGAGGAACTCCTCCGTAGTGGAACGGGTGACCGGCAGAGCAAAGCGTTTTTCCAGATAACTGCGCAGGATATCGCACAGCAGGGCAAAGGCGTGTTCCGGGCGGATGTCGCCGTTTTTCACCTGTCCGTTGAGCTGCTGTATGTCCCGGATGACGACGGTTTCCAGCGGGAGAGAATGCTGTTTTTTCCGGTGCAGGAAAATTATTGAGATGATCACTGCGGCGATCAGCAGCACTGTCGCAGCGACGATCAGATAAAACGGTGTGCGGCGGTAAAATGGGGTGTGCGGCGTTTCGCCAGGAGCTTCCGTTTCCGGAGCGAGGAACAACTCTTCGCCGGTAACGGTGTTTTCCGGGAGTTTGACGCTGATTTCCGGGATTTTGACGGTCAGGACACTGCCGGAAGCTGGAGCGAAAATATCGGCAGTTGTGATCTCGATCCTGCCATCCCGGATATCTCCATTGTCAAAGACCCGGAAATTGCCGGATACTTCCCAGTGATTGCGGTCCCAGCGCCAGCTTTTGAACCGGGCGGCAATTTCGCTGTTTTTGATCCCGGAAGCGTGCAGGACCGTGTTGACGATCTTCACATTTTCAGGCAGGGTCAAGGCGGCACGGAAATCGACCACCCCGCCGGGGGATACGGCATCTTTGCCGGAGGTGATTTGAGCATATTCCGGCAGGATGTTTTCCGGCGGCATCAGCCAGGATTTGAGCATACCTGCAAGGCAGATAACCGCTGCTGTCAGCAGGATGAAAAAGGTGATTTTCAATACTTTTTTCATGGGGTTCACCTGAAGCGTTTTTTTCTTTCGGCAAAGAATCCGATCAGCGGTTTGAGCACGTCCTGTCCGCAAATGACATTGATCAGATCCACTCTTGCCCGGCGGCAAACGGCGGCTTTTTCTTCCGCTTCAGCATGGAGTTCGGCATTGAATTTCGACAGATTGCCGTTGTATTCGACGATCTCTCCGGTTTCGGCATCTTCAAAGGTGATCCGGTTGTTGAGCGGGAAATTCAGCTCATTGGGATCGGACAAGCCGATGGCGACGACGTCGTGCCGGGTTTTCAGCAGTTTCAATTCGGCGGCGAATTTTTCCGGGGCGATCAGGTCGCTCAACAGGAATATGACGCCGCGTTTTTTCATCAGCATGGCAGTCTCCCGCAAGGCGGCGGCGATATCGGTACCCTTGTTTTGCGGTTCAAAAGCCAGCAGTTCCCGGATGATGCGCAGGGCGTTGGTTCTGCCGGAACGCGGCGGCAGATAGAGTTCGATCCGGTCAGTGAAGAGCAGCAAACCGACCTTATCCCCGTTTTTCCCGGCGCTGAATGCCAGTAAAGCAGCCAATTCTGCCGCAGTCTGCCGCTTGCTTTTTGGAGTTGAGCCGAATGCTCCGGAAGCGGAGAGATCGACCGCCAGCATGACAGTCAATTCCCGCTCTTCCACGAACTTTTTGACATAGGGAACTCCCATTCTGGCAGAAACATTCCAGTCGATCGACCGGACATCATCATCGGTGGTGTACTCCCGGACTTCATCAAATTCGATCCCCCGGCCTTTGAATACACTGCGGTATGCTCCGCCGGTGATCTCCTCGACCAGATGATCGGTGCGGATCTCCAGCAGCCGGATCTGGTGCGCCAACTCTGCAAGCTGCATGACTTACTCCTGAAATTACGGTGTCCTCAAGGCGGCAAGGATACGGGAAATGATCATATCCGCATCGATATTTTCCGCTTCAGCTTCATAGGAAAGCACCAGCCGGTGGCGCAAGACATCCGGGGCGAGGGTTTTGACATCCTGCGGCAGCACATAAGCTCTGCCCTGCAGCATGGCATAGGCTTTGGATGCCAGAGCCAGAGCGATCGAACCGCGCGGCGATGCTCCGAAGGATATCAGTTGCGGCAGTTCACGCAGATCGGCATCTTTCTGTCTGTCAGAGAGCTGCAGATGCTGACCGGGTCTGGTGGCGATGATGATATCCAGAATATATCCGGCGATCTTCTCATCCATGTATACCTTGTCGGCGATCTCTCTTGCCGCGACGATATCATCCAGTTTTGCCACCTGGATGCTGTTTTCCGGCGGAGCGGGGTGCGCCATGCGTTCCATGACGGACAGCTCTTCGCTGCGGGAGGGGTAATCGACTTTGAGCTTGAACATGAAACGGTCGAGTTGTGCTTCGGGCAGCGGGTAAGTGCCTTCCTGTTCGATGGGGTTCTGGGTGGCAAGGACCATGAATGGAGCGGGGAGGGCGAATTTTTCTCCGGCGATGGTCAACTGTTTTTCCTGCATGGCTTCCAAAAGGGCGCTTTGCACCTTTGCCGGAGCGCGGTTGATCTCATCGGCAAGCACGATATTGGCATTGACCGGACCGATGCGGGTCATGAATTCTCCGCTTGAAGCGTTGTAGATCCTTGTGCCGATCACGTCCGCCGGAAGCAGGTCCGGGGTGAATTGCAAACGGGAAAAGGTCCCGGATAGAGAGTTGGCAAGGGTTTTGACGGTCAGGGTTTTTGCCAATCCCGGGACACCTTCGAGCAGAACATGCCCGTCGGAGATCAAAGCCAGCAGCAGCCGGTCGACCAATTCTTTCTGTCCGGCAACGATCCTGCCGACTTCATCCCGGACAGCCTGCAGCGGGGCGGCTGTTTTCTGGATCTGCATTTGCAGTTGTTCGATTTCTCTGTTGTCCATATCTGATTTCTCCTTCTGTACATCAATATACGCGGTTCCGGAACAAACTCAAGTCCCGTCAGCGCGGAAATCCGACCGGATGTACCAGAAGCGGGGTGTTTTTTCCCAAATTCAACTCTTTTATCAGCTCTGCCCGGTCGGAGATCGAACCCATGGCGCAAGTACCCAGACCTTCCGATTGGGCAGCAAGATAGATATTCTGACTGACATATCCGGTATCCACCGCTGCGAAAATTTCCCGGGACTGTTTTGCTTTGTCCGGGACGAGGATCAGATAGCAGGGGGCATCGTATCTGCCGCAGCTTTTGCGCAGATCTTTGCCGGTGATTTTTACCAGCAGATGTTTTGCCGGATCATAGAAATATCCGCCGTCGGATGCGGCAAGGAAGATCATAACTTCCTGCTTGTTGAGCGCGCTGGGGGCGGTTCTTTTGCCGTCCGGACGGTTGATGCCGTTGGCGCACCACAAAATATTTGCCAGCTGCTGATCGCTCAACTGCTTATTCCGGAAACTTCTCACGGTGTGCCGGTCATTGAGGATTTTTCTCAAACCGGGACCGCCGTCTTTTTGAGCTGCCGGTAAAAGTTTGGTTTCTCCGGCAGTGACCGCTGTTGTGCAGAGCATAAACATCCAAAAAATCACTTTTTTCATCATAGACCTCCTTGTTTTGAAACCGGGTGATATTTATTTTTTTGAAGTGTTCCCGAATTTTGAGGAACCTGCCACGGCGCAGTGAAACGAAGCCGGGTGGATGCAGTACGGGATAAATGCGAAACAACTACTTTTTACCGGTACTGCCGAAGCCTCCGGCGCCTCTGCCGGAATCGCTCAATTCTGCCGCCGGGATCAGGGAGACTTCCGGCAGTTTCATGATCACCATCTGGGCGATCCGGTCGCCGCGGCTGATGGTGAAATCCTGCTGTCCGGCATTGAACATGATCACGCCCACTTCGCCGCGGTATCCGGCATCAATGGTGCCGGGGGAGTTGGTCAGCATGATATCGTTTTTCAAAGCCAGCCCGCTGCGGGGGCGGATCTGTGCTTCATATCCGACGGGCAGTTCCATTTTGAATCCGGCAGGAACCAGCGTGCTTTTTCCCGGTCGCAAAACCATATCTGTTCTTGCCCGCAGATCATACGCCGCATCGTCGCAGTGTGCTTTGCCGGGGAACAGATCGGAGCAGTTTTCCAGTGTACAAATCTTTATTTCAGTCATATTTACCTCCTGCTGTTATCTAAAGATAATCTGCAGGCGGGAAAATTTCAACACCGGGCGGGATATTTTTTGCAAAATACTTTACCGGCAGGCTGTGAAAGGCAAAATCTGCCGGAAAATATAAAAAATCGCGAGATGAAAAATAATAAAAAAAGAAGGCAGGTGTATTACTCGCGGCGACACGACGTACAATAAGCTCAAAAGAGAGCCCGATGCAAATATTGTTCCGAGAAGAACCTGCCTTCTGGAGGAGAATATAACCGTCGCTGCCGGATTTTTCAAGCGGCGGCGGGGCGAATTTTTGCCAAAAAATACGATTTATTTTCATTTTGAAAAGTGCGGCGGGTTTTTTCAGGAAAAAAGCTGTAAGGGACTTGCAATTTCGGTATACCTGCGCTATAATATTAAGATGATATATACGCACAGGCACTCTCTGGTGCATGGAGGAAATTTTATGGAATTGACAGACAATTTGCAAATCGCCATTATCGGTATGGGGTATGTGGGGTTGCCGCTTGCCATTGAATTCGGCAAAAAATACCGTACCTGCGGTTTTGATGTGAAACGTGACCGGCTGGAAAAACTCCGGGCAGGGATCGATGTCACCTGTGAGACGACTTCCGGAGAACTCCGTTCGGCGGAATATCTTACGTTTTCTTCGGATGAGGACGATCTGCGTTCGGCAGATGTGTTCATCGTCACTGTTCCCACGCCGGTGGATAAGTATAACCGTCCGGATCTTTCTCCGCTGTATCTTGCCAGCGAAACCGTCGGCAAAGTGATGAAATCCGGAGCGGTGGTCATCTATGAAAGTACCGTATTTCCCGGCTGTACCGAGGAAGAGTGCGTGCCGGTGCTGGAGAAATTCAGCGGTTTGAAATTCAATACCGGTTTTTTCTGCGGTTACTCTCCGGAGCGTATCAATCCGGGTGATAAGGAACACTCACTGCTTAAAACTGTGAAAATCACTTCCGGATCAACTCCGGAAACGGCTCTTTTCGTTGACCGGCTCTACAACTCCATACTCTGTAACGGCACCCACCGGGCAAGTTCCATCAAAGTTGCCGAAGCTGCCAAAGTCATCGAGAACTCCCAGCGGGATCTTAATATCGCTTTTGTCAACGAACTTGCCAAAATATTTCATCTCATCGGCATCGACACATCCGAGGTGCTGGAAGCCGCCGGAACCAAGTGGAACTTCCTCAAATTCCGTCCCGGTCTGGTCGGCGGTCACTGTATCGGGGTCGATCCCTATTATCTGACCCATAAAGCACAGTCGCTGGGGTATCTGCCTGAAGTGATCCTTTCCGGCAGACGAATCAATGACGGCATGGGCAAATATGTGGCGGAATGCATTGTGAAAAAGATGATCAAACTGGGTTCCAAGATTCTGAATGCCAAGGTTCTGCAGCTCGGGATAACCTTTAAGGAAAATTGCCCGGACTGCCGCAACTCCCGGGCGGTCGATGTGGTTCGCAATCTGCAGGAATTCGGTTGTCAGGTCGATATATTTGATCCCTGGGCCGATCCGGCAGATATCCGCAAGGAGTATCAGTTGGATTCATACCATGATTTTACGCAGATTGCCGGTAAAAAATACGATGTGATCGTCCTGGCGGTAGCCCACCGGCAATTTCTGGAACTGGATATTGCCGCATTGAAAGGTGAAAAAGCCATTGTATACGATATCAAATCAGTCCTGCCGGCAGAGCTGGTCGATGACCGTTTGTAAACACAGCAGACAGGAGAATTTATGCCATGAATAAACTTCCGGATATCCCGTTGATGATCCTCTGCGGCGGCAAAGGTACGCGTTTGCGCGATGTTACAGAAATTTTACCCAAACCGATGGTTGCCATCGGTGAACAGCCGATAGTCTGGCATATCATGAAAAGTTTTGCCGCATTCGGCATCCGCCGTTTCATACTCTGTCTGGGGTACAAGCGGGAAGTTTTTGTGGACTACTTCATGAATTACCATTTGCGTACTTCGGATGCAACGATCCGCCTGGGACATAGTCCGGATATCACATTCCACGGCGAATCCGAGGAGTCCAACTGGGAGGTCACCCTTGCCGGAACCGGTTTGGAATCCATGACCGGCTGCCGGGTGTTCCGGGCAGCCAAATATTTGCGGGAAACGGATGAAGATTTCTTTCTCACCTATGGTGACGGCGTAAGTGATGTGAATATTGCCAAACTCTGGCAAACCCATACGACCGGGAAAAAGCTGGTGACTGTCACCGCCGTCCATCCGGAAGCCCGCTTCGGGCAGATGCTTCTGGATGGTGATCTGGTCAGCGGCTTTGAAGAAAAACCTCCCCGGGGCGACGGTTATATCAACGGCGGATTCATGGTGGTGAAAAAAGAGTTTATCACCCGTTATCTGGCGGATGATGAAGATCTCTTTCTGGAGCGTACCCCGCTGCGTCAGGCGGCTTCCGACGGTGAAATGAGTGTCTGCCGCCATGAAGGATTCTGGCAGTGCATGGACAACCAGCGCGAATATATGCTGCTCAACTCACTTTGGGAAAATAACCGCGCTCCGTGGACAAAATATTGGAGCAAATGATGTTTGATTCGGTTTATCAGGGCAGACGGGTGCTGGTTACCGGGCATACCGGATTCAAAGGATCGTGGCTGTGTGCATTTCTGCATACGCTTGGCGCGGAACTTTGCGGCATATCGCTTGCTCCGGAAACTTCCCCGTCCCACTGGGAACTGCTGGATATTCCCATGCGTTCGGAGATCGGCGACATCCGCGACCGGGAGTTTTTGCGGCAGATCATGGGGGATTTTCAGCCGGAAATCATCTTTCATCTGGCGGCACAACCCATTGTGCGTTACTCCTACGAAGTACCGGTGGAGACTTTTGAAACCAACCTTATGGGGACGGTGAATCTGCTGGATGTTTGCCGTTATATTCCAACTCTGCGTTCAGTGGTGGTGGTAACCAGCGACAAATGTTACGAAAACCGCGAGCAGTCAGCGGGCTATACGGAAAGTGACCCGATGGGCGGCTACGATCCCTACAGTGCTTCCAAAGGGTGTGCTGAATTGGCGGCAAGTTCTTACCGCCGTTCATTTTTCAACCCGGACGGATACGGTTTGACCCATCAGGTGCTGATCGCCACTGCCCGGGCGGGCAATGTCATCGGCGGCGGGGATTGGGCAAAGGATCGGCTGGTTCCCGATATCATGCGGGCGGCGGCGGCAAAGACTCCGGCGATCATCCGCAATCCGTTTGCCACCCGGCCGTGGCAGCATGTCCTGGAACCGTTGAGCGGTTATCTGCAGTTGGGTGCGAAACTGTTCCAGGGGGATGTTTCAGCGGCTTCTCCGTGGAATTTCGGCCCCCGGAACGACGGCGTCACCGATGTGAAAACTGCTTGCATCAGGCTGCAGAACTGCTGGGAGGATATCGCATTTGAATTTCCGGAACTTCCCGGTCAGGTGCATGAAGCGCAAAAACTTACACTGGACTGCACCAAAGCGGAAAAATACCTGTACTGGCACAGTGTATTGACCGCAGATGAGATGTTCTCATTTACCGCCCGGTGGTACCGGAAATTTTATCTTGCAGGACAGTGTCTTACTCTTGAACAACTTACCGCTTATATCGAATTGGCAAAGGAGCGCCGTTTACCATGGACAGATTAAAGGCTCAACAACTGCACGATGAAATTCTTGACAAAGTTGCGGAATATTATCGTTTGTTTCACGCTCCGGCGCAAAATGCCCCTTTTGATCCTGACACCGGCAGGGTCAATTACGCCGGTCGGGTCTTTGACGAGAAAGAGATGGTCAATCTTGCCGATGCCGCATTGGAATTCTGGCTGACCGGCGGCAGATACACTGCCGCATTTGAGGAGAAACTTGCCGCGTTTCTGGGAGTCAGGTATTCTTTGATGGTCAATTCCGGATCTTCTGCCAATTTACTGGCATTTTTTGCTCTGACTTCGCCGCTGTTGGGTGAGAAGCGCATAAAACGGGGCGATGAGGTCATCACTGTTGCCTGTGCTTTTCCCACGACCGTGGCTCCGGTCATCCAGTATGGTGCAGTTCCGGTATTTGTGGATGTGCAATCAGATACTGCCAATATCGATCCGGAACTGCTCGAAGCGGCATATTCACCGCGCACCCGGGCGGTAATGCTTGCCCACACGCTTGGAAATCCATTCAACATCAAAGCGGTGAAAGATTTTTGCGACCGCCGTGGTTTGTTTCTTATAGAAGATAACTGCGATGCGCTGGGATCGGTCTATGACGGTAAATATACCGGCAGCTGGGGGGATATCGGGACTTCCAGTTTCTATCCGCCGCACCATCTGACCATGGGCGAGGGCGGGGCGGTCTACACCTCGGATCCGCTCTTGTACAAAATTCTGCTTTCCATGCGCGACTGGGGCAGAGAGTGCTGGTGCCGTTCCGGAGTGGACAATACCTGCGGCTGCCGCTTTACCCGGCAATTCGGTCAGCTGCCGGTCGGTTACGATCATAAATATGTTTACAGTCACTTCGGATTCAATCTTAAAGGTACCGATCTGCAGGCCGCTGTCGGCTGCGCCCAACTGGACAAACTGGCAGATTTTACGGCGAAACGCAAAGAAAATTTCCGCATTTTGTATGAAGGATTAAAAGATGTCGGACATCTGGAAATTTTCCGAAAATATCCCGACAGCGATCCATCCTGGTTCGGTTTTCTGATGACGGTCAAAGAGTCCGCGCCATTTTCCCGCAACAATTTGACCGCGTTTCTGGAACAGCACCGTATCCAGACCCGCAACCTTTTCGCCGGAAATTTACTCAAACATCCCTGCTTTGAAACCTTGACCGAAAACACCGATTACCGGGTCGCCGGTAAATTGACCAATACCGACCGGATCATGAACCGCAGCTTCTGGATCGGTCTTTACCCCGGCATGAGCGAAGCAAAACTCAATTACATGATCTCCCGTATCCGGGAATTTTGCCGCTGATCTGCTGCCCGGCAAGTGCCGCGGAGAAGCATCCGAAGCGTGGGATTGCCCATAATGCAAAGCAAAAAAAAGAACGCCAGCGCGTGCGTTGGCGTTATATGATCAGCGTTTACTTTTTTCGCTTAAAAAGTTTGATATCCAGCGGTTTGAGAGTCATTTGCTGCGGGGCATCGGATTCGCTGAAAAGTTCTTTCCATTCGCCTTTTGGCAGTTTGACTGTCAACGGCTGCTTATTCCAGTTGATCACGTAGAGCAGTTTGCCGTCGGCGGTGGAGCGGTATTCCAGAGCCCAGAGTTTTTTGCCGTCCGTGCCGGTGACATCGCATGCGGCTTTGATGCCGTTATCGGCAAAGATTTTTGCCAGGATCGGGAAGTAGCTTTGCGGGTCGGAAATTTTGAAAAGCGGCAGCTTTGCGAGGGCTTTGACACGGTCGGATTTGACGTGGCCGTACTCATCCATGGTGAGGGATTTTTCCCCGAAGCGGATCACTTTGACCCCCTGTTCAGCGCGTTTCATCAGCGCGGCGAACACTTCATCAGACACCCGTCTGGCATCGGGGACGAGGATGACTTTATAATCGGCGAATTTGCCTTGCAGCAAAGTTTTTTCGGTGATGAATCCCGGGGCGATACCGTGAAAGTAGCTGCCCTGATAGAGATCATTGATCTTTTTATAGTTATTGACATCGCAGAATGAGGGCAGACTGTAGAAGATACCGAACTGCCGTTTTTCCCTGCGGAATGCGGCGATCTCATCCGCCAGACGGCGGGCATCCAGTGCGGCGATACTGGCACTGTGGAAACTGTCGGCGCGGGTGAATGCATAACTGCCCCAGGGATCGTGGAAATCCTTTTCCCACTTCCACATGACCCCGGCGTTTCTGCCGTGGAGCATTTCGGATATCTGGGCGGTATAGATAAATTGTTTATCCACGTCATAGGAGCAGTTGATGGGGAAGTTGTGGGTTTCGTTGTTGGTGACCGGTTTTTCCGGGAAAAGTGAACGGGAGAAGTCACAGAGCATCATCACCGCTTCCCAGCTGGCGGCGTAATAGCGGCTTTCCAGACGGACACCGGCATCGTATCCGGCGATATCGCACTCTTCGTAAAGAGCTTCAAAGTCGGCGCAGTTGCGCAGCGTATCCCATGCCGTCCAGTGGCTGGTGGAAATATGGGTGGTGGTGGGTTGTTTCCAGAACTCCCGTTTCATTTTGTTGCTTTCTTTCAGAGCTTTGAAGTTAGCTTCTTTCTCAAAGAGGAATATTTCATAACGCACCGCCGGATTGGCACGGTCGCTCTCTTTGAAGTCGCTGAAAGATCGGTAGCTGGTGCCAAGAACTTTATTTGCGGCATCGACGGTGGTATATTTTTTCTCCAGATGGGCAGCCATATTTTTCTCAAACCGGGGCATGTTTTTCTCATGAGTGAATGATTCCAGATGGCTGATGAGGTAGATCAGGTGCGGCTGATCGGCTTCAAAACGCCAGACTTCGTGATCGGAAGCGGCGGTTTTTTTGTAGTGATCCGGGGTGTCCAGGTTCTGGACATAACTGCATCCTGCGAATTGACGGGCAAAGAAGTAAAGACCCATATCCCGGCTTTTCAACAGCACATTGGGGTTGAAGCGGTTGTCAAGTTTTTCATGGACGTACTCTTCATCCACGGGGGTGATGGGCACGGTGGTGTTGCGTCTGCCAAGTCCGGTAACGTCAAAGAGGTTCATTCCGGCACCGGCGATATCTTTCAACTGTGTGTAGTGGATCTGCCAGGTATTCGGACCGAGGAAGAACATCTCTTTGCCGTTGAGGGTGAATCCGCCGTTTTTGATCTCCATTTTTGCGGCGATGGGCATGGGAGCGACTTTGCGGTCGGGGGCTTTACCGGCGAGGATCGCATCGGCTTCGGTGACGCCGTTATTGAGCATTTCGATACAGTAGTTCAAGTTGCGGACACTGCGGCGGTAGATCCAGCGGCGGTATTCCGGGGTGACCGGGGTCATCTGTTTTTTGACCCGGGTGGCGGGCGCGCGGAAGATCACATCTTTGCTGTTGTCCAGCCGCACCATCCGGATGAAGTAATCGGCAAGGGCGAGGCGGTTGGTGAAGTAAGCGGTATTTTTGCCGTGTTTTTCCAGTTTTTTGACAGCGGCTTTAAGTTTGTCGGCGGCAGCTTCGGTCTCTTTGCAGAGTTCTTCAACTCCGGCGCGGGTGACAATGCGGGTGGATTTGGTGATGCGGTAAAGTTCTTTACCGTCTTTACCGGAAATCACGGCGGAGATATCCAGTTTACCGGCAACCAGCTCTTTGGGGGCAATGGTGTATTGGAAAGAGTTGAATCCGACGTTAAGTTTTTCTTTCCAGACCTTTTTACCGGCGGTTACGGTCAGGGTCGCTCCGGCGAGTTTTTCCGGGAGCATCTGGGCAACGGAGAAATTCAGCGGTTCTTCGCCGACGGTGGTATCGGAATCCATCCGCAGCAGCGGGGTGGGGTCTTTCATCCCGGCGAGGAGGACTTTTTCGGGATTGGTGAAGTAAAGCGGCTGGTAAAGTGCGGGGTTTTTGCCGCCGGCGATACCGTCGGTGATCCCCATCCAGTGGCGGGGGCCCACGCCGTCATCATCCAGCATGACGATGTTGAAACCCATTTTTGCCCGGTCGACTGAAAAGGGTTTGAGCATTTCCCACGGGATGGCGACTTCGTAGACATATCCGCCTTTGCGGTGAGTACCGCGGATCTTGCAGTATTTGGAAACATCGGTTGCGGTATATTTTTTATCCGGGTGATCCCAGCACCATGAAGAGGGTTTTTCGGTGACGGTGAAACCCAGCAGGATCAGATTTTTGCTGACGGTTTTTTCATTGAGCGGGTCAAAAGCGACCTGCATGCAGTCGCCTGCCCAGATTTTGTCGGCTGTTCCGGTCTGGCGGAAAAAACTGTCGGTGACATCGGCGCGGATGTAGAAATAGTTGGGGTCAAAGCCGAATGCCGCATTGAATGAGAGGTTGTCATCCCCGCCCCAGGTGTCGGTGGTATCCGGGCGCACCCACCCGGAACCTTTGCGGACGACTGACGGAGCGGGCCATTTGACCGGCCAGCCGTCTTTACCGGCGGTCACGGGAGAAGCGACCATCTCATTTTGGGAATTGGATTTCTGTTTTTCTTCGGGGATCTGGATGCTGTTGAAAAAGTTTTTCAGTTTTTCGACATCATTTTTGTCGTTCACGAAACCGATGAAGCCGCGTGATTCCACGAATTCTCCGGGTTTGATGAGGATTTTGCGCCACTGGTTGGCAGGGCCGACCCAGGAAAATCCTTTAGCGGGAATGTGGGTTTTTACATTGAGCGCGATTTTGATATCTTTCTGCTCGGCAATGACGTATTCACTGCGGATGGAACTCCATTTTTCATTGGGATAGGCGATACGTTTACCGGCGGCGTTGGTGTAGTGGGTGAAGTTTGCCCCGAAATTGCTGTTGAGGGCGCGGACAGTGACGTTGCGGTCGGTTGCCACCAGCCGGATATTGACTGCCACTCCGGGAACTCCGGCGGTAAAGGAGTAGTAGTAGACCATTTTTGCACCGGCGAAATCCGGTTCTTTTTTACCGACCCGGCAGATGCCGTATTCGGCGCGGACGGTGAGGGTGCGGGAGGTTTTTTCAACGACGGAAACTTTGACCGGAGTTCCGGAGGGGATGAGTTGTCCGATCCCGTTGGGGGTAAAGATCTCATCTTCGATGCCGGTATTGGTGGTCAGGCGCAGATTTTTATTGCCGTCAATGGTCAGGGAATATTGCCGTCCCCATTCGGGTTCGGTTTTTTTATTGATGGCAAAGGTGTGACCGTCGAGGGTGACAATGGCGGCGGTATTGCTTTCCCGGAAGTCGATCGTTCCGGCGGGAACAACTTTTTTCGCTTCGGCGGGGATCGCGACGGAGTTGAAAAAATCCTGCAGTTTTTTCACATCGGCATCGTCTTTGACGAAACCGATATAGCCGCGGGTTTCGGTGAATTGGTCAAGATCAATGGTGGATTTTCTGCTGTTGACCCAGGCGAAGCCTCTGCTCGGATTGCGGGTTTTTGCGGAAACGGCAATTTTAATATCACCCTTTTCGGCGACGACGAATCCGCCGGGGATACTGCTCCAGCTTTTGGCGGGATATTCGATGCGTTTGCCGTCTTTGCCGGTGTAATGGGTGAATTTACTGCCGAAATTGGCATTGAGAGCGGTCACGGATGCGCCGCGATCCCGTGCCAGAATACGGATATTTACGGCAGTACCGGGGATGCCGTCGGTAAAGGTGTAATACCAGACCATTTTGATGCCGGTATAATCCGGATTCTTTTTGCCGACTTGAGTGATGGCATATTCAGCGCGGACGGTGAGGGAATTTTTATCCTCTTTAAAAATGGTCACGCTGGGGGCGGTTTTGGAAGATACCATTTGTCCGATACCTTTGCCGCCGAATGCCGGATCGGCGATCCCGGCGTAAGCGGAAAGGCGTAGATCTTTGCTGTTGTCGATGGTCAGCGTATAATTGCTGCCCCATGACGGAGCGGTTTTCTTATTGATGGCAAAGGTGTGACCGTCAACGGTGACGATCAGCTCTTTGGGGGTATCTTTGTACTCCACTGCCCAGAGTGTGCCTGCGGCAAAAGCCAGCAGGAAAAGCAAAGATTTTTTCAACATAAATATTATTTTCCTTATATTTTCTGCCGGTTACCGGGTCTGAATGCCGCTTGTGCCGACGTAATCATCGCTGGGATAATAAAACACTCCCTTGCCGCTGTTGGGTACTTCTCCGAGGATACCGGTAAGCATTTCATCCAATTCAAAAGCGGATTTCGGTTCCACGTGTCCATCACCCCAGGCGATATTGGCTTTGCCGCTGTGACGGTGAACCATCTGGGCTTTGCCGCTGGTAATATATACCACATACTGCTGCTTGTTTCCATCCTGTCTGGAGTCGGTAAACATGTAGAGTTGGGAGTGAGAGAGTTTTCTGGGAAGATGAAGGTATTTGCAGCTGTCGTAAACACCAGTTTGATCCGCTGTCGGAGTACGGGTGGTAAATTTCATATGCCGTCCGACATGGCCGCGGAAAACTCCGTAACTGCGGTAAGCCCAGTCGTTGCTGTCATTCCAGTTCGGCTGTTTGCCATCGGGGCAGACCACGGAGTATTTATCCGGGAAATATTGTTCGGCGATGGAGTTGTTGTACTGCTGTCCCCAGCTGCGGCAGTTGGAACTTTTGCCGTGAGTCGGGAAGTTGGTGGTGTTGTAGATAAAAAATCCGTCATTGTCATCCACATACATCAATGCGGCGGAAATAACCTGCTTCAAATTGCTTTTGCATGAAGCATCCAGACCGCTTTTGCGCGCTTTGTTGAGGGCGGGCAGTAAAATTGCCGCCAGAATGGCGATGATCGCGATAACGACCAGCAGCTCGATCAGAGTGAATGCGCTCTTGGGAAGAGGGGAAAAACTTCTTTTCACGGGAAAAGAGGTTTTTCCCCTCTCCCCAAACCCCACTGCCTTTTTCAAGAAAAGCGGAATTCTTTGTTGAGTTGCAACCGCACTTTTTTGTGCAAAAAAATGCCATGATGAGATAACAGTGCTTACGAGCAGTTCGATCAGGGTGAAGCCCATGGGCTTCATCTGCCTTGTGGCAGATGAATGTTGTCTTACAAAATGTTTCATAAAAAATTCCTCCTGTTTTTATTAGTTATGATATGGTTTACCGAGAGTTTTTCCATCAATAAAGCCGGTGGCGATTTTCACCACATTGCCGGAGGTATGCCGGGGGTTGCGGTGACGTTCCAGCAATTCGCATACGGCGGCGTGACCGATGCCGTAAAACGGATGTTGGATGGTCGCCAGTCCGTTGTATTCGGGCAGAGGCATGCCGTTGAATCCGACTACTGATAAATTACCGGGGATATCGATATTCAATTCGCCGCACGCCTGAATGACCCATGCGGCAATGATATCATTGTGACAGCAGAATAATTGCGGCAGGGAACCGGCGGCTTTTTTATTGCGGATATTTTCCAGTACCGCCGGGTAACTGTCACACTTGAAGATATTCCATTTATCATCACAGATAAAATTCCGGCTGCGGAAAAAATCCCATAAAAAGCTGTCCCGCTTGAAACTGGAATAGGCAGCGTAGGGATTTACTTTCGGAGGGATCAGCGAATCAAAGTGGGTGATCACCCCGATTTTGCGGATATTCAACGTCCTTAACCGCTGTTCCAGTTTCTTTGCACCGGGAAGTTCATCGGGGATTACTTGCAGAATGTGGTCATACTGGGTTTCCGCAGAGATGAGTACTTGCGGCAGTTCTTTGTTTTTCATGAGTTGCTGAAGCGGTGAATCCAGACTTAATATCCGGTCGCCCAAATGGATGATCCCGATTACCTGCCGGGCAAGATTCCGGATGAATCCGGCATTTCCGGCACTGCGGCTGTTGGCATCCGGCAGCTGAAACATGGCAATGGAAATATTTTTTTCATTGGCGGCATCAAAGAACCCTTTGAAGTATTCCGCGATGATGAGGTAATTATCCTTGTCGATCCGGGCGAATTTATCCGGTATCACGATGCCGATGCAGGGCGGCGCTGAAATCTGCCGCTCCTTGCCGATGGCACAGACCTGCCAGATCTTTGGCGTTTGGCGGGTGATCAGACCGGATTCGTGCAAGCGGGCAAATGCTTTGGTCACCGTGGAACGGTCAACATGGAGCATCTCGGAAATTTTTCTTTCCGAAGGCAGTTTGAAATCTGCCGGTGCGGATTCAATGATCCGGCGCAGCTCCTCTGCCAACTGATAAAAGAGCGGCAGCGGTGAGGTGCGGTCAAGTTTTATTTCCGAAAAATAATTCATCAGATAAAATCCCCATGTAATATCAATATTATATAGCCGGAGGGGGATTTTTGCAAGAGTTTACGGCTGAAAAACCGGAAATTGAAAAGCAAAAATGGCAGGTGTTAACCTGCCATTAACGGGTAAAAAGGGCTCTGTTCCCGATTTAAACGGGGGATTATGGAAGGCGAAACCTTCCCCGGGAACAGAGCGGATAATTCAGAATAATATATTTGCTCCCTGCATCTTGAAAAATACAGCACCAAAAAGACGATTTGTCAACTGCCAAATAAGCAGTTGATCGTTTGCATGCTGTCAGGATGCCGTTTCAGAGGTGCTGCAATATCTGCAGTGCGGTGAAGCGTTCTCCGGCGGGCGAGAGGTGTACGCCGTCAGAAACGAAGAGATCTTTGAGTTGCGGATGATTTTTGCTTGGGGTATAAAGATCGATGTACTTTGCTCCGGCTGCTGCTGCGGCAGCTTTGACCGTGGCGGCGTACTTTTCCATGTGTTCTTCAATGCCGAATTTCCAGACGTTGTCCTTGCGCTTGAGTATTGCGGCGGCAATGACCTCCTGCCGGGCGGAATTGGTGTGGATGGGGGAACAGAGGATGATCTGTGCCTGCGGAAACTGTTTTTTCAGCAACGCGAGCAGTCTGGCATAATGCTCCTGCCACTTTTCCGTGGGGACAAAGGTGGTTTTATAACCGCTTTTTGAACTGGCTTTGGTGTCGTTTTGACCGAGAAAAACGATGATGTGGGTGTATTTTACTTTGGAAATATCCGCATACCGTTTCTGAAAATATTCATCGGCAGATTTGGGGTCAAAGTGGTGATTCAGACGGCGGGTCACCCGTTTGATATCATCTCCGCCGATGCCGAAATTGTAGAAATTCACCCGGTCTTTGCGGTTGGCATTGAGATAAAAACTCATCTGATCGACATAGTTTCTGCCCCGTTCAAAGTCGGAAAGACTGTCGCCGAGGATCAGAACTTTTGCCGGAGCGGTAAGCGAACTTTTGGCCGCTGCTGAATTGAGCGCGGCAAACTCCGCCGGAGCGACCGCTTCAGTGAATATCCGGCAGGAAATACCTTTGCCGGCGATGGTGTATCCGGTGATCCCGCTGTTTTTTGCCAGATTCAGTACGGCATTGCCGCTGCTGTCCGCTTTGACCGGAGTCGCCGAATCGTTGACCAGCAGCTGCAGCTGCGCACCGGCATTGGTCTGGAGTTTGAGCGTGATATTTCCGGAACTTCCGGCGGGGTAGGCGGTGTAGGAGGATTCCGGGATCAGTTTGGCTCCTTCCACGGTGAATACTTCCACCTTGATACTTTTTACTTCTGCCTGCGCTCCGGAACCTTTGAGTTCCAGCCGCGGTTCGAGGGAGATGGGCAGATGTTTGCTCAAATCCAGCGAGTGTTCCACGGTGACAAAATCATTGCCCAGCACGACCGCTTCACCGGCGAAACGGGGGTAGGATCTCCCGCCGGAAACGGACTTGACGGTCAGGACAAAGGCGCCGTTAAGTGTTCCTTTACCTTTGGCAACGGCAGTGATTTTGATAGTTTTTCCGGCGCACTCCGCCGGAGAGATACGCTTCCAGTTGGCAAGGCGCAACTCATTTTTTGCTCCGGGAAGCAGTTTCAGCATGCCGTTTTCCGTTTTGGCAGTGCCGAAATTTTTCAGCGCATACCAGTTGGCGGTATTTTTAGTAAAAACGCTGTCGATCAGCACTTCGGCACGGAGCGCCAACCCGGCGAAAACCACCAGGAGCATACATATATATCTGTTCATTTTTTTTACTCCTTATGCTACTGTCCAGGCGAAAATTTTGACCGTTTCATTACCGTAAGTTTCCAGTACGGTGAATCTCAATGCCGAACAGGTGATATCCAGCGGGATATTCACCAGACGCTGACCGGGGTTGAAAAATTCTCCGGCATCCACCCATTTGCCATCAGTAAGTGCTTCGATTTTGAAGCGTTTGACCAGTGTGGCAGGTGTGGTGAGCAACGGCATTTTTTTCCAGTGCAGTACCGCGATATTTTTCTCTTTGCGGTTAAGATCACTGTCAAAAATAAAGCGGCAATTACGGATCTTTACCGGTGCAGTCCAGCGGTATTCCGCTTGAGAACCGATCCGGGCGGTGAATGATTCATCGACCCCGTCGATGACCCGGTTAAGTCCGCCGCGCAAACCTTCACAACTGATTTCCGCGGAAGCGGTAAGTCCGTTGGCGGCAAAACGTTTACCCGGCAGCCAGATGTCATCGCGCATCAGTGTATTTTGCAGTTCGTCAAGATGTTTCTGACCGACTTCCCGGGGAGAACAGTGATTTTTTACCGCAATGGCACACGCCGTTCCCGCCGCCTGACCCAGCGTACCGCAGGTCGCCATCACCCGGGTGGAACTCAATGCCGAATGGGTGACACTGATGTTTCTGCCCGCACAGAAAAGATTGCTGATGTTGCGCGAGTAGAGTGACCGGTAAGGTATGCCGAATGGCGAGGGCGCCGGATGAAAGATCGTCGGTTCGCCGGGATAGTAGAAGCCGTCGGGGTGGTGATCGTCCATGGGCCAGCCGCCGTAAGCGATGATATCGTCGAATTTGCCGCCGGCGGCGACATCATTCTGATTCATGATGTGGTCGCCCACATAGCGGTAACTCTCCCGTTTGCCGGGGAGGAAGCCGACCCATTCCAAAGTCCAGTTGCGGTAACGTTCGCGGTTTTTGGGGGAATTTTTCAGGAAATCCCAGATGCCGAAAGCGATTTTCAGCAGTTCATCCCGGCTCTCATCCACATCGTGCAGGGCATCGGCACTGCCGCCGACTTCGATCCACCAGAAGTTCTGCAAGCCGACCAGTTCGCAATCCCGGAAGTTGAACTCCGACTCATCCTGATAACGGTACGCCCATTCCGGGGCGATAAAGTCATGCGGCTCATCGGTTTCCCGGCATTGGAAAAGGCAACTCATTCCCATGGTCTTTTTATCGCCGGTTTCCGGAGCGATGGATTCGTTGAATTCCTGCCGTTCCTCTCTGCCGTAACGCAGTTCCGCTTTGGCAAGTACTCCTAAAATACTGTCCCCGGAACAGTCGGCGAAGTAGTCCGCTTCAACCGTGTACCAGGTTTGGGACGGGGACTGATAACCCCGTGCGGAAGCGATTTTTTCTCCATCCATGGCAACTTCCGTGCAGACGGTGTTGAGCAAAAGGGTGATATTGCTCTCTTTTTTGACCAGCGAATACATCACGCTGTCCCAGACGGAGTAGTTGCGTTCCGGGTTGCGGTAAAGATTGTCCAGCAGGATCTCTTCAACGATGCCGCTCTCCCGGCGGTCATCGCCCCTTGCTCCGCAGATCCACATGCGGATCTCACTGGAAGCATTACCGCCCAGCACCGGACGGTCATGCATCAGAGTGACTTTTATGCCGTTTCTGGCGGCGGCAAGTGCCGCACAGACACCGGATAATCCGCCGCCGACGATCAGAAGATCGCTTTTTAACTTCAATTCTCTCATAATCAGAACCTCACTGTTTTATATCCGGATCAGTCAATTGGTAATAACCGCAGCCGTAAGTTCCGGCAAAAAGCACCGCCGGATCTGCCGGGTGCCATTTCAGCCGGGTGAAACCCGATGCCGATCCCGCCATCCCGCTGTTGACCCGATCCCAGCTTTTGCCGCCGTCAGCTGAACGCCAGACGCCCGGAGATTTGATCTGCAAAGCGGCATTGCGTTCAACCGTACAGTAGATGATATCCGGATTTACCGGATTGACCGCCAATGTGGATACCTGCGGAGCGGACAGCAGTTTTTTCCAACTTTTGCCGCCATCGGATGAAACGAATACTCCGCCGCTGCTTACCCGGCTGCCGCCGGCAATGAAAATCCTGCCGTCAGTTACGGGAACGACCTGCGAAACACTTGACAGCGGACAGGGGATCGGCTGCCAGGTTTTGCCCCGGTCGGTACTTACGAACAGACCGCCGGTGAATTTACTGCGGGGATTGACTGCAGACGCAGCATAGATTTTCTGAAAACCGCTTCCCGGTGCCGGAACCAGATCCACGATATTCAACGCACTTCCCAGACCGGTGTTGCAGGGGTGCCAGGTTTTGCCGTGGTCGGTGGATTCGATGATGCCCACGCCGGGTTTGCTGCCGGCAAGCAGATAAACGGAAAATACTCCGTAACGCTCAACTTCCGTATGGGTGGCAAGGAAGCGGCGGTTGTTTGCCGGTGATGCCGGATCGACCAGCAGATTGGCGATATTGGTCGTGAACATCTTTTGGACCGGCGGCATTTTTGCCGTACCGTCCGCATCGACGTGCATATTGACGAAACTTTTGCCGAAGTCGCGGCTTTCGATAAAGTATTGACCTCTCAAGCCGCCGACCAGCCAGTCGCGGCAGTTGAATACCGCATAGAAGCGTTCCGGATCATCCGGATCGAATGCCGCTGCCAGCACCCACTGGTTGCTGCCGGCCATGATGTGCGGCAGACCGAGGAAGGTTTTGCCGCCGTCTTCGCTGATCTTCAAACCGCAATCCGCCATCCAGAAGAGGATCTTTGCCGGTTGTTTGCGGTTGATTTCCAGATCAAAAACACACATGTTGCTGTTGCCCAATCCCCGGAAACGCTCCCGGGCGGGGTCGATAATGGCATTGGAGGCATCCTGCCAGGTCCTGCCGCCGTCCGTGGAACGGTAAGTTACCCGGTGGCTGTGAAAATAGAGCAGTTCCGGATTGGAACGGGAAAGGTCGAATTTGCGGATATCCCAGTAGCCGAAAGAAAGTTTGGGCGTGCCGTAATTCATCGGGTGACGGGTCGTCCACGCCTGTTTGATGTTGAGCAGCGGGGAATCTTTGGGGACATACTGCTGCCAGGCGGGATTTTTCCACGCTTGCGCGCCCCGGGTGATGCAGAACCAGTTTTTGCCGCCATCGGTGGTTTTCCACACTCCGTACGGCACCCAGGTGTTGAAAATGGAGACGTAGACGGTTCGCGGATCGCGCGGATCGATCCGGACTGTGTGGAAATCCGGCAGGATATCAACGGCAGTGCGGCGCACTTCATCGGCAATTTTGCTGATCTCTTTGCTGTTGCGCACCTTGCTCCATTTGCGGTGGAATGGCGCCGGATCTTTGCGGTAATCCAGCACATCCTGGCGGTAGAGCTGCTGATTTGCCGGTTGTGCCATAAAGTTCTCAAATGCGGTCTTGACGGCGATCAGCCCATAGGGGGAGGATGCCAGTCCGGATTTGAAATCCGGCAGATCCGCCATCAGTCCGGTCGGGAACCGGAGGTTGCCGGTGATCTCCTGCCAGATGCCGCCGGGATATTCGCACTTCCAGACGCCGCCGGATGAATGGTATTTGCCGTTGATTTTGCGGTAACTGGATTCCATGGCGCAGACGAGAGTCAGTTGTCCGCTTGCCGGATCGATCATGCCGTCCATATCGCAGAATACCATATTTGCCGGCAGTCCCTCCATCATGGGGGCAAAAGTCCTGCCGTCATCGGTGGACAGGTGGATGCCGCCGTCCGTGACCACAAAGATGTGACCGGGCAGTTCTTTGAACATCAATATATGCAGAGCCATTTCCCCTTTGGGAAAGGCATCGGGCAGATGTTCCCAGTTTTTACCGCCGTCCCGGGTGACGATCAAACCTTGCGGCAGCCGCCGTTTGCCCCGGATTTCCAGCCGCCTCGGGAAACCGGTGCCAGCCCATACTTCATTGGGGTTTGCCGGATGGACGCAGAGGGCGCTGATGGGAACTTTTTTGAACTTGCCGCCAAAAATATTCTCGATCTGTTCCGTGGAAACTCTTTCCCACGTTCTGCCCCGGTCGGAAGTTTTGAAAATACCGTTGCTTTCGCACCCGGCAAAACCGGTGTCGGGGTGGTCGATGCAGAAATCCACCGCACTGATATAGTGCATCCGGGGAAATCCCCAATCCGGATCATTGGTGGATGCGTAACTTTTGCTGCCGTCATGGGTGATGTAACTTGCCTGCATGTCGCAGGACTGCACCATGCACTGATCATCGGCAGGATGGATGCGCAGATACCAGGAAGTTCCCCCGTCGCCGGGCGCAAGCTGCTGCCAGCGCAGATCTTTGCGGGACGGTACATCCAGTGTGTTCCAGTCGGCATCGGTCAGTACTGTTCCGGCACCGGCGGTAAGAAGCGTTGAAATGGCAAATAAGCAAAGTGATCTATTCATTTTTTTTACAGAGAAGAGGGGTAAAGGTCTACGTCAGAGTGGCTGTGGGTTTTAACCGTGTTGTCGAGCAGATACCAGCCGCGGAACATGAGTTCGTACAACTTTTCCGGACTGGCAGTTTCAGCATGACCGTCAAAGAATGATACGTTGCAGGCGTTGTTGTGCCGGATAAACGGCAGGGGATTGGAACCGCCGAAACGCAATACCGCATAGGTGTCTTTGGCAATGCCGTCTTTCAACGCGGCACCATCCATAAAGATGGTCATTTTACTGGCAGGGATCCGGTCATCGTGGACCCCGTGTCTGCCGTAAGTTTTTTCATAGGTCGGCTGTTTCTTGCGGCGCATGAAATTCATATTCAGTCCGTCATTGCCCCGGTGGATGGCATAGGAGTCGTACATGCGATGGTTGTTGACATCGGCTTCGCCGTATTTGAATCTTCCGGAGGGACAGAACATGTATTTGTCATGTTTTCCCATCATGCCGGTGTTGACGAACATCTCCGTCCAGGTGATGTCGCTGCTGTATTTGATCTGCCACGGTACTCCGCTTCCGTCGTAGGCATCAGCGTACATGATATTGATATTGTACAGCTGTTTGACATTGCTGATACAACTGGCACTTCTGCCCCGTTCCCGGGCGGAATTGAGCGCCGGCAGCAGAATCGCCGCCAATATCGCTATGATCGCAATGACTACCAGCAATTCTATTAAAGTGAAATGGGAGTGTGCGGGGGACAAGGAAAACTTTTTTTCACGAGAAAAAAAGTTTTCCCTTTCCCCCGCGCCCCCTTTCTCTTTCAAAAAAAGCGGACTTCTTTGTGATGGTATATCCGCGCCCCAGCGAAGCGACTCGTCACGGTGTAGTGAAACGAAGACGGAAGGGCGAGTTTTTTCGCAACCCGCCGAGCGGGCGGGAAAAGAGGTTTTTCCCCTCTCCCCAAACCCCACTTCCCTTTTCAAGAAAAGCGGGATACTTTTGGATGACAG
>SUWL01000008.1 GCA_015061495.1 Lentisphaerota bacterium
GGCTCCTGCAGTAGGAGCCGGGGCAACTACTGCAGGAGCCGGGGCAACTACTGCAGGAGGAGGAGTAACCACGACCGGAGCCGGAGCAACTACTGCAGGAGGAGGAGTAACCACGACCGGAGTCGGTGCGACCACCTCTTTGACCAGATGCACAATACCTGCAGCCAGAGCCAACCCCTCATTTCTTTTGTGATGACGATGATGCGGACCGGCAAATACTGCCGTACCCATGAATGCCGCAGCGGCAACCATCATTACTTTTGCTGTCTTTTTCATAACTTGATCCTTTCATGTTAAGTTTCTGACAAGCACCACTCTCAAGTGCTTCCAACCATTTAACGGTACGGAATACCTAATTATTTTGTTGTCTTGAAAAATTTTTCATTTTTTTTAATTTTCATCACTTCCCGATGATAAAAATCTCATAGCTGAATCAAATATAGCACCATTATCCACCGGTGTCAATCTCTGAAAATCAATTTTTTACAACTTCTCCACCAATCTCCGTCCGCCGTTTTTTATTTGCCCGTATCAATAACGATCCCACGACGGCGGAACGTTGGCACATCCAGATCTTCGCCGTCAAGCATTACCGGAGCAGTATTTTCCATGATTCCTTTTTCCTCGACGATCAAATTCGGCAGATCCATCTGCAAATCACCGTCTGAAGCATAGCGGTGGCTGCTGTCCCGGTGAAACGTCGGTTTTTTAGATGCATTTACCGCCGGTGCCGGATGATCCAGATACCGGACCGCCAGTGCAGTCAACTGCAGTTTGCCGGCAAATTGTTCAGCGGTCGCCGCCCCCATAAGTACCACTTTTTCAAAATCCGGATTGATCTGCCGCGAACAGAGATCCAATACTGCCCGCGCGCTGCCCAGAGAGAGTTCCGGACCGCCGAGCAATGAAAACGCTACCGCATCAGCATTATCCAATGTATCCGGACCGCCGAGCAGAGGCGAAGTAAGCATCTTTTCCATAAGTTTTTCCGCAGAATCATCTCCGGCATCGACCAATGCTGTACCCAATGCACACAGCGTATGCCGCCGTTTCATGATCCCGGTAAAAGAAGCGAAATCGGCATTGAAAAGATTCGCCCCGCCCATGATCGCCGCCAAAGCCAGCAGTGTCCGGGAAAGTTCCAAATCGGAAACTTTCAGCGCATCGGTAAATGCCGTTTCTGCCTCAAGAGTGGAAAAAAGCAGATCATTCGGCAGTGCGATCACCGCATCCGCCATCGGCAGAATATCACTTTTGATTTTTTCATCCGCCTGCTGACGGCGGCGGAAACCTTCCATGGAAAACGGCAGTGTGACCAGTACCGCGGTGGTAATATGCAAACTTGCCGCCACACTCAATACCACCGGCAAACCGCCGGTGGCTATCCCGCCGCCCAAACCGGCGACAACCGTCAATACATCCGTATTTTCAAGCACCCGGCGCAAGGATTTGCGCTCATTTGCCAATGCCTGCTGTCCGGCGATGACATTCCCTCCGCATCCTCTGCCGGAACGGAACTGCTGCCCGGCCTGTACCCAGTGCGATTCCGGCAATCCGGATGACTGCAGACTGTCGATATCGCTGTCCACCGCAAGAAAACGGAAATTATCCGGAAATTCCCCGGTATTCAACTCTCCGAGTATCCGGCATCCTGCTCCGCCGAGAGCCATGACCGTAATTTTCTTTTCGCTCATTATTTCACTCTCCCTTGCCGAGGAACCGGCTGACTTTGGTAATCAGTTTGTTGAAACCGCTCTCCGGAGCAATGCCGAAGGCATGATAGAAATACGCCGCAACTTTCAACGCTCCCCAAATCGCACTGAACCGGGGAGAATCCAACTCCACTCCGGCGGCATCCGACGGCAGACCGACACGGCAATTCAAATCAAAAATATCACTGAAAAGTTCACGGCTGCGGAAATAATATGCTCCACCGCCGGTGAGTATCCCGCCTGCCCCCAAAGCACTGGGAGCCTCTTTTTCTTTGAGCTGACGGCGGACAATCTCAAATATCTCCCGCAACCTGGCATCGACGATCATCTCAAATGCTGAAAGTGGAATTTTCCGCTTTTTGCCGCCGGAACCGGTAAATTCCAACTCCTGCTGTTTTTCTTTGATGGCATTTTCCAACTGCCCGCTCTCCAACAGTCTCCGGCAGGAATCAATGTGAAGTTTCAAGCCGATGGACAAATCATTTGCCACATGCTCCCACCCCAGCTGCACGATCCCGGATGCGTAGATGCCCCGGTCAAAATGCACCAGATATTCGGTAGTTCCGGCACCGAGGTCGATCAGCAGCGAACCGTTTTCCTTCTCCAATTCGCTGACGATCCCGAATCCGGCAGCAAGGGGGGCAAATACCGGTTCGATATTGACATTTTCCACTCCGGCATTGGCGATCACAGTCCGGTAATTTTCGATCCGGCTGGAGAGTGCATGGATGACATGCACCCAGGCTTCAAGCTGGCGGCCGGACTGGTGAAGCGGATTGCTGACCCGGCGGTTATCGACCAGATAATATGAAGTCGAGGTATTGATGATCTCCCTGCCGCTGCCAAGCGCAAACACTTTGGCATTTTCATTGGCTTCGTTCTTTTCCGCTTCAGTGATGACACCGTTGGCATTTTTCACCGTAACAATACCTTTGGATTGGCGGGATTCGATACCGCATCCGGAAACCAGCACGGTCAGAAGCGGACAATTTACCAGCTCACCACCGGAAATACGGTCGGCTCTTTCCAGAGCCTTGCTCAAAGCTTCTGTGGCGCGATCCATATCCGCGATTTCGCCCTTGATAACCGCTCCGGGGCAATATTCCGAACCCATGCCGATAATATTGGCGACTTCACCGCGGCTGCCGACTTCTCCGAGCAGAACACAGATCTTGGAGGTGCCGAATTCAATAGCGCAAACTACATTTCTTTTGCGAAACATCTCTTTTGAATGCTCCTGTGTTTTTAAATATTGTAATACCCGGAAAATATAATCCCATCAGAGCAAATATTCAAGCCCGGAAGTACAAAATATCGCACCATTTAATGTACTGTCCCCAAACTGAAAATCCTTATCGGCAATAAAATCACCTGATAGGTCAATTCAAACGGGGCGATCCCGCCTTTTACACAATTATCCACTCCGTCACTGAACATGCCGAAAGGCAACCCCAGCGTACACTGCAAAATCCCTACCGGCAGCAGAAAAATGGAAAATGCCGATTTGCCGATATTCATCATCCCGGTCCCGCAGGATTGAAGCGTTTTGATCGTATGCGGGCTCCATATCGCCGCCAATTCCAGAGCTTTTGGAGCAGCGGCGGTCATCGTTGCCGGATCAAGTGCCGCTGCCGGTTTGATCACCGCAAATGCTCCGGCAAGAAAAATTATCATCCAGATTTTTTTCATTTGCATCCTCCGATCCGGTAAATCTGCACACTGCCGGGCAGTTCCGGCAATGCTGTTTCACATTTGAAAAGAGCCATCTTTCCCGTTTTGGTCAACCACGCATTAAGATACAACACCTGCCCGTGTTTATCAAGCAGTTCCGGGACATCCGGATATCCGGATGGGCAGATGATCAGCATACACTCGCCGGCAGCAGCCGATTCCACTGGATGCACCTCATATATCCGGCATGGCAAACCTCCTGCCAGTGCCGCCTCTCCATTGACACCGTCAAAATGCATGAGATTTTCAGACATGTTGGCATCCAATCCGTTGAACACGCCGTTTGCGCACTCAAAAACAGCGATTTTTTTGAAATTCCCTCCGGATATCTGCATATTGAAGTCGGTCAATTCCTGCGGACTGATCCCGCACAAAACCGGAAATCCGGCGGTGGAACGCAATACCGGCAGCACTTCAGGCGGCAGTTCCTGACGGCATTCATCAAATACCCGGATGTAATCCACCTGCCGCCAGTTATTGAATTGCAATGCAAATCCTCCGGCACTCAAAATCGCAGTTATCACCACGGCACAGATCAAAGCATGCCGGAAGCGGGCAGTAAATTCTCCGACCCCGATCCCTCCGGAAACTGCCAGTGCCGCAGCCAGAAACAGATAGCACCTTTCCGGTCCGCCGTTGGTGAATACCGACAACAGCAAAGGACAAAAAAGCAGCCCCAGTGCCGCCAGACGCTTTACCGGACGGAAAAACACCGGCAGTGCCGCCAGCAATACCGGAGTGACAGTCAACGAGAGCAGTGTATTGCCCAGAAACGCACCGAATCCGGCAACTGAATCCAATTTATTTCCCCAGCTCTGTCCGCTTTGCAATGCAGAAAAATTGATTCCGTAAAACAGCGCACCGGCAACAGCGATCACTCCGGCGCTGATCCAGATATCCCGATTTTTACGCACTTCGGGGGGAGTGTAAATCAAAAATCCCGCCGCCGCCGGGAGCAAAAACAACGCTCCGGTCGGCACTGAAAGGAATGTCCCGATCGCCCCGGCACTCATCCAGACCGCCGCCCGGCGCGGATTCTCTTTTGCTCCGCTCATTGCCCGGATGCACAACAGCAGAAAAAACAGCTGCACAGCATACCCTCTTGCCAAACCGCTGTAAATCGCAAGCGGCGCCGAAAATGCCGCAAATATCGCCGCCGAAATCAATGCGGCAAAGTGATTCGTCCGACTCCATTTATATGCCAGTTGACCGCACAAAACCGGGATCGCCGCTCCGCAGAGCAGTGACGGCAAACGCAATACGATCCCGGCATCGGAGAAAAACACCATTATTTTCAACAGCAGCGTATTCACCGGATGATTATTGGGCAGAGAAAGGTCGGTAAGTATCTGAAATACATCCAATGGCACAAAATGGAGCAGACTCCAGAACTCATCATAGAGCAAATTACCCGGCATCAATATGGCAGTAAATGCGAATGACACAAAAAAGATCAGCAGATAAATCTTATGCTTTTCCCTTGTTTCATCCATCATTCACCCCCGGAATTCATGCGCCTTGATCCGGGCTTCCCGGTCAGCGGCAAATATCTGTTCGAGAGATTTCTGCGGCTCTGCCGTCGTGGAAGCCATCACTGATTCAATGATCTTCCAGATCGTGCCAAAGGAGATCTCCCCGGCGCAAAACCGCTCAACCGCCACCTCATTGGCGGCATTCATCACCGCCGGCAATGTGCCACCGGTGCGCATCGCCTCTCTGGCAAAATCCAGGGATGGAAATTTTTTATTGTCCGGAGCAAAGAACTTCAACTCCGCCATCGCCGCCAGATCCAGATGACTGCCGGGTTTCTCCAGCCTTGCCGGATAACTCAATCCATAGGCGATCGCCAGACGCATATCCGGCACGGACATTTGCGCAAGCATTGAACCGTCGGTCAACTCCACCAGCGCATGCACGATGGATTGCGGATTGATGATCACATCCAGTTGTTCCGGCTGCAAGTCAAAAAGATAACGGGCTTCGACCAATTCCAGAGCCTTATTCATCATAGATGCGGAATCAATGGTGATCTTACGCCCCATCTGCCAGGTCGGATGCGCCAGCGCTTCGCTCAATGAAGCGTGGTCGATACGCTCTTTTTCCCAGGTGCGGAAAGGACCGCCGCTGGCGGTGAGCCACACTTTGCGGATCTCTTCCCGTCGGCGTCCCTCCAGACACTGAAACACTCCGGAGTGTTCACTGTCCACCGGCACCAGTCCCCCGGCGGACCCGGCGGCAGCCTGCATCACCAATTCCCCGGCAAGCACCAGGACTTCCTTGCTTGCCAGCGCCACTTTTTTACCGGCGGCAAGTGCCGACAGCACCGGCATGATCCCGGCAGTACCGATGATCGCGCAAAGCACTATATCCACTTCCGGATCAGTGACCGCTTCGATCATAGCATCCATTCCGCAGCGGACAACAGCCCGGGAACCGATCATCTCCTGCAATTTTGGGAATTTCTCCCGTGAAGCGGTGATAACATTTTGCGGAGCAAGCAATTTTGTCTGACGCAGCAATTCATCCAGATTATTTTTTGCCGCTATCGTATGGACCTGATAAAGTTCACGGTTGGCAGCCAGAACATCGGCAGCACTGCCGCCGATGGAACCGCTCGCACCAAGAACCACCACCTTTTGCATAATTTATTCTCCGGTCAGAAAAATTTGTACAAATACCACGCCAGGAATGACAGCGCGCCGATCGCCAACAATAATATAACGATAATAACCAGATAAATATTGCGCCGCAAAAATAACAATACATTGCGCACCGCTGAAGCTTTTTCCGCGATTGCCGCATATCCGGCCATAGAAGCATTTATATCCGTTCGTATATCCATGGCATCCTGATAACGTTCCTCCGGATCAAGTGCCATGGCTTTAAGACAAATCGCTTCCAGCGCCGGAGACAACTGGGTATTGTAAAATGACGGCGGGACGATCTTGCCGGCAACTGTCCGCCGCAACACCTCCTGCTGCGGCAGTCCTGCCAACGGAGAATCCAATGTCAATATGGCGTACAATATGCCGCCCAACGCATAAATATCTGCCAATTTACCGGGTTTTCCGGTGCCGGAAACCAGTTCAGGAGCCATATACCCCGGAGTACCCTTGACCTGCATGGCTTCCGGATTATTGATATCTCCGGCAAGTCCCCAGTCAATCACCTGAACTTCGCCGTAGTCGCCGCAGTGGATATTTCCCGGTTTCAGATCCAGATGATACACACCCATGGAATGAGCATACGCCACAGCATTGCAAATACGGGTAAACATCTGCAGCAAACGGGGCAAGGGATATTTTTCTTTCATCAGAGAATCGTTGGAATGAAGTCTTTTAAGCACCATCGCCAACGAATATCCCCGCAAATATTTCATAGTAAAAAATGGCGATCCGGACATATCCACGCCGATATCATACACCGGTACGATATTGGGATGTTCAAGTTTGGCAGTGATCCGGGCTTCGCGGACAAAACGGTTCAAATCCTGCACCGGACGATCCCGGAAATCAGGCATGATCGCCATTGCCACATCCCGTCCGGTATCCCGGTCATGCACCAGCAGAACCCCTTTCATACCGCCGAAACCGATACTGCGGATGAATTTATACCGATCCTGCGGCTTTAACGGCAGAGTCGATATCAGATTATCCTGATCTTCACCTTTGGAATCATCCGCGAGGATCACGGTTGCTTCAGCGCCGGGATCAGATGGATTCAAGTTCAACTTGAGCTTCTCCACGCACGACCTCGCCTGTGATCAAACACCGGCTGCCGCCCTTATTCGACGGAGCCCGGAACATTATATCCAGCATCAATTTTTCCATCAATGAACGCAATCCGCGCGCACCGGTACCGCGTTTAACGGCACGGTCGGCAAGTTCTTCCAGAGCATCTGCGGAAAATTGCAAATCGACATTCTCCATCGCCATCAAACGGCGATACTGCTTGACCAGAGCATTTTTCGGCTCCTGCAGCACCCGGATGAGCGCATCTTTGTCCAGCGGTTCCAGTGCGGCAAGCACCGGCAGACGGCCGATAAGTTCGGGAATCAAGCCGAAATGCACCAGATCTTCCGGTTCGCACTCGTTGAAAAGTTTGCCGATATCTTCACCAAGATCTTTGTTTTCCTGCTCATTGACCGGAGCATTGTCACCGAAACCAAGTACTTTTTTACCGAAACGGCGCTTTACGACCTTATCCAGACCGACAAAGGCACCGCCGCAAATAAAGAGAATGTTGGAAGTGTCGATATGCAGAAATTCCTGATTCGGATGCTTTCTGCCGCCTTGCGGCGGAACATTGGCAACGGTGCCTTCCAGGATCTTGAGCAGAGCCTGCTGCACCCCTTCCCCGGAAACATCCCGGGTGATGGAGGCATTTTCTCCTTTGCGGGAAATTTTATCCAGTTCGTCAATATAGATGATACCGATCTGGGTGCGTTCAATATCATTGCCGGATGCCTGATAGAGGCGGAGCAGGATATTTTCCACATCCTCTCCGACGTAACCGGCTTCAGTCAAAGTCGTCGCATCGGTAATGGCAAAGGGGACATCCAGCATCTTTGCCAGAGTCTGCGCCAGCAAAGTTTTACCGCTGCCGGTTGGTCCCAGAAGCAGAACGTTGCTTTTATCCAGTTCCACATCAGCCAAATCCGCCGGCAGAGAGGAATCTTTGCCGCTGAATTTGGCTTTCAATCTGGCATAGTGGTTGTGAACTGCCACGGACAGCACTTTTTTTGCCTGATCCTGACCGATAACAAAGCGGTCAAGTTCAGCTTTTATCTCCTGCGGTGAAGGGACTTTCAACGCCTCCACTGCAGAGGCAGCAGCACTTTTTGCCCCGTTGCCATGCTGCTCGCGTACATCGCAGATGATCTCATAACCTTTAGTGAGACATTCTGAACAGATGCTCAAGCCCTCATACATGCTCGGCAGGAAAAAGACATCTTTTTTACGCCCGGATTCATTACCGCAAAAAGCGCAAGTCAGCTTTTCTTTGGATTTCGCCATCAGTTACCTTTCTGATCTTTCGCCTTTTTAGACGGCAGAACTTTGTCGACCAGATGATATTCGCACGCTTCAGCGGCACTCATAAAAAAGTCACGTTCAGTATCTTTGTAGATCTTTTTCAGCGGCTGATTGCAATGGTCGGCAAGAATATTGTTGAGCATCTCTTTAAGACGCATGATCTCTTTTGCCTGAATATCGATATCCGCAGCAGTACCCTCGGCACCGCCCCAGGGCTGGTGGATCATGATCCGGCTGTTGGGCAGGGCAAAACGTTTGCCGGGTGCGCCCGCGGCAAGCAGGACGGCTCCCATGCTGGCACACTGCCCGATGCAATAGGTGCGGACATCGCAGGAAATCAACTGCATGGTATCGTAAATCGCCAGACCGGCAGTTACCGAACCACCAGGACTGTTGATGTACAATTCAATATCTTTTTTGGGATCTTCCGCCTGCAAAAAGAGCAATTGGGCAACCACCAGACCGGCAACCTGATCATCGATCGGAGTACCCAGCAGGATAATCCGGTCTTTGAGCAGACGGCTGTAAATGTCAAATGCACGTTCTCCCTGACCGCTCTGTTCGATCACGGTCGGAACCAGATAAGAATTGGTTCTTTTCATAAAAATTTCTCCTCTTGCTTGAACACCTCTTTTAAACTGCCTTTGCGGCAGTCACTCCTCCGGAAAATCACAACGGTGACGGCAGAAAATCCATACCGTCACCGATAAAATCAAACGTATCAGTCAATAGCGGCGGCGGTGAGTTTCTCCAACACCTTGCCATTGATGATATCCATGCGCAATTCATCGATGGAACCGGATTTTTCCAGCATGTCACGCAGTTCGCGCGGTTTACAGCCATAGTAACGGCTCATCATCTGCAGCTGATCATCCAGCTCTTTATCGTCCACGGAGATATTTTCCAGTTTGGCGATATTGCGGAGGATCAGAGCGCGGCGGACGGCAGCTTTGGCATCGGCTTCAACCGCGGCACGGTGATCGGCGAGTTCTGCTTTGAACTTCTCGGCATCCTCTTCGCTCTTGACGATTTCACGGGCTTTCTGCTGGAGCAGTTTCTGAACCTCGTTTTCGATCAGAGCTTCGGGCAGGTCAAATTCACCGGCCAACTCGTCGAGTTTGCTGAAAACGGCTTCAGAAGCGTTGCGGCGCTGCTGATTTTTGGCATCCAGTTCCAAACCTTTGCGGATATTTTCGCGCAGAGCATCGATATCGGCACTGCCGGTGCGTTCGATCAATTCGGCATCGGTCAGTTTTTTACGGCGCTGGACCGCGGAAACTTTGACCGTGTAGGAAACGGTTTTGCCTGCCAGAGCCGCTTCGCGGTAGTCGGCGGGATATTCAGCGTCAAAGGTATATTCCTTACCGACTTCAGCACCGGTCAGGGCTTTGATGCAGCCGGGGATGTTTTCCGGTTCATTGAGCCACATAAAAGCATCGGTGGCTTCGACCTGGCGTTTCAGAGAAGCGGAAGCATCTTCGGGGAGTTCAAAGTTGCCTTTGTAATCAACTTTGAGCATATCTTCGGCCTGGGCGGCACCTTCGGCATCGGCAAAAGTGCCGTACATGGCGCGGTACATATCCAAACGTTCCTCGATGGCTTTATCCTCTACGGCATCCACGGGGACATCGACTTTGAGATTTTTGTAATCACCGGCATTGATCACCGGAGCGACGACACCCTCCATGGTAAAGGAGAATTCTTCGCCCGGAGTGATGCTGCCGAATTCTTTGAAGCGCAGAGAAAGCAGATCCAGAGATCCATCGCTCTCGATTTTTTCCACAGCGGCACCGACGAAACGGTTGCGCAGCTCTTCATTGATCTCGGCGGCATATTTTTTGCTGACCATACCGGCAGGGGCCTTACCGGGACGGAAGCCGGGGAGACTTGCAACACCCGCGATATAAGAAACAACTTTGTTCTGTTCATTTTTCGCGCTCTGGGCATCGACCGTGACCGCAAATTCTTTAGTACAAACTCCGCTGTCTTTGATCTCCAAAACGATGGATTCGCTCAATTTTTTCGCCATTTTCTGACACACCTTTCTTACAATTTCTATGTTTAAAGAAAAAATATCCTTATCCGGCAGTATACACTGCTATTTTTATACTATATCCCCTTTTGACTGTTTTTACAAACTTTTTTATTATTTTTCCTGAATAAAAATGCTTTATTATCCAAAAAAAGTTGGAATCCTCTGCAATATGGTGATATATTATCATCAGAAGCTCAAAATACGGAATATGGATAATGATATGAAAATCTTGATACTCTTGCTGACAGCTATGATTTTTGCCGGATGCACCAATATTGATTACACCGGCAGGAAATTCACCCCGCAGGAAAATGTCACTTTTGTCAAAGGCATTGAAAATGTCCCTGCCGGTTACACCCTGATCGGCAGATTTACCATGGTAGCGCCTCCCCGCACCCATGAGTATTATGCGGAAGATGATGTCATGGAAAAAGCCCGGGAATTCGGCGGCGACATTCTCTGCTATACCGGAGCAAATCTGCGCCCACACGGAGTTTACACCCCGAATGAACTTGAATTCGGCACCCCGGATCTCTCCCGCCGCAAAGTCAGTGAAACAGAACAGCAAACTCTGGGCGAACCGGTACCGCTGCAGAGCAGTTCACTGAAATACGAGCGCAAGCACTTCCATTTCCTGCTCTACAAAAAGAGCGAAGAGGTCAACCGTCAACTTGGATTCTGAACCGCCGCTCTCTCTTCAAATCTGCCGCATTCCCCCATCGGGTCGGCCTCCGTGTCGGTCAGTGAACAAACGGTCTTGAATGGATGCACCAGGAAATAGCGGCAATTGCGGCAGAACTTCCGGTCGACACTCCCGGCAAGCTCCACCTTTTCAGTCAAATCACCGCCCAGCAGCGCCGCCAGACGGGATTTATTGCCGTCAGAAGCCTTACCGGCAGTGCCGCCGGGAGCATTTTCACCCCACTTCTTACCGCAAAGAGCGCACACCTGGATCTCACCGACAACTTTCCAATTTTCGGTGATTTTTTTCTTTTTGGCGAAACTTTCCTCGCCGCAGTGGGGACAACGCATGGCTGTTTAATCCTTATTTTCAGGGAAGATCAATATTTTGCCGTTGTCCAGTTCCACCTGGACTCCGGATGCTCCGGCAAAAGAGCCTTTCAGGATCTCTTCTGCCATGGGATCTTCGATCCAGTGTTCGACAGCCCGGCGCAGCGGACGGGCACCGTATTCCGGCTCAAAATCCTTTTGCAGCAGAAATTCCTTCACCTTTTCGGAAACGCTCAATGTCAAGCCTTTTTCCTCAAGTTTTTTCTGCAGTGCCGCCAGTTCCAGATCGATGATCCGGATCAATGCCGACTTGTCAAGCTGCCGGAAGATCACCACTTCATCCAGACGGTTGATAAATTCCGGTTTGAAATATTTTTTGGCGATCGCCAGCAGACGTTCCTCCATTTTCAGCGAATCAGCCGCGCTGTCGGTGCCGAATCCCAATGTCCCGGTACCGGCGATCTCCGCCGCACCGACGTTGCTGGTCATGATCACTACCGTATTGCGGAAATCGACCTTGCGCCCGAGGGTATCAGTCAAACGGCCCTCTTCAAGGATCTGCAAAAGCATATTGACCACATCCGGATGGGCTTTCTCTATCTCATCAAACAGCACGACGGAATAGGGACGGCGGCGGACCCTTTCGGTCAACTCGCCACCTTCGCCGTGACCGACATATCCGGGCGGAGAACCGACCAGACGGGAGACGTTGAATTTTTCCATATATTCAGACATATCGATCTGGATCAACGCATCGGCATCACCGAACATGAATTCAGCAAGTGCTTTTGCCATCAGCGTCTTGCCGACACCGGTAGGACCGAGAAAGATGAATGATCCGATCGGGCGGCGGGGATTTTTCAACTCCGCCCGGGAACGGCGCAGCGCTTTGGAAACTGCTGAAACTGCCGCATCCTGACCGATGACCATTTTGCCAAGTTCGCTCTCCATGCGGAGCAGTTTGGCACTCTCGCCCTCTTCCATCTGCTGAACCGGCACTCCGGTAAGTTTGGCGACCACAGCAGCGATATCCGCCGGAGTCACCGGGGTGATCGTACTTTGTTTGGCATCCTGCCAGTTGGTGAGCAATTCCTCAAGTTCACCGGCCAGCTGCCGTTCCTCATCCCGGAATTTGGCAGCGGCTTCAAAATCCTGCGTGGCGACCGCCGCGAGTTTTCTTTCAGCGACCGCCGCAAGTTTCTCATCCAATCCGGCAGTATCCGGCGGCGGGATGACCTGGCTTATCCGCGCTCTGGCACCGGCTTCATCCATAACATCGATGGCTTTATCCGGGAGAAATCTGCCGGAAATATAGCGGTCAGAGAGTTTCACGGCACTTTCCAAAGCTCCCGGCATATACTTCACATGGTGGTGTTCCTCGTAAGTTTCGCTCAACCCGTTGAGGATTTTTATGGAATCTTCAATGGACGGCGGATTGACGATCACCGGCTGGAAACGGCGTTCCAGTGCGGCATCTTTTTCGATACCTTTGCGGTATTCATCCAGCGTGGTGGCTCCAACACACTGCAATTCCCCCCGGGAAAGCGCCGGTTTAATGATATTGGCAGCATCCATCGCCCCTTCCGCACCGCCGGCACCGACGATCGTGTGAAGTTCGTCGATGAACAGGATCACCCTGCCGGAATTGCGCACTTCGTCGATGACACCCTTGATGCGCTCCTCGAATTGCCCGCGGTATTTGGTGCCGGCGACCATCAGCGGCAGATCAATGGCATAGATCATCTTATCTGCCAGCAGATCGGGGACCCGTTTTTCAGCGATTGCCCGGGCAAGCCCTTCAATGATCGCGGTTTTTCCGACCCCGGCTTCTCCGATAAGCACCGGATTGTTTTTAGTCCGGCGGCAGAGGATCTGGATGACCCTTTCGATCTCATCGGCTCTGCCTACGACCGGATCCAGACGGCCTTCCACAGCAAGGGCGGTAAGATTCCTGCCGAATGCTTCAAGGGCGGTAAATCCATTCTGATTGTACGCAGGATCATCTTCCGGGGGATTTCCGGATTCCGGCTTTTTTTCCGGCAGGTAATCTGAATCCAGTGCCTTGATGACCGCTTCCCGTACGGCTGAAACATCCACGCCCAGATTACGCATCACTCTTGCCGCCGGACTGGAACCTTCACGCAAGATGCCCAACAGCAGATGTTCTGTACCGATAAAGTTGTAATTCATTGCCCTGGCTTCTTCCGCGGCAAGATCCAGAACTTTGCTCAAGCCGCCGGTCATTGCCAACTCTCCGGCTTGCAAGGTAGGTTCTCCCTGACCGCAGCTCTTTTCCACTTCCAGGCGCAAATTGTCCAGATTCAGTCCATGCTCCTGCAGTACTCCGACAGCCACGCCTTCACCGAGGGCGAGCAGTCCCAGCAGCAGATGTTCTGTACCGACATAGCCGTGGTTGAAACGCATGGATTCCCGCTTTGCCAGCAGCATCACCTGTCTGGCACGGGGAGTAAAACGCTCAAATCCGCCTTTATCACTCATCGCATATATCTCCTCAATTCAATAAAGTCTCTGAAATTAATATAATACCCTAAAGGAAAACTTTCAATGCCCTTTACCGTTTCGGTTCGTAATAATCATTGCGTTCCGGCACAAATGACGGTAATGACGGCAGCATGAAAAGCAAAATGAGCATCAAAGATCCGCTCAACAGAAAAAAGGTTTGATAACGGCTGATCTCTCTGCCGTAAAATTCCCACACCGGAGCAAACATTGATGTCCCCAGCAGCAGCGACGTACCGGTTCTGCCGATGGCGGTACCGGCACTGCTGTAAGTCTGCACGAATGCCATTGCCATGGCTTTGTTACCGGGACGCGCCAATGCCAGAAGTTCCGCAGAATTGTTGCAGGTGAACAAACTTGCCGCAAAGGTGATGCTGAACATCACACAACCGGCGATCAGCGGAAATCCGGGGACGGATTTATCCATGAAAAAGAGCGTGAATGCCGCAACAATGTATATGCAGTGTGAAAACAGTTCCAGATATTTAAGTTTGCAGGCACCCAGTTTCCTGCTGTAACACCAATATCCGGTCACCAGACCGGCAATACCGGCAGTGGAAATGATCTGCACCGTACCGGGATTGAGCTGCACATACTGCCGGTAATAAAGATACGCCAGCGGCGAAAGTGAAGCATGGGCTATCGTAAACATCCATACATAAATCGAATAAGCCGTCAGCGGCCCGTTTTTCATAGCGATCCCCAACCCTTTGCGGACATCGGGATTTTCCGGTGCATCCCGCAGATTATCCGGGAAGCGCGACACGCAGAACGCCCTGCCCAATATCAGCACTCCGGCACAACCGATCACCATCTGCAAAAACATGACCGGCGGATTTTTCTGCATTATCAGACCGATGATAAAAAACAGCGTACCGGTAAATCCGGTGTAAAAAAAGCGCATCGTACCGAAAAACTTCGCCCGGTCTTCCGGACGGAGAAAGACATCCAGCAGCGGATACCATGCCGCGCCGTAACTGATCCGTTGAAAGGAGTAGATCAAACACCCTGCCAACGCCACATACTTCGCCGCTGCCATACCGAAAAACGGCGCACAGGCAATAAGCATAAACCCCATACAACCCGCCAGACAGGAGTGATAAACCACCTTTTTCAAACCGCAGCGGGTAATCAGGATACTGCACGGGATGTAAAACAATGCTCCGAGAATACCGGTGAAACTTGTCCCCAGCATGGTCAGCATATCCCCGCCGTCAAGCATGGTGAAAAAGATAATGATGATCGCACTGCTGTCAAGCATCACTTCGGAAATACAACCGAAAAGACAAGCACCGTAAGCGTAACGCCTGCCGCTTCTGCGAACCTTTTCACTCAACGTTTCTGCGTAAGTCATAACCGTCCCCCCATGACAGCAGCTCAACCGATATTAAAGTCCAACATCCGCAACGCTTTTTCTGCCTGTGCCGGAGCATTATGCACCGTGTATGCGGAAAATTCCCGCCGCACCCAATATGAACCGCGCAATGCTTCAAAAGCCCCTGGATCATTTCGCAGCGCTTCCGCATCCCGCCGGATATCGTAGGCGTGCAGAACCGCACTGCGAAGTGCCGCATCCACGGAAGTTACCCCGGCAAGGTCGATATCTTTGCTGAAAACCGAGTCCGGAATTCCGGCAGCTTTCCAGTTGAGCAGTTCGCTTATTCCCAGTTTACCGGCGATGTACCGGACGGCGGCGGAAGTGCCGTTGGCTTTGCCGTCCGCCGAATACCCGGCAATATGCGGAGTGCCGAATCTGACCGCATCGATCAATTCCTGCCCCATATCCGGTTCACCGGGCCAGACATCCATCAGCGCACCGCCAAGTTTACCGGCTGCTGCCGCACATAAAAAAGCATTCCGGTCAACGGCTTCCCCCCGGCAGCTGTTGAAAAACCACGCTCCGGAACGCATTTTCCGGAAAAATTCCCGGTCCGCCAGATTCACGGTCGGATATTTGCCGCCGGATTCCAGCGGGACATGCAAGGTGACGATATCGGATTTTGCCAACACTTCATCGAGCGGAACGAATCCGGCAGTCCCCTCTTTTTCTGCCCGGGGCGGGTCATTGAGCAGAACATTCATACCGAATGCCTCTGCCGCCTTTGCCACCCGGCTGCCCACATGCCCGACACCGACGATGCCCATGGTTTTACCGGCAAGCGGCATATCCATCGCCGCCAGAGCTGAAGCGATATAATTTTTCACACTTACCGCGTTGCACCCCGGAGCGTTGCTCCATTCGATGCCAAGATCCTGCAAGTCATTTACGGAGATATGGTCAAACCCGATGGTGGCAGTCGCCACGAAACGGACTGCGGAACCTTGCAGCAATGCCCGGTCGCACCGGGTTCTGGTGCGCACAATCAGCGCATCGGCATCAACGATATCTGCCGGAGAAATCTGTTTACCCGGCAGATAAGTCACCCGGGCAAAAGGTTCAAATACGCCGCGAAGGAAAGGTATCCGGTCATCGGCAACGATCTTCATAACTCACTCTCCAAGTAAAATCTTATCCCGCATCATCATCGCCGCACCGATGGCGGTATCTGATAATTGCAAGGTGGAAATCTCAATTTTCAGCTCCCGCACGGCTTCCGGGAAACAGCGAAGTTCCAATTCTCTCCGCAAAGAATCGGTGAGAAACTCTCCAAGACTGGCGAATTTACCGGAAATAACGATCATTTCCGGATTGAGCAGCATGACTGCCACACTTAACGCATTGCCCAGATCCCGGCACAATTCATCGGCGATGATCCGCACACCGCGGTTGCGCATAGCAAAATCGGCAAAGGTTTCCATGGTGAAATTTTCCGGCAAGCCTCCCAGATCCACGCCTGCCGCCCGGGATTCCGCGATCTTTTCCGCAAGTCCGGACGGGCTTGCCACAGATTCCAGACAGCCGCAGTTGCCGCACTGACAACGGGAACCGCCGGGTTTGACGACCAGATGACCGATCTCCATTGCCCTGCCGGAACTGCCGACAAAAAGTTCGCCTTTTTTGATAAAACCTCCACCGATACCCTCTTCGGTGACGAAGTTGAAGATGCTTTCCGGGGGATCCGGCAGACGGCGCAAAAATTCCATACGGGTCTTGACCATCGCTTCGGGCCAGACGGCACTGGGCAAACCGGAAGCGTTTTCCAGCAGTTTGCCGGTTTCGACCTCCTGCCACGCCGGAATATTCACCGCCCGGATCGAATAGTTGCGGTCGATATCCACCAGACCGGGATCGGCAAACCCCAACCCCCTGACCAGCTGCCAATCGTCACCTGCCAGATCCCGCAAATGCTGGAGGACTTCAAGGATCTCATGTTTGACCTCAAGCAGATTTTTGCGGCTGGAAGCGGGATGTTCTACCGAATGGACCGCTTCTCCGCAGGCATTGACGATGACCCCGGCGCATCCGGACAGGCGCAATTCCAGCCCGACCGTGTGGCAGCTGTCAGCGGCACAGCACAATTCCGGAGCGCGTCTGCCGGTCTTTTTGCCCCGGCGTTCAGGTTCGACGATCAATTTGTCGGCTTTCAACTCATCAATCGCTTCAAACACGGTTGCGGCACGGACACCGGTCAACGCCACCAATTCGGGGCGGGTCGCGCGCCCCTGCAGCAGCAAGTGGCGCAGCAATATCTGTTTAAGTTCCTGTCGGCGGCTCATTTCAGTTTCAACACATCCTGCATATCGTAAAGTCCGCACGGTGCTTCAAGCAGAAATTCAACTGCCAGCAAAGCGCCCCGGGCAAACATATCCCGGCTGGAAGCCCGGTGGGAAAGTTCCACTCTTTCGCCCTCGGCAGAGAAGATCACCGTATGATCTCCGACCACATCCCCGCCGCGCAAAGCATGCATGCCGATCTCTTCGGCGGGACGTTTGCCGACCATACCGGCACGGCCGTTTTTCACAGCGGTATCATAATCCCAGTTGCGAGCTTCGCAAACCACTTCTCCGAGGCGCACTGCCGTGCCGCTGGGAGCATCGAGTTTTTTGTTGTGGTGCATTTCGACGATTTCCACGTTGTAGTCGATGCCCAGAAATGCGGCGGCTTCTTTCACCAATTTAAAGAGCAGATTCACACCGACGCTCATATTGTTGGCAGCGACGATCCTGCCGTTTTCCTCATCGCCCAGACGTTTCAATTCGGCACGGTCTTCTGCGGTAAGAGCAGTCGTGCCGATCACCATGGCGCAGTTGGCTCTGACTGCAGCTTTAGCGGCATCGATCACACCGGAAGTGGCAAAATCGATCACTGCTTCGGCACCGTTTTTCAACGCCTCATCCAGCGAAGCGGAAATTTTCACTCCGGCTTCCCCGCATCCGGCAAGGATACCGGCATCCTGACCGATAAAGGGAGATCCCTCAAATTCAATCGCTCCGGCAAGGCTCAATGTTTCACTTGCCATGATATTCGCTACCAGACGGCGGCCCATTCTGCCCGCCGCTCCAACTACGACCACTCCGTGTCCTGACATAATAAAATTTCCTGTTTGACGATATCAATAAATTCACCTGTTCCCCGGAACACACATCCGCCTGCAAAAGCGTACCTTTACTTAATATAATCAGAATAGTGCATTAATTCAAGCGTAAAATGCTTGAAAAAATCAATTCCCGGTGCTATGGTATAAACGTGTTTCATTATTTTGCAGGAGAGAGATAAACTATGCGCTGCTTGAACTGGTATGTGACCAAATCATTTCTGATAACTTTTTTCATGGCGATCCTGGTATTGACCTTTGCCATGACCGGAGCAAATCTCATCAAGGTGCTGGACTATATTTCCAGAGGTATTCCTTTTATCATTTTTTGCAAATACATGCTGTATATCATCCCGCGGATACTCACATTCACTGTGCCATGGGCAGTCATGGTTTCAGCCGTACTGATATTCGGCAGAATGTCCGCCGACAATGAAATCACCGCCATGCGTGCCTGCGGGGTAAGTATCATGCAGATCATCAGCCCGATCCTGCTGATCACCTTTTTGATGACCGCTTTGTGCGTCTACCTGCAGGTCGAAGTCGGTCCCCCGCTGCTGGGTAAATCCCGTACTATGATGAAAGAAGAAGCCGCAATCCGCCCCATGGCACTTTTTGAACCGGGCAATCCATTCAGCTATTCCGAGGGTGATTCCAATATCGTCATATCCATTGATGACCGGATCAACGACAATGAGTTGCGGGGAGTTATTTTCTGCAAGACCGACAAAAACGGCAATATCCTGCAGGAGATCAACGCCGCCCGGGGCGTCGTGGAAAGCGACATGGAAGAGATGGTTTTGAAGTTCACCTTGCTTGACTGCATTATCACTGACCGTACCGGCGGATCGGATGAAGGGGTGTCCCGGGCATTCACCCAGAACTTTTCATTCCAATACAACTACGGTAAAGAAGCCAACGGGCAGCAGTTGAGCGTAAAAGCCAAATATATGCCGCTTAAAGAACTGCTCGGGGAGATCCGCCGTACCAAATTGAAAAATGAAGATACCACCCGACTGGAAATCGAATTGAATAAACGGATCGCCTTTGCCCTCTCCCCCATCGCCTTTCTGCTTATGGGGATGCCGCTGGCGATCCGCACCAGCCGCCGGGAAACATCCATCGGACTTTTTATCAGCGTGGTTTTGGCAGCGGTCTACTTTTTCTCGATCATCCTCTTTGAATCTCTGGATAAATTTTCCTGGATGTACCCGCAATATCTGCTGTGGATACCCAATATCATATTCCAGATACTCGGCGCGATCATGACCTACAAAATCTCTCAAAGGTGACCCCCGTGCGTACTGCTCTGCAAATCGCCGCCATCTTGCTGATGCTGGTCATCATCTGGCTGCTTTTCGCCCTGACCACCGCCTTTGACCGTGCCAGACAGGCCAGTGTCATGCTGGCAGATAAAATCGCCCGCTCCGGCAGGCAAATGCCGACTCGCACGGCGATATTGCGCAGCGGTGATTTTGCCAACCGGGAATATTTCCCGCAAAATGCCCCTGCCGGAGGAACTTTGACGACGGCGATCGCCGCCGACCCGCCGGGATTGAATCCGTTATTGTCCAATGAAGCATCCGCGCAAAGCATCATTGCCCTTTGCACCATGACCCTTGCCGAAAGAGATTGGCTCAAGCAGGAACGCTTCCGGCCGCTGCTGGCTGAATCATGGGAAATTTCTCCGGATCATAAAACTTACCGCATCAAACTGCGCAAAGGGGTTTTCTGGCACAGTTTCACCGACCCGGCGAACGGCACGCATCAGCCAGCTAGGGAAGTCACCGCCCATGATGTCAAATTCACCTGGGAGATCATCCGGGACCCCGAAGTGAATTGTGCGGCTATCCGCTCATATTATCAGGATATCGCCGACATAAAAGTGATCAACGACTATGAATTGACCGTGACCTGGAACAAAGAATATTACGGTTCGATCTCTTCCACGCTCGGATTATTTCCCATGCCCCGCCACTTTTACGCTCCCGACGGGAAATTCGACGGCAAAAAATTCAACGACGACCATCTGCGCAACCGGATGATCGTCGGTTGCGGTGCCTATATTTTCCGCAGTTGGAAAAGCGGCAGGGAGATCGTTCTGGAGCGCAATCCGGAATACATCGGCGCAGAATACGGTGCGGCTCCTGCAATTGACAAGCGGATTTTTAAAATCATCAAATTGCCGCAAACCCGCTTCCAATCCATGCTTGCCGGAGAGATCAACATGCTTGGACTGACTCCGGAACAGTGGATCAAACGCACCGGCGGCAGGGAGTTCTCCTCCGGAAAAATCAACAAGATCCGCTTCCCGGATTTCAGCTCCTACAGCTATATCGGTTACAACCACCGGACTTTCTGTTTTGCCGATGCGAAAACCCGGCGGGCGCTGACCATGCTGATCAACCGGCAGAAAATTCTGGATCAGCTGATCTTCTCTCTGGGACAAATTTCCAAAGGGCCGCTGATGCCGGACTCGATCTATTCGGATAAATCTCTCCAGCCGCATCCCTATGCCCCGGAAGCGGCAAAAAAACTGCTCCGGGAAGCCGGCTGGCAGGACATTGACGGCGACGGTATTCTTGAGCGGGACGGCAAAAAATTCACCTTTAACATGCTGCAGATATCCGGCAGTTCCACCCAACAGCGGATTTTGCTGATGGTGCAAAGCGACCTCGCCGCTGCGGGAATCGATATGAAACTTCAAACCGTCGAATGGAGCGTGCTTCTGGAACGGCTTAAAAAGAAAGATTTCGAAGCCTGCTGTCTGGGGTGGCGCAATGGGATCGATCCGGATCTTTATCAAATTTTTCACTCCAGCCAGATCGATGGTGAAGGTGATAACTTCATCTCGTTCCGCAACCGGCAGCTGGATCAGTTGATCATGGAGCTGCGGCAGGAATTTGACATGGATAAGAGGGTCGCCATCTCCCGGAAAATCGAACGCATCATCCATGAAGAACAACCATACACTTTTCTTTTCTGCAATGATGCCCTGCTGGCGCTCGACAGTAAATTCGGCAATGTCCGGATATTCCCCAATGAACTGCACTCCATAAGTTTTTTCTACGGGGATAAATAAATGAGCGCGACTCTTCCGGAAACATGGCAGCAATTTCTCATCAATGCCGGATATTCCCCGGATCTCTGGGAAAAACCGTTGGCGAAATCTCTCGCCCGCAGACAAAATGGACAGGTATTTCCGCCGGAAATGCTGGTTTTCAACGCCTTTGCCCTGACTCCTCCGGCAAATGTCCGGATCGTGCTGCTCGGTCAGGATCCTTATCACGATGACGGTCAAGCCGAAGGATTGGCTTTTTCCGTACCAGACGGCACTCCGCTGCCGCCCTCATTGCGCAATATATTCAAGGAGTATGCCGATGACCTGCAACGCCCTGCTCCGACTGCCGGACATCTGGGCAGCTGGGCAGCAAAAGGGGTACTGCTGATCAATGCGGTATTGACAGTTGATGCCCATTGTCCCGGCAGTCACGCTTCATTCGGCTGGCAGGACTTCACCGACGGGGTGATTTCGGCTTTAAGCAGAAAAAAAGAGTCTCTGGTATTCATGCTCTGGGGAAATTATGCCGCTAAAAAAGCACCGCTGATCGACCGGAACAAACACACGGTGATCCACAGCGCCCATCCGTCACCGCTGTCGGCATACCGGGGATTTTTCGGCAGCAAGCCATTTTCTGCCGCCGCCGCAGCTCTGCCCGGATGGGAGTGGTGAATACCTATTTCCGGGATTGGAACAACTGCATTACTCCGGCTTCATCGGTGCATCCGGTGATCCTGCCGACCTCTTCGCCATCCTGGAAAACCACCAGCGTCGGGACAACTTCCACCTCAAATTTGGCAGCGATGACCGGTGCTTCATCAATATCCACTTTAGTAATACGCACATCTTCCGGGAAAGAATCCTTATCAGCCAGCGCATTGAGTAAATCGCCCTGTTTATGGCACGGGCCATGCCACTGGGCAAAGAAGTCCACCAGTACCACACCGCTGCGGACAGCGACCGGAAATCCGGCGGCGGTAAGTTTTTCGATCTTCTGCATTTTTCTCCTCCTGAAACAACTCCTAATGTCAATATAAACTGCCGGAAGGAAAAAACAAGGATGCGTACTGATCTTTGACCGATTTTTTACTGCGGCAGACAAGCAAATATCTTTTTTCTGCCGATTTTCATCACTTTTTACGCCGGGACGGACGGACGAGGTTCAATTTGCGGATAACCTTTTCCAGAAAAGATACGAATTTAAGCGAGCGGCTCTTTTCCACGGTGATCGCCCCCCGTGGACAAAACTCCTGACAGCAGAAACAACGGATACAGCCGATATAATCAAATTTCGGCACACCATTACGCATTTTCAGGGTCTGCGGCGGACACTTTTGGGCACATAATCCGCAGGATATACACTGCTTGCGATCGACAACCGGACGGGACAACAGCACACTGCGCAGTAACTTGCGCAATTTGACCGGGAAATACACCCCCCACTCCAACTTCTTTTCCGGAGGTTCCGGCAGTTTGATCTGCCGCACTTCGGGGATATCGCCATTATCACAATATTCCGGCAGTATAGAACGCTCTGCCGCCTGCTTTAATACCGGCGTTTCATCCACACCCAGATATTTCGCCACCGATGCATCCAATGCCAGCGCATCAGCAGAAGCGGCAATAAAGCCCAATTCCACCGGGTCTCCACTGCCCGGACCGTTGCCCTCCATGCCGACAACCGCATCCAGCAAGGTCACTTTGGGCGCAACCAGCAGATAAAGATCCAGGAGCATGTCGGCAAATTCATCAAAATTTCTGCCGACCGCCAGATGCCAGGTCAACCGTTCACTGCCCCGGATCAACCCGAAAAGATTTTTCACGCCGCAAGTCAACACCATCATCGCATGAGTTTTGGCTTTGGCGAAATCGATCACCAGGTCATAGTCCCGGAATTCAGTGGCGATCTCCAACTGATGAAAACGGCATTTTTCCGGCATTCCGGTTTTCTCATAGCGGGCACAATTTTTTACCGTCACCCCCAATTCAGAGAGTCTGTCGGAAATATTCATCGTTTTCACGATCATATCCGCACTTCTGACCGCCGGATTTTCGATCACGGCAATCTCTGCTGCCCCCTTATCCCGGAGGAAACGGCACAATGTCACCAGCAATTCCGGATGGATGCTCGCCGGATCATACTCTTTGCGGTATTCAAGCAAATTGGGCTTGATCATCACTTTTTTGCCGCTTGCCCCGCCATGAGCCGCCAACACCGGAGTCAGGCATTTTTCCAACGCGGCATAGAGTTCTTCCGGGAGATAATTTTTTACTCCGGCATAATGAACATCGACCATGATCCACCTCAAAAAAAAACGGAGACAGTTTCGCGCCGTCTCCGTCAAACGTTAATATCCGTACGTCAGAATGCCGGCAAATCAATGCCCAGCGATCCGGTCACATCTTTCATGCGTTCCTGCATGGCGGTGCGGGCGGAACCGAATGCGCTGTTGAGGGCATCTGTAAGTTCCTTTTCCAGAAACTCCTTATCACCCAGCATTTCCGGAGCGATGACGATTTTGCGTACCGTGAAGTCACCCCCCACGGTAACGCTCACTCCGCCATTGGCTGTGGAACTGGAAAATTCCAGCTGCGGCAGCTCTTCCTTGAGTTTTGCAGCATTGGCCTGCAGCTCTTTGGCGTGCGACATCAGTTTGAGTATATCACCGAATCCTGCCATCTCAACGACCTCCCTGACGGGCAAGTTTGCAGTTCATTCTCCAAGCTACAAACGGTCCGGAGAGGAACACGGAAGAGTAGGTTCCAAGAATGATACCCCACATCATCACAAACACGAAGTCACTGATTTCAGGACCGCCGAATATCCACATGATAAATACTACGATAAAGGTGGTTAAACTGGTGATCATCGTGCGGCTCAAAGTCTGATTGATCGAAAGATTGACCAAACTGGAGAAACTTTCTCCTTTGTGCAGCTGCAGATTCTCACGCACGCGGTCAAAGATGACCACCGTATCGTTGATGGAGTAACCGATAACCGTCAGGAACGCCGCCACCGTGGTCAAACCGATCGTTCTGCCGGAAAGCAGATAGATCGCCAGCACCACCAGCACGTCATGGAGCAATGCCAGCACACTGGCAACCGCATAAGACAATTCGTAACGGAAAACGATGTAAGCTCCGATACCGATCAGTGCCAGCACGATCGCCAGTACCGCCGCTTTGGTGAATTCACGGCCGATCAGACCGTTGAGCTGCTGGATATTGGATCCTTCCAGCACAATACCGCAATCGGGGAAATTTTTATCCATAAGTTTGAATACCGTAAGTTTGGTATTTTCGGCATTCTCTTTGGAACCGCGCAGCCGGATCTCCAGAAATTCGCCATTGCCGTCTTCGGCGGCGATATTGGCTTTGTAGGTGACCGACGGTTCATCATACCCGGCTTTTTTCAACATCTGCGCCATGGCAGTTGTATTGCCCTTTTTGGCGTAGTTGAAACTGATTGCAGATCCACCGGTAAAGTCAATACCCATGATACCGCGTCCGCGAACTGCCAGAACCACCAGCAGCACTATCACCAATGCTCCGGAGAACATCAGCGAATAACGCCAGATTTTCACAAAATCGACATTGGACTTTTTGACGAGCTGCATCATTTTCAAGTTTTTGATATCCGCAAAACGGAAGAGGTAATCATAGACCAGACGGGTCACGAATACCGCCGAGAAAAGACTGCTCAAAATACCGATGCACAACGTCACAGCAAACCCCTTGATCGCACCGGTACCGACATACATCAGGATAAAACTGGTGATCAAAGTGGTGATATTGGAGTCCAGCACCGCGCTCAACGCCCGGTCGTAACCGGCATTGACCGCATTGAGCAGAGATTTGCCGCTGTGCATTTCTTCACGGATACGTTCAAAAATCAGCACGTTGGCATCGACCGCCATACCGATGGTCAATACGATACCGGCAATACCCGGCAGCGTAAGCGTACTGTCAAATGCCGCCATCGCACCGAGGATCAGCATAATATTCAACGCCAGAGCCACCACCGAAATCAAACCGCTGAACCGGTAATACACCACCATGAATACTGCAACCAGAGCCAGAGAAATGATTCCGACCATAATACCGTTTTTCACGCTGGCACGTCCCAGGGTCGGGTCGGTATCAAAGGTGGCATCGACATTGATCTTGAATGGGAAACTGCCGGAAACCAGCGCATCGGCAATGCTTTTGGCCTCTTCTTCAGTAAAGCTGCCGGAAATACTGGCGTTGCCGCCGGCGATCGCTTCGCGGATGACCGGAGCGCAGTAAAGTTTGCCATCCAGCACGATCGCCAACTGACGGTTGACATTTCTCTGGGTGACATTCTTGAATTCTTCGGCACCGGCAGTGTTGAACTGCAGCATGATCTGCAGCTGTCCGGTCATCTCATCACGGTGTGCCCGTGCCATGGTGATATTTTTACCGTCCATTTCGGGAACGATGGCAACCAGATAACTGTGGATGACCGGCTTGCCGTTCTCCATTTCGGTATATTCCATATACCGGGGATCGGTGCGCATCTGGTCACGCATCTCTTCGGGGATCTGCTGCTCGACCAGACGGAACTCCAGTTTGGCACTCATAGCGATCAAATCGCGGAGTTTGACTTTTTCATCCTTGGAAACGATCGGCGCACGCAGCACGATGCCGTCTTCTCCGGCGGGAGCGATTTCCGCTTCAAAGATGTTCTGACCTTCCAGACGTTTACGGAGAGTTTCGACCGCCACATCCCGGTAACGGTTGAAATCCTCCTGCATATTCTTTTTCAGAGCTTCATCTTTGGTCTCTTCCGGTTTCAGAGTCAGATAGAACTCCACACCACCGTTGAGGTCAAGCCCCAGACGGATGGAGCTGGATGCCTTTTTGCGGATCAGGCTCATCACGTCGCGGTTGTTATGCAAATCCTTGCCATTGACTTTTTTAGCAAGGTTGACACCGGCTTCATCCGCGGCGGCGAGCAGAGCCTGTGACTGGAAAAGGTTTTTATCCTTTTTCTCTTTTTCCCGGGCGACTTTGATCAGATCGAGCGCCTCTTTGTCATTGGGGTTTTTCAGCAGTTCCTGAAACACCCCGTAATAATCCCGCTCGGCAAGCGGATACATCGCAGCGGCAAAAACCGCCACCACGACCAGCACCAGCAAAGAGCGCAAAAGCAAAGGTTTCTTATTCATCTTAACTTATTTACTCCGTTATTTTTTCTCGCCGCCGGCATTTTCTTTTTCTTCATCGATCACGCGGGCGATACCCTCTTTAATGACCAGCACCCGGACATTATCGGCGATCTCGACCACGAATTCGTTGGCTTTGACTTCCATGATCTTGCCGATCACACCGCTGTTGAGCAGGACTTTGGCACCTTTAACGACTTTGTCCAGCATCTCCTGCCGCTGGCGCTGCTGTTTTTTGTTGGCACGGTTGAAAATAAAGAACATCAGCACGATCAACGCGATCGGGAACGCCATGCTCGCCCAGCCGCCGGATTTTTTCGGAGCCTCCTCCGCCGCCATGCAGCAGAATCCGGCAAAGAGTGACAAGGTCAAACACAATTTCTTAATCATTTTTCTTCTCCTTGATTATGGTAATTGTTGAACAATTCTCATTCAGTTTTTTGCGGGCACACCGAGCAGGGAAAGGTGTTTGTCAAAGTGTGCTTCGATGCGGGCATTGTAAGCATCTTCAAATTTGTGCATCGCTTTGAAGAAACGTTCACGCAGGTTTCCGGTAAGGATCGGACCGTAGTTGATGTGAAGCAGCTGCCGGGCTTCGGGCATCTCCATCAGAGCGGGAAGTTCCGCATCGCTCAAAGTGCTGACCGCCGGGATCTTGTTGAAATCAGCGGTAATGTGGTAAAGTTTGAGCATTGCTTCAACATTGTCCAGCGCACACTGGTGCATATCCCGGTAGAGAGCCGGATCATTCCGGGCGATGACCGTTACAGCTTCCAGCCAGCTGGTACCGGCGGTTTTAAGGTGGAGATAGTGACGGGTCTCTCTGCCGACGGTGGGATAAACGGCAAATTTATCACTGCCGCTGTGGACGGAAATTTTGTAATTGCCGTAATTCTGGGCGATCAGAGCGTGAACTTTGAACTGACGGTCAAATTCATCAAGATCGCCGATGTAGTCGATCGCTTTCTGGAATTCACCTATGAAACGGGGAGCAAGCGAACTGAATTCCACACCTCTGCGACGCAATTCACGCACGATGAAAAGGTGGTGGCTGGGCAGAGTGGGACTGCTGGTTTCGTCGATACTGATTTCCAGATCGAATTCATCACCGCGGGCGGATTTCAGATGCTCGTAGACCTGGAAAGCGAAATCCAGTGCCGAAGTATACATCACCGCGCAACGTTTGGCGGTAAGTTCGTCCAATTCGACAGCAACGCCGTCACCCAGCACGAAGTTTTTACCGGCATATCCGGAAACGACCAGCTGCTGCAGATCCGCCGGCAATCCGGCGAAGGCTTTTTCCACTGCGGCGGCATCCCAATCTCCGGCGGCGGCATTCATCACATCGGAGAGGTCAAGGGTGATCATCGGCATACCGACCGCCAGAGCGGTGTCGATATCTTTGATAGTTTTCAGGTGGTCGCCGTCTGCGCCGTAACCATCGCGGTAATCTTCAGCAAAGACCAGGAAGCAGGCATCATCGACCACATTGCGGAAAGTTCTGCCGGTCATGGTCAATTCACGCATGGACTGTTGGGCAAGCACCGGGGAGATCTGCACCTTTTTAGCGGCGCGGACATGACCGACCGTCGCCAGACCGAGACGGTCGCCGCAGCCGACGGTGGTACGGACATTGCGGAGACTTTTTGGAGCAGTCCAGGGGAAATATTTGCGCAATGCGGCGGCATTATCGGCGGTAAGTTCGCCTTTGAGAGCCACGGCTTTGTTATCCAGAACCATTTTTTCTCCGGTGAATCCGGCGGGCATATATTTATCTCCGGCAGCGGTGATCAGCAGATATTTTTTCTCATCATCCCGGCACATCAGCACGGCGGCGTTACCGATGGCGTGGACTGAAGCAGGATAAACGGCAACTGCCCCGGAATTTTTCAACACTTTCTCACGAAGCACCGCTTCTCCTTTGCCGAGATAAGCGGTCAGACTCTCTGCGATTTTTTTCATAAAAAACCTTCCTTGTTTATTGATAAAATATCACTTATGACCTTGATATCAAATATATAATTATAATAATATATCACCTGTGACAGTTTTTTTCAACTGCCCGCATGGAGTTTTATATTAAAAAGGAGAATATTTAATCAGCAGGCGATGTCTGCAAAAAAAGTTACTGCCGCAAAAATCGATTTTTGCGGCAGTAACTTTTTTGTTCACTCTTTTTTATCACCATCGGCAGCGGCGGCAGGCGGACGGCTCCAGATCCGCGGCGGCGGCGGAACCTCTTTGGCTTTGATACGGTAATTTTTTACTCCGAGCAAAGTATCGCACTTTTTCAACAGCGACATATTCACTCTTACCGGCGGCAAACCGGATTCGACAAATACCGTTTCTTTGTCATTGACGATACAGAGCACCACCCCCGCCCCTCCGGAAGCAGCATTGGCCCGGAAAAGGTCTGCCAATTTCTTGAGAGTATCCGGCTGGAGATCTTTTTCATAGATATGCAAAAACAGTTGTTCGGTAAAAAGTTCCGGAGCCTGATCCAGAAGATTCAACCTCTCGACCGACAATCTCGGACGCTCTCCCTCATCATTGCGCCGGATCGTGACATCCATAATAACTTCACTGCCGGTGGACAATTCGATGCCGCGGTCTTTGAGTTCTTTGAGCGTGCGCTCGTAGAGCATGATCTCACAACTGCCTTCCAGATCTTCCAGAAGCATTATTCCAAATGGTTTCTGGGTTTTCTTACTGATTTTGGCAGTGTAACCGGAAACCATCCCTGCCAGACGCACGGACATGGAATCGGTGTGACGCTCTTTCATTCCCTCATGGAGCATATCCAGCTGACTCAAAGGTGTTCCGAAAAACTTCAACAGCTGGCTTTTGGGCTGCAGCGGATGGCCGGAAACGTAGAAGCCCAGCAGTTCTTTTTCGCTTTTCAGCAGTTCCAGCCAGTCAAATTCCGGGATATCCGGGATCGGCACCCCATCTGCGACACTGCTCTGATCGTCGCCGCCAAGCAGGTCAAAGAGCGATCCCTGTCCGCTGGCTTTATCCTTTGCCTGCTGGAGCGCAAATGCCATCATCGGTTCGGCGACCGCCAGAATCTGGGAACGGCGCAAGCCGAATGAGTCAAACGCTCCGGCACGGGTGAGAAATTCCAGCATCCGGGAGTTGACATCCGATCCGCATCTTTCGCAGAAATCCAGAAAACTGGTGAACGGTCCGTCTGCCTGCCGGCTGGCAATGATCTTGCTCGCCGCCGCCTCTCCACAGCCTTTGATCGCTCCCAGACCGAAGCGGATACGCCCCTTGTCCACGGAAAAAAGAATATTGCTGCTGTTGACATCCGGCGGGAGGATCTCAATGCCCATTTCCCGGCACTCGTTGATGAAAAATGCCAGTTTTTCGGCATTTTCGATTTCCCCGGTCAGCACCGCCGCCATGAATTCCACCGGATAATTGGCTTTAAGATAAGCGGTCTGATAGGAAACCACCCCGTATGCCGCCGAGTGGGATTTGTTGAATCCGTATCCGGCAAAGATCTTGATCTTTTCCCAAATTTTGTCCGCCAGATCGGCGTCAATATCACTGGCTTCTTTGCAGCCGGAAATGAATTTTTCCCGCTGCTGTTTCATCACATCCTCTTTTTTCTTACCGATGGCACGTCGCAGGATATCCGCTCCGCCGAGGCTGAAGCCCGCCAGCGCCTGAACGACCTGCATGATCTGTTCCTGATAGACCATGATACCGTAAGTTTCTTTGAGGATCGGTTCCATTTTCGGATGGTCGTAAATAGTGACCTCCTCATTTTTCTTACGGGCGATGTATTGCGGGATGAACTGCATCGGACCGGGACGGTAAAGTGCCACCAGCGCGATGATATGCTCGATGGTTTCCACGCCCAGATTGCGGCACAGATCCTGCATACCGCCGGATTCCAACTGGAATACGCCTACGGTATCGCCCTTTTGCAGCATGGCGTAAGTTGCCGGATCATCCAAGGGCATTTTGGAAAGATTGATATCCACACCGTGCTGTTCTTTGATCATATCCAATGCGTTGCGGATAATGGTCAACGTCCGCAGACCGAGGAAGTCCATTTTGAGCAGACCGAGATTTTCACACGGTTCTTTGGGGTACTGCACCACCATATCCCCGGTGGCACTGCGGGAAAGCGGCACCAGATTGTCCAGCCGCTGGTCACCGATGATCACGCCGGCGGCATGGACTCCCGCCTGCCGGTTCAACCCTTCCAGGATTTTGGCATATCCGAAAACCTCTGCCACTCTTTTATCAGTTTCGATAAGTTTGGCGATATCTTCAGATTGGGCGATCGCTTTAGGGATGGTCATTTTCAGATCTTCGGGGATCATTTTGGTCAATTTGTTGCCTTCGTCAAAGGAAAAATCCAGCACCCGGGCGACATCTTTGACCACGGCTTTGGCTTTAAGCTGACCGTAGGTACAGATCTGGGCGACGTTGTCAAAGCCGTACTTCTGCCGGACGTACTCGATGACCTCGGCGCGTCTTTTTTCACAAAAGTCGATATCAAAGTCCGGAGGGCTGACCCGTTCCGGATTGAGAAAACGCTCAAACAGCAATTCGTAACGCAGCGGATCAATATCGGTGATAAGCATCAGATACGCCACGACACTGCCGGCACCCGAACCGCGTCCGGGACCGACGGGGATACCATGTTCCTTGCCCCAGCGGATGAAGTCGGAAACCACCATGAAGTAACTGCAGAATCCGGTCTTTTCAATAACGTCAAGTTCGTAATTCAGCCGGTCAAGGATCTTCTGCTGTTCCGGAGTGTACTCTCCGTCGGCGGTATAGGAAAAGTCATACCGCATCGGCAGATTGCTGCAGCAGACATCAAAAAGCACTTTGCGGTCGGCCTCCTTGCCGTCCGGCATGTAAAAAACCGGATAGTGGTTGGTTTTATAATCAAATTTGACCGGATCAGCAGCACAGCGGTCACAAATCAGTCTGGTGTTGCTGACCGCGTCGGGGACATCTTTGAATATTTCCGCCATTTCCTCGGGGGATTTGAAGTAAAACTCCTGGGTCGGAAAGCGGAAATGTTTATCATTATTCAGTTTATCTCCGGTCTGGATACAGAGCATGATCTCATGTGCTTCGGCATCCTCTTTGCGCATGTAGTGGACGTCATTGGTGGCGACCAGCCGGATATCCCGGCTGCGGGCGAGCTGGATAAGCTGCGGATTGACCTCTTTTTCCTCCGGCATATTGTGATCCATCAATTCGATGAAAAAGTTTTCCGGGCCGAAAATTTCCAGATAGTCATCCAGTGATTTATTTGCTCCCGCCATATCCCCGAGGGCAAGTTTGCGGGGAATTTCACCGGCAATACATGCCGACAATGCGATCAATCCCTCATGGTACTGCGCCAGCAGCTGTTTATCACAGCGTGCCTTGTAATAAAATCCGCTGCGCCATGATTCACTCATGATCTTGCAGAGGTTGTGGTAGCCCTGCTGATTCTCCGCCAAAAGCACCAGGTGGAAGCCTTTGATGAAATCCACTGCCGGATTGGTATCCTGCCGGGTGGTTGGCGAAACGTATGCTTCCACGCCGATGATCGGAGTCAATCCTTCAGCGGTGAGTTTCTTGTGAAACTCCTCGGTTCCTCCCATATAACCGTGGTCGGTGATCGCGATCCCCGGCATTTCCATGGCTTTTGCCATAGGGATCAGACCGGATGCGGTACATGCTCCATCGAGCATACTGTAGTGGGTATGCAAATGCAAATGAACGAAATCAGCCATACTTCACCGTCTTGTACTTAATTTTTCAAACTCTGGAGCGGAGCGGGGATCCGGCCGCCGCGCCTGATCATCACTTCCGGCGAGTACCCGGAAACCGGGATCACCGGAGCTTCGCCGAGCAATCCGCCGAAACAGATCATATCTCCGGCTTTACCGGCGGGGATCAACCGCACGGCAGTGGTTTTGGTATTGACCACGCCGATAGCGATCTCATCGGCGATGATCCCGGAAATCACCGCTGCCGGAGTATCTTCCGGGATGGCGATCATATCCAGACCGACGGAACAGACGGCGGTCATGGCTTCAAGTTTTTCCAGACTCAATGCTCCGCAGCGGGCGGCATCGATCATACCGGCATCTTCGGAAACCGGAATAAACGCCCCGGAAAGTCCCCCGACGTGGCTGGAAGCCATCACTCCGCCTTTTTTCACGGCATCATTGAGCATGGCAAGTGCCGCCGTTGTACCGGGGCAGCCGCACTTTTCCAATCCGATGGATTCCAGAATGTATGCCACCGAATCACCGACTGCCGGAGTCGGCGCAAGCGAAAGGTCCACTATCCCGAAAGGCACATTGAGCCTTTCACTGGCAAGTTTTGCCACCAGCTGCCCCACCCGGGTGATTTTGAATGCAGTCCGTTTGATCGTTTCAGCGATTTCAGTCAAATTGCATGATCCGGCACGGCGGATGGCAGAAGCCACCACTCCGGGGCCGGAAACACCGACATTGATGACGGTCTCCGGTTCTCCGATACCGTGAAATGCCCCAGCCATAAAGGGGTTATCTTCCGGGACGTTGGCAAACACCACCAGCTTGGCACAGCCGATAGCGGAATTTTCCCGGGTAAGTCCGGCAGTTTCACAAATAACTTCCCCCATCTGCGCCACGGCATCCATATTGATCCCGGCTTTGGTGGAAGCGACATTCACCGAAGAACAAAGGCGACTGGTGGTCGCCAACGCTTCGGGGATGGCTGAAATCAAAGTCCGGCTGCCGTTGGTGAAACCTTTTTGCACCAGCGCGCTGTAACCGCCGATAAAGTTGATGCCCAATTCTCCGGCGGCACGGTCAAGGGTATGGGCGATATTCAGCGCACCGTCCCGGGAAACACCGCCGCACATCAACGCCACCGGAGTAACTGAAACCCGTTTATTGATAATGGGAATGCCGTACTCTTTTTCAATATCCGCCCCGGTCTGCACCAGATTGCGGGCATGGTACATGATCTTGTCGTAAATTTTGGTACACAAGCGTTTTTCATCATCGCTCTGGCAATCGAACAGCGAAATACCCATCGTGATGGTACGGATATCCAGGCACTCCTCCCGGATCATATTGATCGTTTCAAAGATATCATGATTTTTTATCATATCTGGAACTCCTCAAATCCGGTGCATGGCATTGAAGATATCTTCGTGCATGGTGTGGATCTCCAGCTGATTGGCTTTGCCCAGATCACTCATCCGGTCAACGAAATCGGCGAACGGTACATTGATACTGTCGATCTCCACCAGCATGATCATGGAAAAGTATTTCTGAAGCACCGTCTGGGAAATATCCACGATATTTACGGAACACTCCGCACAAACGGCACTGATTTTGGCAATAATACCAACGGCATCACATCCGGTAACACTGATAACTGCTTTCATATTTTTTGTTCTCTCCGATTTGAATAAAATGATGATTTCAGAATAATATACACTGCCGCAGATATTTTACAAGGTCAGCGACGATGAAAAATAACTTAAAGAGTTATCCCTTGCGCCCATAATGACCACCACATCTCCGGCAGCGGAATTTTTCTGCAGAAATTCCTTCAGCGTCTCCCGATCCGGCATGACCATAAAACGGTCCGGATCAGCGGAAGCACTTCTCCATTTGGCACAAACATCCGCCGCATGCGGAGAAAAACTGGAAGTGCCTCCGGCATAGAATGGTTCAAGCAGGATGAAACGGTCAGAACTCTGCAGAAAAGATTCCAGTTTTTCAAACAACGCCTCCTCCATAAAACCGAATGGCTTGTAACCGTGCGGCTGAAAGACCGCAAACAACCGGTTCCCGGCAACTTCACGCATCCCGGCAAGACAGGAAATTATCTTTTCCGGGTTGTGCGCATAATCATCATAAACCATCGCTCCGGAAGGTGTTTTACCGGCAAAATCATTTCTGCGCCACACGCCGTCAAATTCGGATAATACCGGCAAAACCTGTTTATCTTCAAACCCCAGCATCCCGGCAAGCGCCCGGATGGCAAGCGCATTGAGCGCCACATGTCTGCCCGGAGCAGGCAGCACGACGGCACTGCCGTCACCGAAAGTCGCCAGCGGTCTGCTCCCCGGCTGATATCCGACAAGCGTGTACGCAGCTTCACTGCCGCAGACACCGTCAAAAATCCGGATATCCAGATGGGCGGGCAAACGGTCTTTCAGAGCTTCGGCGACCTGCCGGGAAAGCACGGCTCCGCGCCGGATATTCTGCAGAAATTCACCGAAAACCCGCACCAGTTCCGCCTCTTCATAGTGGTCGGTACCGATATTGAGGATCACTGCATAATCAGCTCCGTAAGCGAGCAGACTTTTGTCGCTTTCATCCGCTTCAAAAACCAGATATTTGCCGTTCCCGGCCCGGAAATTACCGCCGTTCCCGGCGTGGCGGTAACGTTTGGACAACGCTCCGGAGATCATCACCGGATCAGCCCCCAGACGTTCCAGACTCTCGGCGATGTACGCCGTCACCGAACTTTTACCGCAGCTGCCGGTGACCGCAATGGAGATCCGGTTGAATTTATCCAGCAGAAAACGCAAAAATTCCGAACGGTGCATCCGGGGGATATTTCCGGCGGCGAGGAAATCCGGATTGTCCTCTTCGATCGCCGTGCTGTACACCAGCGCATCCGGCTGATCGTTTCCGGCAAAACGGGAACCATCCTGCGGATAAACCGACACCGACTGGGAACGCAATGCCTCAATAAGCGGAGCATTTTCCGGTTTGTCCGCCCCCCGGTCACTGCCGCTGACTGTGAAACCGCATGCCGCCGCACCGGATGCCAAAGCACTCATCCCGATACCGCCGACACCGACGAAGTGAAAACTTTTCATAAATTATCCCCTGAAAACCTGTTTTTCATTTGCATTAACGTGTTTTTCATACTATACTAAACAAACGACGATTTTTCAAGAGATATTTTGAGGAATCTTGACCGCTTGGCAGATGATTTGACTCCGGAAACGGAAAATCGCATCCCGAAGTAGACGATTGGTGAAAATGAATAGAAATTTTGCAGAACTGGAAATCGCCGGAGAGAGCAATATCGGCACCATCCGGCATCATAATGAGGATAATTTCCTGATTTTCGCCCCGCCCGGCGGCAGTGCGGTGTTGGCAGTTGTCGCTGATGGCATCGGCGGTCACAGCCGGGGGGAGGTCGCCAGTTTCATCTGCTGCCGGGAACTTTTCCTGGCGGCAAAGCAGCTGGACAGCAGTTGCTGGGATAAAAAATTTCTCCTTGACACGCTCCAGGGTGCCAATGACAGGATATTCAACTTCAACTACCGGGGACGGCGCGTCAAACCCATGGGATGCACGGTGGTTGCAGCAATATTCACCCGCGATACGGTCATCTGCGCCAGTGCCGGAGACAGCCGGATGTATGAATTTTTCCGCGCCCCCGGTCAGAAACCACTGCGGCAGATCACCACTGACCACCGTCCGCAGGGATATGATGATCTGAAAAATGGAAATATGTTCCGGTATACCAATCTGATCTCCCGCTCTCTGGGAACCGCCAAATATCTGCAGATCGACACCCACGAATTTCCCCGGCGTCCGAAGGCAAAATATCGGCTTTGTTCCGACGGACTGTACAACCGCAAACCGGAACAGGTGCTTGCCGGAGTACTCGGTTCCGACCTCACGGTACGGCAGACGGTAAGCAGTCTGCTGCGGGAAACCCTGCTTTCCGGAGAGCGGGACAATATCACGGTGATCTGCGCCGCTGATGCAAAAAAGGAAAATATGGATCATGCCTCTGCTTGAAGTAAAAAATCTCTCCGTCCGTTACAAAGTGCGTACACCGCTATTTAAAAAACAACGCTATCTCTACGCAGTAAACGATGTATCGTTCACCCTCGAAAGAGGCGAAACCATCGGACTGGTCGGCGAATCCGGATGCGGCAAAAGCACCCTCGGCAAAGCATTGGTAAAACTGGAAACCCCGTGCGCCGGAGAAATCCTGCTCCACGGCAAAGACCTGATCCATGCCGGAGGCAGAGAGTTGAAAACTCTGCGTAAAAGTTTCCAGATGATCTTTCAGGATCCCTACGGTTCACTCAATCCGCGTTTGTCGATCTTTTCCACGCTGGATGAGATCGTGGCACTCCACTATCCGGATATGCCGAAACGCGCCCGCCGGGAAAAGGCGGCACAACTGCTGACCATGGTCGGTTTGAATGAAGAAGCCCTCGACCGTTATCCCCACCAATTTTCCGGAGGACAGCGGCAGCGCATCGGCATCGCCCGGGCACTGGCGGCAGATCCGGACTTTATCGTGGCGGATGAACCGGTTTCCGCATTGGATGTCAGTGTGCAGGCTGCCATCGTGAATCTTTTGCAGGACATCCAGCAGCAAAAGCAGACCGCACTGCTTTTCATCGCACACGATCTGGCGGTCGTGGAACATATTTCCGCAAAGATCCTGGTGATGTATCTGGGGCATATCGTGGAATCCGCACCGGCTCGGGAACTGGTTTCATCTCCCCGGCATCCTTATACCGAAGCGCTGCTCTCTGCCGTACCGGATGCCGTAAACGGCTTAAACAACCGGATCCGTCTCACCGGAGATGTACCTTCCCCGTTGAATCCTCCCTCCGGATGCCCGTTCCATGAACGCTGTCCTTATGCGACCAGACGCTGTTTTGAAGAAAACCCGCCGCTTACTGCGGCTGATTCAGGAGACCGGGCTTTTGCCTGCTGGAATCCCCGTTGAGCGCAGCGGACTTTCCCGAAACGCCTTTCATCAGCGAATAAATGCGGTCTCCGCAGATCACGAGATGATCGGTCAGAATAATTTTCAAACTTCCCAGTAAATTACGCATCTGGATCGTTGACCGGATATCACTTTGCGAAGCCTGAAAAGTTTTTCCCGGATGATTGTGGACAAATACCACACTGCTGACACCCCGGCAGGACAGTATGCGCAATGCCAGTTCAGACGGATCCAAAACCACCGACCGGACACCTCCGGCAAATGTACAGCTGTCCAGAATACGATATTCCCGGTCCAACATCAAAACCAGCAGTTTTTCTTCACTTCTGCCGCCAAAATATTTTTTCAGGTAATCGTAAAATTCACGGCTGTTTTCAAACTTGAACGGCTTACTTTTGCCGGCAGAGGAAATATGTTCAATGAATGCCTGAAAGAGTTTCAACAGCAGTGCGCTGTTTTCTCCGACACCACCGGAAAGCATCAACTGATCTTTGTCAGCACGCAATACCATTTCCAATGATCCGAAACGGGCAAGCAGATCCTTGGCGATCCCTTTCACATCCCGCCGTGGAATCGCAAAACACAACAGCAGTTCAAGCAGTTCGTGTTCACACATCCCCAACCGACCGACGGTCATAAAGCGTTGCTTCAACCGCTGACGATGCCCACAACATCCATTCATACAACCCAAAAATTACTTATCTTTTCCCGGCAGAAACACACAAAATGTTGTTCCTTTGCCGGGAGAACTCTCCAATTGAACCCAGCCCCGGTGATGAGAAATGGTACCATAAACCATTGCCAACCCCATTCCGGTACCTGAACCGACCGGTTTGGTCGTAAAAAACGGCTCAAAGATTTTTTTCCTGGTCTCCTCATCCATACCGCTGCCATTGTCCCGGACGGCAAAGTAGAGGTAATTCCCGGCGGAAGCATCCGGATGATCCGGCGGCGGAGCAAATCCGATCGGCGGTGTCAGAGCCGGACCGGCACTTAAATCAATGAGTCTGTCCCCGCTGTTTCCGGCGGTGGCATCCAGCGCATTGATCAGCAGATTCAATACCACCTGCTGCATTTGCACCTGATCGCCGCAAACTATCAGCTCTCCGGATGAAAAATCACTGGTGAATACAACTCCACCCACCCGGAACGGATCAAGCATACCGATACACTCATTGAGCAGTTCTTTAAGGTCGATATCCACGACCTGATATTTGCCTTTGCGGGCAAACCCCAGCAGCTGCGAGGTCAGTTTACCGGCTTTTTCGGCAATGGAAGAGATCTTTTGCAGGTGATTGCCCACCTTTTCCGGATCATTGACATAAAGCATTTCCGCCACATCGGCATGTCCCATGATCGCATGAATACAGTTGTTGAAGTCATGGGCGATACCTCCGGCAAGCACGCCCAGAGATTCCATACGCTGCGAATGCATCAGCTGCACGGTAAGTTCCTCCTTTTCCCGTGCCAGAGTCACCTCTTCGGTAATGTCCCGGGCGATAAGCACCAGCAGTGACCGGGATTTCAGGCGGATGGGGGAGAGCGAAGCGGACAGGATCTGGTCATCCTGACCGGCAGATATGGTACAGTTGAAGTACTGCGGTTCTCCATTAAGATCATTCAACGAAAACGGCGGATCCATGGTCCCCAGCAGAGAAAAAATATTTTTACCGGTCAGAGAATCCTGGGAACGGACTTTGAAAAATTTTACAGCAGCAATATTCGCTTCCGTGATCCTGCCGTTTTCGTCAGTTACCACTACCACCTCGGCAGTGTGACGCAAAATCAGATGGTAACGGTTTTCCCAGCTGTTGAGGTCAGCTTCCAGCTCTTTGACCCGGCTGTAACTGCCGAAAAAGGCAAATACGAAGTCAAACGTCCCGTTGCCGGAATCGTTGACATCTTTCTCAAGCATGGCAAGATAAAATGATAGCATCACTCCGGGGAACGGCGTTATCGCCAGCAATGTCAGCAGCGATGACCAGGAAAAAGTCCCGACATTGCCATTGATCTTGTACAGGATAATTTCCGGGATCGCCCCCAGCAGCAAGGCGCCAAGCATAGCCGAAATGATCCTCAATGTCCTGCCGATGCGCCGGGGGGCCCCACTGTAAAGCAGCGGCAGAGTAAAGAGGGAAATCAGATTGGATACCGCACTCAAATTCACCGATGCCGTACCATTTGAGAGCAGTAACATCACCACATCCCGCAAAGGTCCGGGTGCCATGTGACGGCATTGCATTCTCATCAGCATGGCGAAGTATATACACAGCAGAAAACAGACTACGATACCCAGCAGCAGCCGCTGGGCTTTCAAAACTCCCAGGGAAATATAGATCATCAGAAATGCCGCAAGCAGCGGCAGAAACACCGCCGTCTGTGCCACATTGAACACCCCTCCCCACGGCAAAGGAGCGTAAATTTCTGCGGCATTCATCAGCACTCCGAAAAGCATCATCGTACCGTAAGCCATCGTCACCGGAGCAACGCCGATCCGCTCGCGCTGGTGACACAGTGCCGCAAGTATCACAAAGATAAAAAGTAATTCAAGAACAACTGCTGCAATCTGAAAATCCATAAGCTGCCCGTTTCAAATTGTCAAGTTCCGGAAATTTCCAACATTTTTTTCACCGCCGCCGGCAAGTCGGCAGCGATCGGGAAACCGGCTGCTCCGGCTTCTTCGCGCACCTTTTCGCCGTAACCGGTAAGCACCAGACATTCACCGGCACAACCGGCATTGACTCCGGCACCGAGATCACTGATCCGGTCACCGATAATAAACGATGCACTCAAATCAATATCGAAATCTGCCGCCGCCCGCTTCAGCATCCCGGCTCCGGGTTTGCGGCAATCGCATTTGCCGGTAAATTCCGGATGGTGCGGACAATAATACCAACCGTCGATCAGAGCATCGATTCCCCCGGCGGCGAGCAGCTGACGCTGGATCGCCGCATGTACCGGCTGAATATCCGATTCCGGATAGTAGCCTTTAGCGACCCCCGCCTGATTGGTAACAGCGATCGCCAGGAATCCGTGGTCATGGATCATTTTGATCGCCTGCCAGATATTATCCAGCACCACGGTCCTGTCAACTTCGTGAAGGTAGCCTGTCTCCACGTTTATCACTCCGTCACGATCCAGAAAAAACGCCTTATTCAAAATTCCTTCCCTCCGGTAAATATCCGCAATGATCCCATCGACTGAAACTCTGCCCGCATCTGCTGCGCCGCTGCCGCCGCGCCTCCTTCAAAGAGGGCAAAGAGCGATGATCCGCTGCCGGACATCTGAATTGCAGCAGCCCCGTATTCCAATAATTTCTCCCGCAATATTTCCAGCAAAGGAAACTTGCGGAACACCGCCGGTGCCAGATCATTGCGGCAAAAACTCTGCCAATTTACCCTGCCCGAAATGAACGCCTGTTTCTCCGCCGGATCATCCGCCGAAATCAACTTTTCATCCATGTGGGTAAATGCCCATTTCGCCGAAACCGGGAATCCGGGATTGACGATCAATATTTCCGGCAGCGGGGGCAGATTTTCCAAAAACTCCAGATGTTCCCCGGCTCCGGTCACCCAGGCACTGCGCCGCTCCAGAAAAAACGGCACATCCGCGCCCAGTGAAAATGCCAGATCTCTCAATTCATCTCCGTCAAGCAATGCATAATGGCGATTCAACAGTGCCAGCAATGCTCCGGCATCAGCACTGCCTCCGCCCAAACCGGCGGCAATGGGAACATTTTTCTCCAGAACGACCCGCCAATCCGGAGCTATACCGCATTTGCCGGCGTAACGTTCCGCCGCTTTTTGCAGCAGATTGTCTGCTCCGGCAAGCTGCGGAAATCCGGGAACCGCCAGCGAAAAACCGCATCCCGGACAGCACTCCACGGTCAAACAGTCGCCGGGATGAGGCAAAAAGAGAAAACAGCTTGACAGATCATGCAGTTTATCCTGCCGTCTGGCAGTTACTTTGAGCCGGAGATTGATCTTGCATCCGCAATCGATGCTGTCACGCCATCTCTTCGGGTGACCACAAGGGGAATTCAAATCCGTACTCCTTATTATAGCGGCGCGCTTCGCTCTCGATCGCCACAGCGACCTCCAGGGCTTTCAACCCCTGCGCTCCGGAAACTCTCGGCTCATGAACCACACCGTCGGCTTTGGTCCGCTGAACTGCGGCGATGAAATCTTCCAATTCCTCTGCCAGAGCATTTTTTTCATTCAATTCAACATCTTTGCGTGCCAGACCGAGTTTGTTGCGCTTCAGGACCATGCCGAAGTGCTGACCGTAGTCCATGGAAATGTAGCTGTCCTTCTGGAAAACCCGGAAGCGGCGCATCGGATTCTGACTCACCCGGCTGGCGGTCAGACTGGCACAGCAGCCGTTGACAAATTTGATTCTGGCATTGACGATATCTTCACTGCCGGAAAGCACCGGAATACCGACCACGTCGATCTTTTCGATCTCGGCATTGACCATGCGCAGCACCAGATCGATATCGTGGATCATCAGATCCAGCACCACGCTAACTTCCGTACCGCGGCGGGGCATTCCCGGACGCGGCGGGGGATAGGCAGCCAGACGGTGAGCTTCGATAAAGCGGGTATTATGGGCGTATTTTTCCAGGAAATCCATTGCCGGATTGAATCTTTCCACATGGCCCACTCCGAACACCACCTTATTTTTGGCGGCGGCTTCACACATGGCACGCGCCTCGTCGATCCTGGCGGCGATGGGTTTTTCCACCAGCACATGTTTTCCCATATTCAGCAGCGGGATAGTGGTAACGGCGTGGTAATTTGCCGGGACAGCGACGCTCAAGGCATCACAATTTGCCGCCAGATCTTCCCATCGTTCAAAAACTTTCAACCCGAATTCAGTTCCGACCTTTTCGGCGGCCTCTTTCTGCACATCAAAAATACCGACCATTTCGGCATTCGGACTCTGGGCATAAAGTCTGGCATGATGACGTCCGAGCGCACCGGTACCGATGACTCCGACTTTCAATTTCGGCATATTTTCCATAAAAATCACCTTTTTGTTGGGTTTAAAATGTGATAACCATATTAATATACACCTTTTTTTGAAATAAAACAGTCTCTTTTAAACTTTTTTGTGGCGATTTTACAAAACAGCGGCTATATTAATAATATTATCAGGTATCGTATTCTGTTTAAACCGGAGAAAATCATGGAAAAATCACTCTATTCGCGCGTGCTGCTCAAATTGAGCGGTGAAACTCTCAATAATGCTTCAGATGTATCCTATGAACCGGACAGCTGCCGTTTCGTTGCCGAAAGGGTCAAAAGCCTGCTGGATGCCGGTGTGGAAGTCGCTATCGTCGTCGGCGCCGGAAATCTCTGGCGCGGTGCCGGTGCTTCCGGAGAAATGAACCGGGTCGATGCCGATAAAATGGGAATGCTCGCCACCGCCATGAATGCCATCACCATCAAAAATTACTGCAATGCCATCGGTATTCCGGTGCTGCTGCAGTGCGCCATACCCACCGGCGGATTCCTGCCGGAATATGACCGGGAAAATGCCATCCACGCTCTGGAATCCGGCAAACTGGTGGTCTTCGCCGGCGGTACCGGCAATCCGTTTTTCACCACGGATACCGCCAGTGTCCTGCGGGCATTGGAAACCGACTGTGATGCGGTTTTCAAAGCGACCAAAGTTGACGGCATCTACTCTGCCGATCCGAAAAAATTTCCCGATGCGGAGCGTTACGATGAATTGACCTATGATGAAGCTCTGGATCTGCGGCTCAAAGTGATGGATGCTTCAGCATTTTCACTCTGCCGGGATCACTCGCTGCCGATCGTGGTATTCGACTTTTTCACTGCCGATATCGAACGGATACTTGCCGGTGACACCTCCTGCGGAACTGTAGTACATTGATTGCCAAAATGACTGAACCGGCTATGAACAACATCCACCCCACTGCCGTCATTTCTCCGGATGCCGTTATCGGCACCGGAGTTACCGTCGGCGCATATTCTGTGATCGAAAATGACTGTATCATCGGCGACAACTGCGTTATCGATGCCCATGTCAAAATCGCCGCACACACCACCATCGGACAGGGTTCCCGGATCTACTTCGGAGCAGTCGTCGGAGATGATCCGCAGGATCACCGCTTCAAACCCGGAACCATTGCCCACACCCGGATCGGGGAATTTGTCACTATCCGTGAGTACGTCACCATCCACCGCTCCCCGTTTGAAAACGGTATCACCGAAGTCGGCGACCGGACTTTACTCATGGCATTTGTCCATGTCGGACACGATGCCCGGATCGGTAAAAATGTCACCGTGGCAAACAATTCGGTTTTTGCCGGACATGTTTCAGTGGACGATGGAGCAGTGGTATCCGCTTATGTACTGGTTCATCAATTCTGCCGGATCGGCAAACTGGCGATGATCGGCGGCAGAACGCTGGTCAGACAGGATGTGCCGGATTTCTGCATGCTTGCTGAAGACAACACGGTCTGCGGCATGAATGTAGTCGGACTCCGCCGGGCCGGATTTGACGAAAACCGGCGGCTGAAAATCAAACAATTGCTGAAAGTCTACTTTTTCCGCGGCTTAAATTCAGCTAAAGCTCTGGAAAAGATCGCAGAAGAATTCCCCGGCAATCCGGATGCCGCCGCTTTTGCCGCCTTTATCACCGGCAGTAAACGGGGAATCATGCCCGGAACTCCGGCTCTTGCCGCTCTTGCCGCCAAATACAAGGAGAACAACCGATGAAAAAAACGGCTTCCCGTTCCGCCATATTGACATTGTTTATGACCTTATTCATGATTTCCGGATGTGTTCCGGCGGAATTCAGACTCCGGGAACTCCCGGAAAATCCTGCCGTACCGGTCACCGTTGCCGCACTGCTGCCGCTCACCGGAAGCAACCGGATCTACGCCGAACAAATGCGCGAAGGTCTGCTCTGCGCCGAAGATCGTGTCAATGATACCGGCGGTATCAGCGGGCGGCAGCTCAAACTGGAAATACTGGATACTTCCGGCACTCCGGAAGGTACCCGGGATGCCCTCGCCGCCGCCGCCAAAGCCGGAGCCAGCGGCATTATCGCCGGTTACGACACCGAGGAGGTCAGCATGATCATTGCCCATGCTTCCAGAATGCGGACTCCGATGGTCATTCCGCTGGCGACCAGCAACCACCATTTGCAGACCAGTCCTTTTGTCTACCGCAACTGCTTTTCCGATACGCAGCAAATGGAAGTACTTGCCAACTATCTGCTTTACTGGCGGCAGCGCAGCCGCGGAGCGATCATCACCGATCAGCACAATGACGATGATTACACCCGGGGGATCTCCCGCAGTTTTGCGATGGCTGCCAAAGATATCCACATTTTTATCACAACGGAAATGACCATTGCACAGGATGAAGAACTCACCATCGGACAGCTGCAATCCATTTTGATGACCGATCCGGGATTCATCATGGTTTCAGCCCGCTGTCAGCGTTCGGCGAAGTTGATCAAACAGATCCGCCAGGCCGGATTCACCGGGATCATCTGCGGACCGGACAGCTGGGATGATCCGGATTTGTGCAACGCCCTCACCGGGAGCGATCCGGGTGATTGTGTATTCACCTCCTTTTTCAGCGAAGAGAACAAATCAGTGGAATATCAGGATTTCAGCAAAAAATTCAATGAGCGTTTTTTCCATATTCCCGGCGCATGTGAAACTCAAAGTTACGATGCATTAGTGTTTCTTGCGATCGCACTGGACAAGGCGCAAAGCCTCTTTGATTTCGACCGCAACTGGCGGAGCATCAACCATTATGAAGGTGCCGCCGCACTCTACACCATGCTGAAAAAGGGTGAGATCGACCGCACGATCTATCTGAAATCCTTCCGGATAGAAAAATACAGCAAATCCATCAACTCCTATCCGCGGCTGACCAAAAAACTGCAGTATTCCAAATTGCAGGATTACCGCATTATTGAGTAAATTCAGGAGAAAATACCGCCATGTTTGAAACCTTGATCTTTTACTTTGACCTTCTCGGCACGGTGATATTCGCCGTTACCGGGGCGGTAAGTGCAGTAAAATTGCGTCTGGACATGCTGGGGGTGGTGGTATTCGGCTGCACCGTCGGAGTCGGCGGAGGCATCCTGCGCGATGCCATTATCGGAGACACTCCGGTTGCCGCACTGCAGAACGAAGTTTACCTCATTGCCTGCATCGCAGTAAGTTTGCTGATCTTTTTCATCTCCCCGCTCCTGCTGCATCATCAGGAGATCATCACGGTCTGTGATGCATTCGGACTGGGGGTATTCACTGCCATCGGTGCCGCCAAAGGTGGACAATTTGACCTCGGACCGGTGGGGATCATGCTCTGCGGTACACTTTCAGCGGTCGGCGGAGGGATCCTGCGTGATGTGATGTCCCGCAAGATCCCGGTGGTGCTGACCAGTGACTTTTATGCGACAGCTTCGCTGATCGGCGGCGGGACCTATATCCTGCTGAATAATACGTCACTGCCGGTTCCGGCGCGCTTCTGTATAACGGCATTGGCTGTGGTGCTGATCCGGCTGCTGGCGGTACATTTCCATATCCGGCTGCCCAAAGCCCGGAGTAAATTCAACTGAATTCAACCCTGTTCACAGAAAGGTTTTCTATTTTGCGTTACAATCCTAAAAAACACCGTCTGCCGGAGTGCAAGGCATACGGCATACTGCCGGTAAATAAACCGGCGACCTGGACAAGTTTTGACGTGGTCAACTTTGTCCGCGCCCGGTTCAATGTCCCCAAAGTCGGACATTGCGGTACACTTGATCCGGCGGCGACCGGACTGTTGCTGCTGGTGCTGGGTAAATTCACCTCTTTAAGCGGCAAATTAAGCGGCGTGGACAAACAGTACACCGGCACGCTCACACTCGGAGTGGAAACCGATTCCGGCGACTTGGACGGTCAGGTGATAAACCGTTCGGCAGATCTTCCCGGAGAAGAGGAGATCCGAACGGTATTTTCCTCATTCCGGGGCAAAAGCATGCAGCTGCCGCCCATGTATTCCGCAGTAAAAGTCGGCGGCAAAAAACTTTACGAATTGGCACGGCAGGGCGTGGAAATCGAACGTGAAGCCAGAGAGATCGAAATTTCCCGACTGGATATCACCCGTATCGCCATGCCGGATGTTGATTTCATTGTCGATTGCTCCAAAGGCACTTACATCCGCACACTGTGTTCCGACATCGGTAAAAAACTCAACTGCGGCGGAGTTTTGAGCGCCCTGCACCGCACCCGGTGCGGCAACTTCACCATTGAGGACTCCGTTACGCTGAATGAATTAAAAGAGATGGATCAGGAACAATTCACCTCGATGATGGCGGCACGGCTGGTCAAACTTTCAGAAGGACTTTCATTATGAAAAAAAATGTTGACAATATTTCCAGCGTGGATATTGAAAATGCCATCGCATCTGCCGGAGATAAATTCACCGTGGATGAACTTATCCGGACTCTGGCACCCGGAGATGCCGACGCGCTGCGCCGCCGTCTGGAACGCTTCATTGCTTCGGATGACACCATCTTTTACGATGAAAAATGGAACTGCTGTACCCGCAAAAGTTTTTTCAACGGCAAAAAATTCATCATCACTCCGGATGACTGGGAGATCAGCAACGGGATACTTTTCCCCGGACACCGTTTTGTGCCTTTCATTGCCGACGGGGTATTTCCCTCTACCGTGGAGTTGAATATTTCCGGAGAAAAAACCGGCATGAAAAAATTCATTTCGCCGCTTGGCAGCTGTTTTCACTACCACATTCTGCTGGGATCTGAACAGATATTCGACTTTTTACTGGCAGATGATCCCGCCAATGAATCATTGAAACATCATGCCGGTAAAACCGATTCGGTGACCCTGACGGTTTACGATCTGACCGATTTTTACCGGAAACATGAATTCCTTTTCGGAGATGCCATCGTCTGCACCGTGGAAGATCATGAAGCAGGAATCATTTCAGCGGAATACCTCTCCGGTTCGCTGCGCGGCTCCCACGCCCGCAAGGAATACCTCGCCGTAATGGATGATGCCGCTGCCAAAGTCTGGCAGGAGTTTCAGGATTACCCCGACATCCCGGAACAATTGGCATGGATGGTCTACTATTCCGGTGTGACAGAAGTTCCGGGCGCATCGATCGACGAATTTATCGCCGCTTCGGAAAAAGTCCAGCTCCGCCCCGAAGGCGACCACGCCGTATTGACCGTCGCCGATGAACATGACCATTGCCATGATGACCATTGCAGCTGTCACGGTCATGATCATGATGACGACGATGAGTGCGGCATGGATATCCCGGAAGGATTATCCATCTCATCTGCCGAGTTGTCCGATCCATTCAAGTTGCTTGCCCATGCCGGTGTCCCTCTGTCGGCTACGGAACTTGACGGATTTATTCTGGATGCCATCTATGGCAGGGAAACGGACTTTTCCGGGGTACAGAGCCGGATTTTCGGTTCTTCGGCTATTGATCTGCCTGACGAAGCACAACAGGCAGTGCTGCTCAACTTCCTGGAAGAACGCTTTGAAACCATGATGGAAAATTACAACCGTGCCGATGACGAACCCAAAGCGGAACTGCGTTCCCAGATCATGGAAGCCGTTTCCCGCCGGATGGATTATCTCGCCTATCTCGGCAGTACCGGACGGGATCCCAACGAAGCGGAAAAAAAGAATATGCACCATCTCGCGGATGTCGCCGCCAAACTCGGTGAAGCATTGAAACTGCTCAATCACCCCGGATTCACCCCCGATCATCAGGAACGGGAAAATCTGGAGATCCTCATTGATGACCAGTTGAGTATCCAGGAAGAGATCCTCGCAGACTTTTCCTCTGAAGCTGACCAATAACCCTATATATTATATGGAGAAACAAAAATGAAACTTTTCGCAAGCGGAAACGAAGCCGTCGCCATGGCGGCATTTGACTGCGGCGTAACGCTGGGATGCGGTTATCCCGGCACGCCGTCGTCAGAGATCCTTGATGAATTCAGCAAAATCGGCGGCACCGCCGAATGGGCTCCCAATGAAAAATGCGCCCTTGAAGTCGCTATCGGCGCAGCTTACACCGGAGCCAGAGCGCTTGCCACAATGAAACATGTCGGTCTCAATGTGGCTGCCGATCCGTTTTTCACCATCGCCTACAGCGGTACGCCCGGCGGATTGGTGGTGATTTCCGCCGACGATCCGGGTATGGCATCCAGCCAGAATGAACAGGATAACCGCCGTTATGCCGCTGCCGCCGGAGTGCCGATGTTTGAGCCGGCAGACTCCCAGGAGTGTTATGACTTCATCTGTGCGGCATTTGAATTGGCAGATAAGTTCCGCAGTCCGGTGCTGTTCCGCATGACCACCCGGGTCTGCCACTCCAAATGTCTGCTGGAACGCCGCTTCGCAGATCAGGTCATGGCAAAAAAATCCACCGCCTTTACCCGTGACCCCAAATCCAATGTCATGGTTCCGGCATTTGCCAAACTCGCCCACAAACGGATGCGCGCCGATCTGCATGCCATGCAGGAACTCAACGAACAGGGTGCTTACACCACTGAAAAATGCGCTTCTGCCGAATTGGGCATCATTACCAGCGGCATCAGTTATCAGCACGTTCTGGACGCCGCTCCGGAAGCATCGGTCCTCAAATTGGGGATGACCTATCCGCTGCCCATTGAAACGATCCGCAAATTCGCCGCAAAAGTAAAACGCTGTCTGATCGTCGAAGAGGGCGATCCCATGCTCTTTGAACAGATCATGGCTGCCGGAATCACCGTGGAAAACAAACCGGAAGCGTTCCGTTTCGGAGAATTGAATGTCGCCAGAGTCAAAAAACTTATCAATGGCGACCTTACTGCCGATCCGGCCGGCGCTCCCGGCAAACCTCCCCAGCTCTGCCCCGGCTGCCCCCATCGCAAAACCTTTGAGGTGCTTCGTGATCTGGGATGTATCGTTTCCGGAGATATCGGCTGCTATACGCTCGGTGTCATGCCGCCATTCAATGCGATCGATACCTGTGTCTGCATGGGCGCCAGTGTCACCGTCGGTTTGGGCATGCGCCATACCCTCCCCGAAGCCGAAGCCAGAAAAGTGGTCAGCGTGATCGGGGACAGCACCTTTTTGCACACCGGCATCAACGGCATCGTGGAAATGGTCTACAACCGCCCCGCCACCGGACATGTGGTCTTGATCCTCGACAACCGCATCACCGCGATGACCGGCTGTCAGGAAAACCCCGCCACGGGGCGCAAACTTGACCACTCTCCCGCCTACGCCGTCTCTCTGGAAAATATCGTCCGGGGCATCGGAGTGGACAATGTGGATGTGATCGACACCACTTTGGAAACTGAAAAATTTGCAGAACTGCTGAAAACCCGTCTGGCTTCCAACGACTGCAGTGTTATTATCGCCCGCCGTCCCTGTATTCTGGCGATGGCAAAACAGGCAAAAATGGGGAAAAACTGATCATGAGCACAATTACCAATATCGTTGCCGCCGGGCTCGGCGGTCAGGGTGTACTGAAAATTACCGATATCCTTGCGGATGTGATCTTCCAGGCCGGAATGGATGTGAAAAAAAGTGAGGTCCACGGCATGAGCCAGCGCGGCGGATCGGTTTCCAGTGAAGTCCGGTTCGGTGAAAAGGTCAACAGCCCGATGATCCCCGCCGGTGAAGGCGATATTCTGGTGGTGCTGGATGCCTCCCAGCTGGATGTCGCCCGCCCGGTGCTGAAACCGGAAGGTACGGTCATTGCTCCTGCGGATGTGCCGACGGACAAATTGAGCAATCCCAAAGCACTCAATGTCATGCTGCTCGGCGCGCTGTCCGCAAAACTGCCGCAATTCCCGGAAAGCCTCTTTCTGGAAGCTCTGAAACGGGCATTCCCGGAAAAACTCCACGAAGCCAATGAGGCGATGTTCAAACTCGGACGCAACCAGTAAAAACAGTATACGGAGCATAAAAATGAAAAATCTCAAACAGCTTTCAGTATTCATCGAAAACCGTCCCGGCGCCCTCTCGGAAGCATGCCGGGTACTTAAAAGCGCCAATGTCAACATCCTCTCAATGAGCGTTGCGGACACCAGAGAATTCGGGATCCTGCGGCTGCTGCTCAACGATACCGCCAAAGGCAGTGCGGCATTGAAAGCCGCCGGATTCATCGCCAGAGAGAACCATGTACTGGCGGTTGCCGTCCCGGATTGCGCGGGCGGACTGGCAGGAGTTTTTGAAAAGACTGATGAACTGCAGCTTTCCGTAGAATACATGTACGCGATACCGTCCGCAAAAACGGATAAAGCGGTCATTATTTTCCGTTTTGACGATCAGGCAGACGCGGCGGACAAACTTGCTGCCGCCGGAGTCGAACTGCTTTCAGCCGACGACATCTGCCGCGGATAAACGATAATGGACATCCGGCGGCATGGTTCGGTTGCCATTGCCGCCGGAATGACATTTTATCTGATAATTTACAGCAAACGCCCTTGACAAAATATTGTTTAAACAGTATATTTTTATCATCGCACGGTGCGAATTAACACCTTATAACAAAAGGAAAGGTAAAAAAATGTTCAAAACGATGTTTATTTCAATGGCGTGTATCATGGCTGCAGTCACCGTTTGCGCCGCTCCCAAAATCAGTTTCTCTCAAGATACGAAAGAAGCAACTATGGCAGCTTATCTGGGGGCAATGGCCTACGAAGATTGTGACTTGATGTGGCAGCTTATGGATCCTGCCGTTGTCAAAGTAGCGATTGCCGGATCCGGCTCTGAAGAGGCGGCAAAAAAAGAGTTTTGGAAAGGCGTTTCCAGTCAGATCAATCCCCAGATCGTGCAAAAACTTAAAGAAGTTTACAACAATAACGACCTGAAACAACAGGCGGTTGCCGGTCTTATGCAGCAGTACGGTCACTGGCTGGTAAAAGTCAACGGCAAATGGTATCTCAATATTTTTAATGAGAAAAAATAATTGTTTCTGTCCCATTTGTTGCAATGCATTACCCGACAGACTCAACTGGGACATCAACAAAAAAAATTGGACAGCTGCTGAACGTAAAAGTTCGGCAGCTGCCATTTTTTATACCGTCAAAAACAGCGGGAACGATCCCGCATTTTTCAGGATGGGTTATTTTTTCCTGCCTCGCAGCCGGATATTACCGGCGATCACGGCGGCGACAACCGCGATAATGATAACGGCGATTATTTTCAACGCCGGGGCACTCTCCCCTTGCGGAGTTTGCGGAAGAGTTTCTGCCAATTTAACTCCGGAAACATCTTTTTGTTCCGGAGAAGCGGCGGCAGTTTTTTTCAATTCCAGAGATTTGGCAATCTGCTGTTCAAAACTTTTACGCAATTCCGGATCTTTCAAAGATTTTTTGATCATCTCCTGCAATTTGGCATTATCCACCGGCGGCAGGTCAAACTTACGCATCAATTCGGCGTGATTCCGGGCAATATCCTCAACGGTTTCCGGATCTGCCTTCCAGAAGCCTTTACGGACGGATTCCAGCATGATCCCGGTCATTTCATGCAGTACCGCCGGATTGTTTTGCTCAAAGAAATCCTGCGTACCGAGTTGCAATTTGTCATCCACATAAACTTCTTTATACTCCTGCCACAAGTGATCATCCAGCATATCCGGTTTCATGATCTCCCAGCCCAGAGTATTGCGCATGATTTCAGCGAATTGTCCGGAAGCAGGTGCGCCTTCTTTCATCATCTCTCTGATGTATTTCGGGTTAAGCACGGTGCTTCTGGCCTCGACCATGGCTGCTTCACCGGCGGTCTGCACTTTGGCTTTACCGGCAGTACGCAGATCATTGAAGTACGCTTCCGGATCTTTGCCGTTGACATGGCGGGCGGCAAGGCTCATTCCGCCGGTAAACTCATAGACATGATCCAGAGAGAGCGCACCCCAGCTGTTGCTCGAACGGGACTGCACAACGGAATCGGTATTCTTTACAGCGGCACGGAACATTTCAGGTTTATGCTCGCCCCAATGACCTTCGGTATATACGGCACTCATATTGTTCAGGTAAAGTTCAGCAATACCTTTCGTATCTTCCCATTTGCCGGTATCTTGTGCCGCCCCCATTGCTCCTGTGCCAAAATTACCGTTGACTCCGCCAAAAATACGGGCATTGCTCAACTCTTTTGCGGACTGCGGCGACATGCCTTGCGCGATCAAAGCGTTGGTGATTTCCAGACTGCCATGCCGGACAAAGTTGCCGAATTCGCCTTCCGGGTCGGCGGCAGCCAGCATGACAGCTTTGTCGATGAGCTTCATCCGGCTGGTCGCTGCTCCCCGGAACTGCCCGGAGGTCTGAATGACGACATCGATCCGCGGACGTTTGAGTTCACCGGCAGGGATCAGCCGGACATCCCGGACTCTTCCCCGGGAATCCCAGACCGGTTCTACGCCCAGCAGATAAAATATTTCACCGATATTCACGCCTTGGGTACGGATGAATTCTCCACCCCAGAGTGAAAATGCGACTTTTTGCGGATATTTGCCGGTGCTTTTCAATCTCTGCCTGATGAGTTCTTCAGCGAGCTGCTTACCGACCTCAAAACTCTCTTTCGTCGGCGTGCGTTCCGGATCAATGCCGTAAAGATTTTTACCGGTCGGCACAGTTCCGGGATTGAGGATCGGATCACCTCCGGCGGTAGCGTAAATATAACCTCCGGCAAACGCATTGACGATCGAATCAAGTTCAGCGGCAGAAGAGTCCAGCAGATCCTGACGGGATTTCAACAGCACCTCTTCCGGGGAAAGCCGTTTTTCCGGGGCTTTTTCCCTGCCGGGACGGACTTTCATCATCTGCATTGCCTGCAGCATTTGCGGCGGGATCGGGCGGCCGTCGGGAAGTTTGCCGCTCTGCATCATTTTTTGCATTTCTCCGGCATCGGCACTCATTTTCTTTCCCGGATGTGCCGGTTTTTCCGGCGGGGCAAGCCGTTTGAATTTCTCCGGTGCTGCCAACACTTCAGCGGCGTATTCTTTAGCGCGCACAACATAATTGTTGCGGAAAAAGATCTTATCTTCACGTTTTTCCGGAGTTACTTTACCTGCTTTAACATCCCGGTCAAACAATTCACCGGCAAGCACATCAACATTCATCAATATCGCTGTTTCATCCGCTTGGGCATCACTGTACGGTCTGCCGACGACATAGACACCGCGATTTACTTTTGCATCATTGATCTCGTGCAGATATTCCTGGATTTTCAGCAAATCATCTTCGGTAAGAACACCTTGCTGGAGTTTTTCAGAAAGTTTCAGATCTTTATGAATATTCTCCTGCATTGCCAATTCGATGATCGCTTTGCCATACCCGGATTTCAATTTGGCATTTTCAGCGGTTGCATAATGGTGAAGTTTCTCCTGCAGCAAAGCGACTGCACCGTAACTGTCGGAATTCATAAATGGCGGAGTCAGATGGCTGATCATCGTGGCATAACTGCGCCGTTTGGCGATTTGCGCCTCGCCGATATTATTGATGATATACAAATAATAATGGGGTATTTCTCCGATGAGGACATCCGGCCAGTCATAACTGGAAAGTGCCGCCTGCTTCCAGGGGGTGAATTCCAGACTGCCGTGAGTTCCTACGTGCATCAACGCATCCGCTTTGAATCCGTGCCGCAGGTAGAGATAAGTGGCGATATAGGTGTGCGGCGGAGAAGTTTTCACTCCGTGGATCAACTTGTTTTCATCTGCGCCTTCCCCGGGGAGCGATTGAGGCATTAAAATCACATTCCCGAAACGGATACAGCCGATTGCCATATTATTTTCTTTTGTACGGAACATTTTCCCCGGAAAATCGCCGTACCGCTCAACGACAGTGGAATACAAATCATCGGGCATACTCTTTTTCACCCAGCTTGAATACTCGTCGGGCGTAATGATAACGGTCTGAATATGTTTGGGAGTAAGCTGTTTTGTGCCGCCGATTTTACCGAAAATTGCACTGTTTTCTTTGATTTCTTTATCCAGAGCTTCCACTGATTCCGGGAGAACACCGGTATTGTAACCTTCTTTTTGCAGACGGTGGAGAATATTCAAGATTGACTGTGAAGTACCGAGTCCGGCAGTAGCAGATTCCTTTCCGATAGAGCCGTAGTAAATCAAAGCGATTTTCTTATCCGCATTATTTTTCCGCTTCAAAGCGGCAGTTTTTCTGACCATTTTCACAAACCGTGCCAGCCGGTCGGGAATCATCCGGAATTCCATCAGTCCCCGGGAATTTTTGTACAATGCTGAAAGCACAAACGGCACGATGCCGCCGTCCAATTCCGGCATGGTGATACTCTGACTGAGCATGCCGCCGGTCATGCCCCGCTGATCTTTCAGAAACTCCTCATAATTCTGATTGACCTTGAGCGGACAGAAAAGCGGAATGTTTTTTTCTTTCAGAAATTCGACCGCTTCATCCCCCAATCTGCCGTGCGGCTGATAGATGACCAGATCCGGAGCGATTTTTTCCATAACCTCCCTGCCGGGCCACAAGCCGGAAACTGCAATAACGTTGCACTGTTCTTTTTCCAGAGCCCCGATCAATTCGCCGAGACTGCCGCCGCCGTTGCCGCCGAGAATACAGATCTGCGGACAGCCATCCTGATGAAATCCCTGCTGACGGTAAAAGGTAAAATATTCCTCAACTGTTTTGAATGAATTTTTGCTGTCGATATGAAAAAACGGTTTATGCTCCATCTTTTCCGGTGCCAGCGGTTCAGGGGCAAAGATCCGTTTGCCATCCAATTCAAAGCGGATATAATCCAGCATCCGCCGGAAATTTTCTTTACCGCCGAAGCGCAGATACTTATCCAGCATCTCTTTCTGTTCCGCACTCAACGCCGAAGCCAGCGCAGTTTCCTGCCGCGTGGCAGATGTGGTGTAGACCGGACACGGCAAGCCGGCAAGCAGTTTCTGCTGGGCTTCGGTGAAATTCAGCCCCATTCCAAAAAAAATCACGCAGTCGGCATCCCGCAATTCTGCGCCGCTTTTATCGTTCCACGCAAGATACCGGATATCCAGTGCGGGATTCAACTCCTGATCCAGCAGCGGCGCAAGGATATATTCCGGATAGTTGACCAGATAGATCCGGGTGCTGGATGCATACCGGAAATACCCCCAGCACACCAAACCGGCTATCAGCAATACTGCCGCACCCGAAATCAGATATTTTTTATATTCCGTTAATATTTTCATTTTGTTTCCTCCGGCACATAGATGACCTCGCCGTTTTCAAGCTGATAAGCGATACCGACCCGGCGGCCCTTGCCGGTGCCGGAATTTTTTTCCGACTTGTAACGGGTGATCTTATTATCCTTTTTCACGATTATTTCCATATCTTCCTTACCGGCATTTTTAATAAATGCGGCATCTTCGGCGGTCAGAAATTCTGTCATCCGGGTCTGGATGACAAATGCCACCATCAACGCCACCGCAAACACCATTGCCACATCAAAAAGATTTACCAAACTGCCCATCGGATCGACCTCTTCCCCGGCGGCAGCACTTTTGTAACGGTCCCGGTAATTCATCTCATCTCCCGGCGGTTTGGCGGTCAAGGACATAGCGCAAGTTGGTGATTTCTTCAATATACCAATGCTTTTTGACGCTGTTGATAAGCAGGGCGATTCCGGCGACCGTACAACCGACGACAGTCGTGGCAAATGCGATCTGCATATTGTACGCCATATTGGCGATATCCCCGCCCGCCAGTCCGGCAAGTGCCGGTCCCATCGGAATCAGCGTCCCCATAAGTCCCAGCATCGGAGCGGTTTTGGCCAGAAACCGGCTGCGTTCCAACTCCTTTTCATAAGATTGTTCTATTTCGGAAATATACTTCTCGCACTCCAGCTGATCAAATCCAAACGAAAAAAGCATCCGCACATGATCCGCAAAAATACCGTTCTCTTCAATATCTGTTTCACTGAACCGGACTGAATTACGGATCTTTGCCAACAGCAAAGCCCGTTTCTTTTTCTCCTGAAGCAAGCTTAAATATGTCGCACAAAAGCCCCCCAGTGAAATAAGTGCCGCCGCCAGCGATGCCAGCAAAAGAACGATCACCGGCAAAAGCAAACTTGCCGATATCCAGTTAAGGATTTGAGTTACCATTGACATGAAGTTTTCCTTTCTTTTTCAATATGTAAAAAAACAGTGTACATCCGCCGACGATCAATGCCGACAGTACCAGCAGCAGCAGCGGCTGCAGGAAATCAAAATTTTCTCCGGCAGAAACCAGTTTGGCTTCCGCCGCCACCGGCAGAAATACCGCCAGCACCACCAGTAAATATTCCCAATGCATCACCGCCAGTATCCGCCGCGAACGCTCCCGGAAAATCAGCCGCATGGTTTCCATTATCAATAATGCCGCCACCGGCAAAACTGCCGCCGTTGCCCATGCAAGCTGTTCAAACGTGTATTCCACCAGCTTGTTATACAGAAACATCTGGCAGTACCAAACCCCGTAAAAAAGCAGTATCGACGGCATGAATGCCAGAAATTTCAGATAATGTGCGATCCGCTGATAAACGGATTCCGGTTTCTTTGCCGCTTCGCCTCCCAACAGGGAAAACGCCAGAATAATGTTGATGAATTCCTGGATTATTACCAGACCGCATAACTCATTGAGCGTATCTGCATTGCTTAATGCCGTTTGAAATTCCAGCATACTGGTATCCGCCGCTGCTCTGGCAAAGAAAAACGGCAGCAGCATCAGCATAATAACCGACAAATATTGTATACTCCGGTTGAGCAATGACAATTTACAGCAATTCTGCACGGCGGCAGTCAACAGCAGCATGACGATGAATAGCGGCATTGATTCACCCCAATTTCACAGCCGAGATCCGGTAGCCGCTTTTGCGCTTGACCAGCACGATGGATAGTTTCCGGTCATTTGCAGTTTCCGCCCGCAAAATCCGGACGGAGGAGTTTTTTTCCAGTGTGAATATCTGCCACTTGTCATCTTTAACCAGCTGGGAATGCTCCTGCAGCAGCGCGAGCTGTTCTTTGACCGGATCGCATTTCCGTTCGATTTTGGCAAGTTCCCGGTCGGCTTTGGACATATTGAACAACTTTTCCAGTGAGTGAAAATTGTTCCGGCTGCCCGCGTCCGTAATTCTTTTGCGGATATTCGTCAATGCCCGGTCGCCATCAGCAGTGACCGGAATTTCACTGGGTACATACTGCGAAACATCATCTTTTTGCGAAGCAAACTGCCAGCAAATACTTCCGGCCAGAAGCGCAAACAGCAATGTCAATAAAATAATCTTGTTTTTCATCATTCACTTCTCCGCCGATCATTATTCCGCCGGTTCGTAATTTTCCGTATCGTCCGCATCACTGCCCAAACCGCCGATCTTGAGTCTCCGGGCTGCTTCATCATCGTAAATGTAACCGATCTGCTCGCTGGAAACATGACCGTCCGCCCAGGCAATGCCCGCTGTCGAATTATGGCGGAACGCCGTCGAACCATTGTCGATCGAATAACCGAATTTGGTGTAACTGCCCATACTGCCATACTGATCACCGAAACTTACGATCCCGGACGGATTGGCAATTTTTCCCGGACGGCAAACTTTGCCCGGGAAACTCATTCCCGGCCCCATCGTCGTCGTCGATGACCAGGGATGAATGGACATATTCGCACCAATACCGCTGCCATTGGCTCCGGTGATCGGCTGACCGGAAGCACCGAAAAGTTCAGTGACCGACGGTTCCGGACAGAAAAACACATTGCTCTCTACCGCACTTTGCAAACTCTGGTCAACTCCGGATTTGGTAAGATACGGAGTCAGAAACCCCTCCCCGGTAAAGTCGCAAACGTTAGCAGCAGTGCGCTTGCCGTTCCACGCTTTCATCTCGCCGAACATCTTTTCAGCCGCCGGGACAAAACATTCATTATCCTGCTGATACATGGCATCCGCTGTGGAAATCTGCTTCAATCGGCTGATGCAGCTGGCAGTGATCCCGCGACTGCGGGCACTATTCAACGCCGGCAGCAATATCGATGCCAATATCGCGATGATCGCAATGACGACCAGCAATTCTATTAAAGTAAAATGGGAGTGTGCGGGGGACAAGGAAAACTTTTTTTCACGAGAAAAAAAGTTTTCCCTTTCCCCCGCGCCCCCTTTCTCTTTCAAAAAAAGCGGTACTCTTTGGGATACATATTGTCCGAGCCCCAGCGTAGAAAAGGGAGAGTTTTTCCGCAACCCGCCGCGCGGGCGGGAAAAAAAGTTTTCCCTTTCCCCCGCGCCCCCTTTCTCTTTCAAAAAAAAGCGGGATTCTTTGGGACATATATTGTCCGAGCCCCAGCGTAGCGACTCGTCGCGGCGTAGTGAAACGAAGACGGAAGGGCGAGTTTTTCCGCAACCCGCCGCGCGGGCGGGAAAAGAGGTTTTTCCCCTCTCCCCAAACCCCACTTCCCTTTTCAAGAAAAGCGGGATTCTTTGAGATGATCTGTTCTGTGTTTGGACTGCAAAAATCGGTATTTCTGCTGCAACGATACTCTTGTTATTCATAATATATACCCTTTCTGTTTAATACTTTGAGCGTCTGTTGACGACCTGAAACGGTTTTTATGCTCACCACGAGCAGAAAATAAAAACTCTTCCGGCGCACCCGGATAGATCATATTATTTGCCGGTTGCTCACCTCCTTACTTTTCCTCTTTGATATCCACCACAAAACGGTGACAGCGGCTGCATTGGATCGTAATCTCTTTCTGACCGCGTTTCAGAATTTTGGTGTTTACTTCCAAATGTCCGGAACCATTGTGATTCAGAAGATAATCAAAGGAATTGAGTAATCTTTCCCGGACTCTTTCCTCATCATCCGCCGGATGCTGGATCTTATTCATACTTAAATTAGCCTCGTCTAACTTTAATTATAAAAAAAAACAGCCGCCCGGCAATCTGCCGGATCACACGGCTCCTGATGTGTGGAATATAATATAACACTAATAGACTGCTTTATCAAGTTAGTTTAATCTAATTTTTTTTATTTTTTGTCATCTTCCACCGTAGAATAACGGATAAAAATATCGCCATACCCCATCTGAATAATGCGTTTGCAATATCCAACTGCCGGATATGTGCCAGCAGCTTTTGCAGGTATCAGCCCACTTCCACAATTTTCCGCAAGGAACGCCCAAGTTTTGCAAATTTCCAAACCGGCTTTGTTGCAGCAAACTGGCGTTTTGTACGGACAGTTACGGAGATGGTTTGTTTAAAATCAAGCCGATGTTTGAATTTTTTTGAAATTTTTATCAAATTCTTTATCGGCGATGACCATTCCCCTTAAAATCAATAACATCTTTCTCAT
>SUWL01000009.1 GCA_015061495.1 Lentisphaerota bacterium
GTATCCAGCCGCCGGAAGAAACCGCCGCCGTTTCCATTTTTCCGCCACTGGAAACAAAGACCAGACCGCCATGGGAAACGACCGTATTATTGGCAAGACCGCCGCTGGAAATGTAGGTTTTCCCGAAGCGGATCGTGCCATTGTTAAGCACCGCCCCTTTATCCACATAAAGTTGTCCCATATAGTAGACCGTGGCATTATCCGCTTGCGCACCGGAAGAAATGTACATTGAACCATAGTTGTCAATGGTGGTATTGGTGGCTTTTGCTCCGCCATTAAGGGTGATTTTGCCTCCGGAAGAGACCACCGTTTTATCCGCTTTACCATTCTGATAGACGATGACATCACCGAAAACCGTGGCACTGCTGGCAGTCCCGCCGCCGTAAACATGGACCGAACCGCTCTTTTGAATCAGGGATTTGACCATTTTTCCTCCGGCATAGATGAAACTCAAGCCGTTGGAGTTGACCGTCACATTATTGGCTGAAGCGGCATTGGAAACGTAGAATCTTCCGTAACCGTTGACCGTGGCATTATTGGCATGACCTCCATAGTAGAGATGTATCCAGCCGCCAGAAGAAACCGCCGCCGTTTCCATTTTGCCGCCACTGGAAACAAAGACCAGACCGCCGTGGGAAACGACCGTATTGCTCGCCACGCCGCCGCTGGAAATAAAGAGTTTGCCGAAGCGCACCACGGTATTGTTGGCGACACCGCCTTTGGCAACGTGCATCTGTCCCATGTAGTAAACGGTGGCATTATTGGCGGCACCGCCGCTGGAGATCTGCATTGAACCAAAGTTATCAACCACGGCATTTTCCGCTTTGCCCCCGGCACTGACAAATAATTTGCCGCCGGATGAAACAGTGGCTTTATTGGCTGCTCCGCCGCTATAAATATGGGCTTCACCATCGCGTTTGATCGCGGCGTTATTGAGTTTGCCCCCGGCGTAGACAAATGCCATACCTTTGGACGAAACGGTCGTTTTTTCCGCCGTTCCGCCATTGGAAACCATCATTTTGCCGTTGGAACTTACTGACGTATTATTGGCTGTTCCACCGCGACTGATGAACATCTCTCCGCCGTTATTGATATTTGTTTTTTCGGCTTTTCCTCCGGACAGTATACTAACATTTCCTCCGTAAAAAATGGAGGTGTTGCTTAATACTCCGCCATTACCGATTGACACGCTGCCAAAACTGACAGTTGTATTATTGGCAGAACCGCCACTGAAAATATAGAGTTTTCCAAGTAGATCCACTGTTGTTGAGGTGACTTTACCTCCACTGACAAAAACTTCCCCGTAATTGATTGACGTATTATCGGCAGAACCACCGCTGGAAACGTAGAGCTTACCGTAATGATTAACAGTTGTTTTTGTCGCTTTGCCACCTGACAGAACGTACATATAACCCTTACTGTCAACTATTGTATCAGTCGCACTTCCGCCAGAGCCGATATACATACTGTTGTTGTTATTGGCAATAAGTTTTACACCGTTGATATTGGCAGCTTTATTGACCAATGTGCCGGAACTGAAAATTTTGATTGGAATGGTTGTGACATGGATTGAACCGGAGATGCTTGTGTTGCCAACTTTGACTCTGATATCGTGTTTTCCCGCAGTCAGCTTGCCCGGGGCGATAGTATAGGAGTAATTAACCCCTATATAGCTGTCAAATGCTGCGACAGCACCGACAGAGGTGGTCCCGAGTAGTTTATCTCCATCATAAATGTATGCAGTTGTCGCTTTTGAGGCAACATCACCATAGTTTAATACCCGGAATCTGACTGTTAGAGATTGGTTGTCCTGAACAGTGCTTTTGTCGAAAAATTCGAGATCCCACCGTCCTTTCCCGTGTTTGAGAGAAAGTTTTTCCTGGTATTCACGATTATGGTATGACACCGAAATAGTATAACGCACTTCTGCAGAATAAGGGTATGAACCATTTACCTCTACATATGTTTCGACGGAATTCAATACACTGGGTGCCGGTTGTTGGAGAAAATACAAGGTTTTCGATGAACCAAATTTATCATAAATAACAACTTCCTGTGCATTATAATTCGCCAGTAATCTTACGCTGCAGTTGGTGGTTTTATCAAAAGAAACCTGCGAGACTGTTACTGCGGCATATTTTCCATCCGGGATGTCAATGTAATATATTGATGATTCTTTGAGATAGCCGTATTGGCTATATGACTGGCTTGCAGTTCCTCCCCACATGCCGCCGCTTTTAATCGTCACAACATTTAACTCTGCAAAATCATTCAGATTGTTTTGAGAAACAGTGTGTTCTCTGCCTTCAACAATATGACCAAGTTCGTGATCAATTACGGATATAACAGTATTGACATCGTCGTTTTTGTCGGCAAAAACGAAAGCGTTGTCGTCTTTTATCTGATTATTTTTATCAATGGTTTCAGCTAATCCGGCAAAGTTGCCGTATTCGTCAAAAGCATTGGTTTTGCCGATGAATACAGTACTGTATTGATTACTTTTTTCCGGCTTGTCTACCGTAAAAACGATATTTTGGGAAGCATATTTTTCGGAAAGTACCGTCAAGACATACTTCTTCTGTTCTTCCGTCATACCGGAATCCGCAACTTTTACGTCCAGAGTCAAATCCAGATCCCGGTTGGTGTATTGGGTTTCTTCCCCGTCAAAATCCAGATATACGACCTGTTTTTCTGCTGCTGAAATTTGCGGCACATACTGCAATCCGCCATGGTTCTGCATAATATTATTCCTTATTGTGGGTATTTTACATTAATTCAAAAATAATAATATAGCATGAATTACTTATGTTTTCAAGCAGTTGTGAAAAACGCGATTAAAAATATCTCAACGGATGTGAAAAATGACGTTTGCCGCAGAAATATATATTTTTACACTTTTTTCAATAATCAGATTGCAAATCCCGGCAATGATGTTATATTATCACCTCAAAGAGGTGAATATGAAATATTTTGATGCACATACCCATATTTTTCCGGCTAAAATTGCGGAAAAAGCGGTGACTTTTCTGGAAAATTACTATCACCATCAGTGGCCTGGCGGCGGTGATACGACGGATTTGCTGGCGGCGATGGATGAGGCAAAGGTCGCCACATCCCTGATCTTTTCCTGTGCTACCAAACCGGAACAGGTGAAAGTCGCCAATGATTTTCTGGCGCAGGCGCAGCATGACCATCCCGGCAGATTTTATGCTTTCGGCACGCTGCATCCGGATTACCGGGACATCCCCGGTGAATTGCAGCGGATCAGAGAATTGGGGCTGAAAGGCTTGAAGATCCATCCGGACTTTCAGAAAATTTATATCGATGAACCGGATATGATGCGGATCTACGAGCTGGTCGGCGATCAACTGCCCATAACCATCCACATGGGGGATAAACGAACCGACTTTTCTTCCCCGTGGCGGCTTGCCAGAGTGCTGGATGCCCTGCCGCATTTGAAAATTATCGCCGCCCACTTCGGCGGATATTCCGAATGGGACGAGGTAAAAAAACATCTGGTCGGCAGAAATGTGTGGTTTGACACTTCCAGTACCTTCTGGGAACTGCCGGCGGCAGAAGCCCGGCAGATCGCTCTGACTCACGGTACTGATAAGATCCTTTTTGCCAGCGATTATCCGGCATCTCTGCCCGGTCAGGCGATCAAAGATGTATTGACTATGGAGTTGAGTGATGAAGATAATGAGAAAATTTTTCACCTCAATGCCGAGAAACTTTTTGGATTGGAACTTCCTGAATTATGACTTCACAAGAGATTTTATCCCAGCTTAATAACGAACAGCGCACCGCCGCCGGTCAGCATACCGGACCGGTTCTGGTGCTTGCCGGGGCGGGAACCGGTAAAACCCGGGTGATCACCTTTCGCATTGCCAGTATGCTTGCCGCCGGGATCGCTCCGGAAAGCATTCTGGGCTTGACCTTTACCAATAAAGCCGCCCGGGAAATGCGCGAACGTCTGGCACAGCTGGTCGATGAGAGTGCCGCCAAACGGGTGACTTTGGGGACATTCCACAGTTTCTGTATCCGGATCTTGCGGAAACATATTGCCAAACTGGGGTTTCAGACCGGTTTTACCATCGCGGATGAATCGGATCAGCAGGGGATATTCAAACAGGCTCTCGGCGAGTGCGGCTGCGCTTACGACGGCTTCCCGGCGGGCAAGGCTTTTGCCATGATCGGCAGTTGGAAAAACCGCCTGCACACCCCGGAATCCGCCTTGAAAAGTGCCGGAAACAGCTTCGAAGCCACCGTCGCCCACGTCTATGAGAAATACCGGGATCTGATGGAAATGCAGAACCTGATCGACTTCGATGATATGCTGCTGCTGGCATGGCGGGTATTTACTGAACACCCCGATGTCCTCAAAGAGTATCAGACCCGGTATGAATATTTGCTGGTTGACGAATATCAGGATACCAACGGCGCCCAGTTTGAACTGGTGAAAATGCTCGCCGGTAAGGCATGTAATTTGTGCGTGGTCGGTGACGATGACCAGAGCATCTACTCGTGGCGCGGCGCGGATGTCGGCAATATTCTGGACTTCCCCAAACTCTTTCCCGGCACGCTGACGGTCAAACTGGAGCAGAATTACCGTTCGACTTCTGCCATTTTAGAGGCGGCAAATACCGTGATCGGCACCGGGGTCAACCGCCATGAAAAACGCTTGTGGAGTGCGCTCGGTGCCGGAACCAAGCCAAAAGTGACCATGCTTGACCGCGATGATCTGGAAGCGGAATTCGTCGCCAATCTGATCCGTTCCCGTAAAAGTGAACGACCGGAATTAAGCTGGAAAGATTTTGCAGTTTTGTACCGTTCCAATCAGCTTTCCCGGCAGATCGAACAGGCTTTGATGACCGCAGGTATCCCATTCCGGCTGGTTGGCGGACAGCAATTTTTTCAGCGGCGGGAGATCAAAGATGCCGTAGCCTATTTGAAGCTGCTGGAAAATCCCCTGGATGATCAGAGTGTCCTGCGTATCCTCGCCGCTCCGCCCCGGGGGATCGGACCAAAAGCGGTCAAAGAACTTAAACGCCGCCGGGTCGAGGAGCATACTCCGATGTTCAAGTCGCTGAAAAATCCGGAGTTCGTCAAAACTCTGACCTCCAAAGGTACTGCGGAGTTGAATGAGATGCTCAAAGCCTTTGCCGAAGCACAGGAAAGTTTCAAAACTCCGGGCAATCTGGCGGGCAGGATCCTGCACTTTTTGCAGAGTGTCGGCTATTACGGCGGTCTGCAGAAAATTTACCGGGACCAGGATGACAGCATCAAACGGCGGGACAATGTTGACGAATTTATCAATGCCGTTGCCCAGTTTGAGAAAAAACACGGCAGTGAAGTGACTTTGAGCGACTATCTGGAATCCTATTCGCTCATGGAGGAAAACGACCGGGTGCAGGAGGATTCTCCGGATGCCGATGCCGTGACATTGAGCTCTATCCATGCCGCCAAAGGTCTGGAGTATCCCGTGGTCATCCAGATCGCTATGGAGCGCAATATTTTTCCCCATGAAAGGGCGTTGGAAGAGGACGGTTATGAAGAGGAACTGCGCCTCTTTTACGTAGCAGTCACCCGGGCAAAACAGGAGTTGTATCTGACCCGCAGCCGCAGCCGGATGGTGCGCGGTGTGGTGCGTCCGGCATTGCCGTCGCCCTTTCTGGAGCTGCTGGGTAAATCGGCGGACAGAGCCGAACAGGATGAATTGGTGAAACTTGCTGATGATGATACGGTTCGCAAAACTTTTGAAGATGCTATCAAAATGCTGCTGAATCCGGAATTATAAACAGAATATCGAAAGGAGTTCAGGGATGAAAAAATTATTGACTGCAGCGGTAATGGGGTTGGCTGTTACGGTGATCGCCGCCGGGCCCCGGGGAAAAATGATGGATCGCAAGGATGACTATCGTGATGACCGCAAGGAAGTTCGCAAGGAAGTTCGCAAGGATGACCACCGCATTAAAGCTGTTCCGCAGGCAAAAACGCAGATCAAACCTGTTCCGCAATCTTCGCGTCGCCCGCAGGTGAAACCGGAGCCTCCGAAACATCACCGTCCGCAGGTGAAACCGGAGCCTCCGAAACATCACCGTCCGCAGGTGAAACCGGAACCCCCGAAACATCACCGTCCGCAGGTGAAACCGGAACCCCCGAAACATCACCGTCCTCCCAAGCCGGTGAAAGAGATGTCTTTCGGTGAAAGATTGCTGTGGGAACTGTTGTTCTGAAAAAACGATCGGACTTGACAAAAATCCTCCCTGATGCTATAGTATATAGTATGTATCTACTGATATCAGGGAGGTTTTCTATGAAAAAACTGTTGTTTTCAGGTGTATTGCTGCTGGTTGCCGGTTGTGCCAGTTCCGATCGGATGTTCCGCATGTCCGGCGGTGTTTTCGATGAGTATTCCGTCCCGGCAAAATCCCGTATCCGTTCCGAAAAATATCAGGCAGTTTCCCGTCAGATCAACTCTCCGGCGCGCGCCAATAAGATTCAGGTTGCCGGGTTGGATGATACTCTGGTCAACATCTGGCCCTTCTTTTTCCGCAACAATGACTACTGGACAGTTTTGTGGCCGATGATCGACAAAGATCCTTACGGCTTTGCTTTCCGTCCCTTTTACAACCATGAGGGGGATGATTACAGCGTGCTTTTTCCCTTGTGCGCATGGAATCCGGCGGCAGGTCACGGTTGGGTGACACTTTTCGGCTGGAACAAGGACGGTTTCGGTTTCATTCCACTTACCTGGCATAAAAAGAAAGAGTTCAGCGGTTCCGGATATTATACCCCGTTGTTTTTCTACAGTTACGATAATACTCCATTCAAATATATTCCCGCCAAACGCGTATACAACAGTGATTTGGTGAGCGTGGAGGAGGTCTGGTCAAGAAATGAGTTATCCTGTTTCGCATTTCTTTTCTGCTATGACCGGGAGGTCAGAAAAAAAGCCGGTGATCAGCAGTTGCTTTTTAACCTCTTGTATGACGGGAGCAGTGCCAAAAGCAGGTGGAACTACTATTTTAACGGGAAAAAGCCTTTTCCGGCGACCAGGATGGAATTTGAGAAATTCCGTCAGGAAGTTTTTAACGGTTTGCCGGAAAAAACGGAGAAAAGTTACGGATTTCTGCCCCTGTGGTTCGGCTCTTTTGATGAGGACGGCGATTATATGAACCGTTTTATGCTGCTGGCGGGGAATCGTAAAAGCGGCAAAAATTTCAATTTTGACATTCTGGGTGATGTTATTGCCGGGTATGAAAAAATTGACCACTCCGGTTCTATATGGCATAGCAGAAAACAGCGCAGTTCATTTACCTCGTGGGTGATGCTTTCGCATTTCGCCAAAACTTTGCCCTATAAAAAAGATGCCCGGGTGGAAAATTTCTACAAACTCCGTTCGCTGTACCATTCCGGACAGCCTTTTGCCCAAAAGAAACCGGCGATCCTGGATGCGCTCAACGCCTTTGATCCGGCGGTGAAACTTCCGGATACGGTAGTGGATAATGACACGCTGCAGCTGTTTCTGATCGAATTGCGGAAAAAATACGATTTCCCGACTGATGCCGAATATTGCGGCAGGATCCTGCCGCTGATCTGGTACCGGAATGCCGTGGAGCGTTCTTACTGTGTGCTTCCGCCGCTGTTGACCTGGTGGAGCAGGGAAGGGGGGAACCGGTCCTTTACCTCCCTGCCGCTGCTGACCTGGGTTGACCGTTCCAAAAATCTGGATAAGACCATTATTTTCACTCCGCTGGGTTATTATGCCAAAGAGCAGCACCGGGAACGCAGCAATTACCGTATTTTATCCAGAGAGCAGATCAAAGCCGGTGAATATGAGTGTGCCGAATTGCGTGACCGCTATGCTTTGTGCGGGCTTTTTTACCGGGGCAGATTCGGCTTCAATGTTGCCAAATCCGGAGTGGATGCCGGAATCGCCGATACTCTGCGCCGTAACTTGCGGGAACTTTACCAGACACAGGAGCAGATCGACCGGGAAACCGCCGCGATTGCCAAAGAGCGTTCGCTCGCCGACCGCTGGCAGCCTCAAGACGAAATCGAGCGTTTGCGGAAACTTATCCGCTATGAGGAGTTGAAAATCCGGCAGAAAAAACTGGATGAAAAAATCCAAAAGTACCGCACTGATGTCGATAAAGCCATGGAACGTGCCGGAAAAATCGGCTTCGCCGTCGAGCGCAAGGCTTTTGAGAAAAAAGCGGATGCCGGAAACGCTCTGGCGGAATTGATGGAGAATTTTACCGAATTACGCTTTTATGAAGATATCGGCAGCGGATTGTTTTTCAATAAGATGAAATATTATAACGGCGATTACAAATGGCATTTCTTGCACATCCTTGCCGGGGGCGAAAAAAATGGCAGCCGGGAGTCGGAACATGTACTGCATCTGCTCTACCGTTACCGCAAAGAAGGCAACCGTTCGGAACGGATCTTTTTCCCATTTATTTCCACGGTAAAAGACGGGGAAAATTCAAGGGTGAGCTTCCTGTGGCGGGTCTTTTCATTGAGCAAACGTGACGGCAGGACCGGCGGATACATCTTCTTTATCCCTTTTGGAGATAATTGAATTTCAAACCCGGAATTTGGGCATCGCCCGTAAAAAACCATCCTGACCGGTGAGAATATCAAAATTTTCACCGGTAAATTTTTGCAGTTTTTCCATGGTATCCGGCTTATTCAACGCGGTTGACAACGTAACTTTGCCATTTTGCAAGCCGAGTATATCATCGGCACAGTGCAATGCCAGATCCAGATCGTGGGTGACCATGATGATGGTCAGATCCCGCTCCCGGCGCAGATGGTTGAGCAATGCCGGACAGTTGCGGCGGAATTCCGCATCCCAATTAGCTTCCAGCTCATCCAGCAGCAGCAGCCGCGGTTCCTGAACCAGTGCCAGCGCGAGGAAAACCCTCCGCAATTCACCTCCGGAAAGTGTCCCCGCACGGCGGTGCGTCAATTCCGTACAGGCGGTGTCTGCCAATGCCCGGCAAATGGCGGCATCGTTGACTTTTTTACTGCTCCGGCGGGCAAATCGTCCGAGTGATAACAGATCATAGACCGTCATGTTATCCGGGATATGCGGGTTTTGCAGGACGATCGCCCGCAGACGGGCAAGTTCCGGTACCGTCAGTTCCCGGATTTCCGTCTGATCGTAAAATACTTTGCCGCTATCCGGCTTCCACAATCCGGCAATGATCCGCAGCAAAGTGCTTTTGCCGCTGCCGTTGTGACCGGTGACCGCCGTGATGCGGTTTTCCCCGAATGAAGCGGATATCTGGTCAAGTACCTTCCGGCTATTTTGGATGCACGAGATATTTTCAAGTTTGAGCTTCATACTTTCCCCCGTTTGTTCCACAACAGGAACAGGAAAAAGATCGCCCCTGTGCCGGACAGCAAAAGACCGCAGGGCAGTTCCCGGGGCGCAAAGACCATTTTGCCGGCAAGATCCGCTCCCAGTGTAAGCAGCGCTCCGACCGCCGGAGCGGTGAGCAGCAGCCGGGAGGAACGGCTGGATGCCAGCAGTTTTTCCGAAATATGCGGTGCCATCAGCCCCACAAATCCGAGCAGTCCGGCAAGCGATACTGCCGCCGCTGCTGCCAATGCCGCCGTCAACAGTGCCAATGCCCGGTTTTTTTCTGCAGACAACCCCAGACTGTGCGCCTCTTCGCCGCCCAGAGAGAGCAGTTCCAACCGGGTGGGCAGGGTGGCAGCAAGCAGAAATGCCGCGGCGAAAAACGGCAGGGCATACCGTACTTTATCCATAGATGCCGTGGAAAATCCCCCCAGCGTAAATTCCATGATCCCCGGAAATTTGTCGCTGTTGTCAAGCAGTATCAACCCGCTTGCCGTGTTGAAAACCGCTCCCAGTGCAACTCCCGCCAGAATCAGTCTGACCGGCGAAAAACCCCGTTTCCACGCCGCCAGACAGATCACCAGAGAGGCGGATAATGCTCCGGCAAAGACGGCGAAGTTCAAAAATTTCCCGAATTGAGGCAGTAACAGCAGCATGACCACTCCCGCACATCCGGCACCGCTGGAAATCCCCAGAATATCCGGCGAAGCCAGATCGTTGCGCAGAACTTTTTGCAGGATCACTCCGGCAAGCGCAAATCCCGCTCCGGCAAGCAGTGCCGACAGCGTGCGGGGCATCCGCAATTCACGGATGATCAATGCTTCCATACTCTCCGGTGCCGAAATGATTTTACCAAGATCACCCCACGACATTTCCACAGATCCATACCGCAGTGACCATGCACACAAAAACAACAGCAGCAAATACAGGACGGCAAGGAGAATGAGCAGGCGTTTCATCAGGCAAGTTCCACAATAACTGCTTCCGGCGGGCAGAGTATTCTGCCGGTACGGTAATGTTCGCCGATACCGCTGGAAATGATCATTTTGAAGTCACTGCCCGCCCGGTCAAAGATGCCCCGGTCAAATTTGCAGCGATAGAAACTCGGACAGTAGAGTGCGCCGATAAACGGCAGCCGGATCTGTCCGCCGTGATTGTGACCGCAGAAGGCAAGGTGAAAATTTTTCAAAAAAGCCCCTTTATCCGCCGCAACCACCCCATCCGGAGAGTGACTTAATAAGATATTAAGGGTTTCCGGAGTGATTTCCGGCGGCGGCAGATTGCGGAAGTCGATGGAACTGATATCCGGCAGACCCAGAATGAAGGTGTCTGCGTAATGCTCTGCCTGATTGGTCAGCAGTTTTATACCGTGAGCGGCAAATAAAGTGGTGAAATAGTCCGGTTTGAGCCACCGTTTGCCGGTTTCCCAGTTGCCGTTTACCGCCACGACCCGGGGAGCAAGCGTGCCAAGCCGGGTCAACAGCGGCGGCAGAACTCCCAAAAATTCCGCATCATCGCACAAATCTCCGCCGAGAAGCAGTAAATCAGCGGGAAATTGCTGCAAAATCCCGCTCAATTCATCCAATATCCGGTAGTTGCGCTGTGAAGCGTGCCAGTGCCAGTCCGAGATAAAGACCAGACGTTTGCCGGCCATACTTCTGACCGGTGAGGGGAGGGCAACTCTGGCGGCTTCCAGCAGAAATCCGGGAAATTTGACACGTTCCAGCCGCAGTTCCCGGGAGCGCGAAAAATTTTTTACGCGGTTGGGGAACTTCCTTTTAAGGGGGAAATAGCGGCTGTCAAACTCGTTCACGCATCCAGTTCCGTAATCAATTCGGCGGGCAGTGCGGCGACCGAGAGCAGTTTGCCGGGCTTGCCGTCCGGAGCGGTGAATGATTCACCGACTTTGCGGTTGAGCAGGGCTTTGCCCAGACGGGTGCGGTAGGAGAGGAAACGGCGTTCCGGATCGCCGTCCCATGCTCCGAGCAGGTAATATTTTTCCACGCGGTTGCCATCCAGCTGGATCTCCACGGTCGAACCGATGACAGCGGTATCGGTCACTTCCACCTGTTTCATCAGAACCGGCTGGATATTGGCAAGTTCTTTCTCCAATTCACCGCGGCGGCGGGAGAGGTGGTTGCGCCGTTCTTTGGCGGCATCAAATTCGGAGTTCTCCCGGAAGTCGCCGTGGGCGCGGGCTGTTTTGAGAGCTTCCCGGTTTTCCGGCACATGGATATTGATGATATCGTCAAGTTCTTTGATCAGAGCCTGATGGGATTTTACACTGGTGTAGGTCGCTTCAAAGACCGGGGCATCGGTGGATTCATTATGGGCGGTACCGGCATCGAGGATCTTTTTACCGGCGCCGCTCTCCAGATACTCCTGGATCTCTTTGGACTGGCGGGCGAGTTTGACCATCAGACTCTGCCGTTCACCGGCGTTGAGGAACAGCGCTCCCTGCAGGATGGAGCCGAACATCACCGGATCATCATCCAGCATGGAGATCAAATGCGACTGAAACGCCCAGTCATCCAGCAGCATGGAGTGCAGTTCACGTCTGGCGGCGAGGTAAACTTTGGGCGGTTCTTCGGCGGAAAGGATCCGGGAAACATTGTCCAGATTGACCAGCGCCAAAAGATTGGCATCGTGCCGTTTTTTGCGGTTTTTCCAGATCCAGAGCAGCAGATCGGCACCGCAGCCGCGCTGGGAACCAAGCGAGGAGCAGAACAGCTCATTGGAAATATGCGGACCGATGCAGTTGAGCGCTTTAAGGGGAAGTTTAAGCGCACAGCTTGCCAGATATTCTCCGGGGAATACTTTGGCGGCACCGGCGCAGAGTTTTTCCAGCAGTTTGCTGGATATTTCACCCCAGACGGCAAACGCCGCCAGCGGGGAAGCTGCCGGATCCTGCGGGAAAAAGGCGGTTTTGCCCATTAAGGAATCAAAAACCGCTTTGAGGCTGGCTTCCGGAGTGCGGTCGAGGACGAGCGCGAGAACTTCCGCCATCAGTTTGCCTTCGCGCAAGGCGGTCGCGGCGGCGAGTTTTTCAAAGAAAGTGCAAAGCGCATCAACTTCATCCGCGGCAAATTCTTTGGCACCTGCTTCCTGTTCTTTGAGCAAAAGCAGCTGGACCTCTTTCAAACTTCTGCCGTCACAGGCGCGCCGGGTACCGGGTTTGGCAGCAGCGGCGGCTCCGGGTTTGGCGGCGGCAGCGGCAGCTTGACTCTGGGCGGTACCGATGCTCCAGTAACGTTCAAAGGCGGCATCGTCCAGTTTTCTGCCGCATCCGCAGCGTGCCATAAGTTTGAGGCACTCTTCGGAAATTTCCACCTGACGGCGTTTTTCCACGGTCAAGCGGAAAAGTGCCGCGGAAACCGGTACTGCCGCGGCAACGACCAGCCGGGAAACATCCGGTCCGGATGCGAGAATGGCGGCATCTTTAAGCACGATTTCCAGCGGTACTGCCGCATTGCTGCCGACTTGAGCAAAAGGCATCATCGGCAGAGAAGCATTCATCGCATCGATCGTACCGGCGACACCCCAGCGGCGGGAACCTGCCAGAAAGATCACATATCCGCTGCGCAGAGCGAGCAGACGCTCCACTCTGGAAGCGACTTCCGCCGGAGTTTTGCTCTCATCGCGCACGCCGGTGGCTTTGACAACCGGAGCCTGGGCGATAAAGGGCGGGAGCAGAACTTTTACCGCATTGATCAAGGCTTTGCGGAAAAAGGGTTTGGCAGGTACGCCGCACTTGGCGATCTCCAGCACATATTTTGCTTCGGGGGCGGACAATTTGCGGTTTTCCCACTCTTCCCAGAGCATTTCCAGTTGTTCTGCGGCATTGCCGGGGTCGGCGGCGACAGCAGTTTTCAATTTTTCCAGATTTTCCGGGCGGGGGGCATCGATCACCGCCAGCATCAATTCTTCAAGATCAGCAGACATTGTATATTTCTCCGTTATGGTTATTTGTTACGCTTATATTCAAATATATAATATATCCTTAAAATGTGCTTTTTACAACTGTTTTTCCGGAGATACTCTTTCAAATCCGCAATTTTTCCCAGGCGTCATCCAGTTTGGCGAGGGGGGATTTGACTGCGGTTTTCACTTCCGGGGCGTAGACCGAGATCCGGGCTTCCTCCAGAAGTTCCCAGAATTCATAAAGACCATCGGAATCGGTAAGATCATCCAGCGTTGCCCGGGCGGTGTTGAAACGGGAGAGCCACTTTTCCAGTACTTCCCCTTTTTGCAGGTCTTTGCCGGAGGCATCCGCGGCACGCTGGGCACGCAGTTTCAAGGCTTTGATATAGCGGCGGTAGTGGGTGAAAACCGCATTTCTCCGGAGAAATCCCGGGGCAAAGAGCAGCTGCAGGTGTTCTTTGATATCATCTGCCGCATTTCCGGCGCGGCGGCACAGTTGCCGGATGGCGGAATAATCGACTGCGAATTTTTCCAATTCCCCGCACAGTGTATTGAGGGTGTTGCACCATTCCGGACGGATCTCTGCGGAAAAATTTTCAAATTCCAGCGGCGAACGGACATCGGCGAGGTCGCACTCCGTGGAATTTATCACCGCACAATCGAGCAATTCATTCTCAAACTCCGCGGTTGAAGAGTTTACCAGCAGTGATAATTTGAGTTCATTGGACAGCTTGATCCCCCGTTTGAGCATTTTTGCCAGCTGGGCGTTGGTCATGATAAAGAGGCGGCAGACCGCTTTGCGGTGATGGCGGCGGGCTTCTGCGGGCTTGATAAAAAGTTCCCTGCTCACCTTGCCGGAAGCATTATCCACGCTCAATGCCGGATAGAAGATCCTGCCGGACCCCGGAGGGACTTCCACTGATCCGGGGATGATCCCGGAGTCGGCTTTCCACTCCTCCCAGTTTTCATCCCGGTGCCTGGCTGCTCCGGGCAGGGAGGCAGAAACTTTGGAAGAGTTGCGGCTGCGGTCGGGCAGGGCGTGTTCGACACTTTTCAAGCGGCCGTGCCGATCGAGGATGCCCAATTTCATTTGCAGATATTCCGGCATATTCACCTGGTCAAAGATCCGTGGATTGACTTCGATATCCAGCGTGTCAAGCAGGAAATCCGCCATTGCTTCGCCGGGGGACAACTCCCGGATGGCGTGGTCGCGTTTCAATTCTCCGGCAAAAAGTTGGGCGCACCTGGGGATACCGCCGAGCTGGCGGCGCAGCTCTTTGGGAAGTGCCCGGAGCAGCACTTCGGCGAAATCCGCATAATATCCGGGCACCGGGTAATCCAATGCCCGGTCGGGCAGCAGATTGAGGGCATCTTCCGGTACACAGAGCATGACCCCGTCATCTTTTTCGCCGGGTTCAAATTTGTAGAACAGTTTGAATGAAACTTGGGCGAATTCCATTTTGTCCGGATAATCCGCCGGATCGAAGTTGCTGTCTGCGGACATGAGAGTGTGCCGGGAAATTTTCCACGCGCCGGGGTGTTGCCGGAGAAAATCTTTCAAGGCTTTGGCAGACAGCACTTCCATTGGCAAATTGGTGCGGAAGAATTCTTCCGCACTGCGGGCATCGTAAAGATAGTCCGGTTTGCGCATCCTTACTTCATACTCCAGCAGTTCGGCGCGCAGAGCGTTGAATTTGTCCACCTCTTTGCAGCCGGAAACCAGACCGGGAAGCAACCCCTCCCGGATGAATATTTCCCGTGCCGCCGCCGGATTGTGTCTGGCAAAATCCACCCGTCTGCCGGCATGGATGACCAGAGATCCGAGCATCACCTTTTCCCGCGCCCGGACGAAACCGCTTGCCGCTTCAAAATGTTCCTGATCGTAAGTGCGGCTGCAGAGGTGCGGTGCGCAGTTTTCCAGCCATTGCGGATCGATCACGGCGGCGTTGCGCCCGAACAGACGGCTGGTTTCCACCAGTGAAAAACAGACGATCCACTCCGGAAGTTTTTTCAGTTTAGCCAGACCGCTGCCGGGGAATATGACAAATTTTTTGCCGTCGGTGCCCCGGTACATGCGGCTTTCGGCATCCAAATGGGCGATATTGCGGGGAATACCGCAGAGCAGAGCTTCGTGGATGAACTGGTAATTTTCCGGGACCGTATTTTTGAATTCGCTGTTTTCGCGCAGGGAATCTGCCAGATCGGTGAAGAGATTGCGCCACTCCCTGGTCCGGGTGAAATTGAGGAAGTTCTGTTTGCAGAATTTCCGCAGGTTCCCGTTGGAAGCAAACGCTCCGGCGGCAACCAGATCATTCCACAAATTGAGCATGGCGGCAAAATCCGAACGGTCGCTTTTCCACTTGGCGTGAGCCTGATCGGCGGCTTGCGGTTTTTCAGCCGGGCGTTCTTTGACATCCGGAATGGATAAGCACGCGGCGATCACCAGCAATTCGTTGACAACTTTGCGTTTTTGCGCTTCCAGAAGCATTTTGCCCAAATGCGGATCTACCGGCAGCCGGGCGAGAAGTTTGCCGGTTCCGGTGATCCGTCCGGCATCGTTGACCGCTTTGATATCGCAAAGTGTGCGGAATCCCTCCCGGATAAGCTGGCCCGGCGGCGGATCGATAAAGGGAAATGTCCGGATATCCGGCAACTGCAGATATGCCATTTGCAATATCACTCCGGCAAGCGATGTGCGTTTGATTTCGGGATCGGTGTAGGCATCGGCGCGCTGGAGATCCTCTTCGGCATAAAGGTGTACGCAAATCCCGTCGGCGGTTCGTCCGCACCGTCCTCTGCGCTGGCGGGCGGATGCCTGGGAGATCATTTCGATCTGCAGTTCCTGAATGCGGCGGCGGGGGTTGTAACGGCTGATCCGCGCCAGCCCGGAATCTATGCAGAATTTGATCCGGGGGATGGTCAGGGACGTTTCCGCAACGTTGGTGCTTAAAATTATCCGCCGCATATTGCCCGGATGGAAAACCCGCTGCTGTTCGGCGGAACTCAAGCGGGAAAAGAGCATGAGTACTTCGGTATGGGGATAATTTCTGCCGTAAAGCATTTCCGCACACTCCCGGATCTCTCTTTCTCCGGGGAGAAATACCAGAATGTCGCCGCGTTTGTCGAATCCGGCAAGTTCTTCTACTGCCCGGGCAACATGAGGGGCAAGTTCTTCATCTTCATACGGCGGCAGGAAAATATCCTCCACCGGAAACGTGCGCCCGGCAACTTCGATCACCGGAACATCTCCGAAAAATTCCCGGAAACGTCCCACATCCAGCGTGGCACTGGATATCGCCACTTTCAAATCTTTTCTGCGGGCAAGGATGTTGCGGAGCAAACCCAGCAAAAAGTCGATATTCAACGTCCTTTCATGCGCCTCGTCAATGATGAGGCAGTCGTATTGGCGGAAATCCGGATCATTGCGCAGTTCCGCCAGCAAAATGCCGTCCGTCATGAATTTCAGTACGGTATCATCCGTGGTGTGATCCTCAAAACGCACCTGACTGCCGACCTCTTTGCCGCAAGTACAGTGCATCTCCTGCGCCAGACGGCGTGCCATGGCAGTTGCAGCGATCCGGCGGGGCTGGGTACAGCCGATGCGCCCCTTTCTGCCGCAGCCAAGTTCAATGGCGATTTTGGGTAATTGGGTGGTCTTTCCGGAACCGGTTTCACCTCCGACGATGATCAGCTGTGAATTTTGCCAAGCTGCTTTGATCTCATCGACCTTGCCGGAAACCGGAAGCGTATCCGGATATTCGATGCGGAGTTTTTCTGCCGCAATGGTGCGTGATTCGGCGGCAGTCATTATAATTCGATGGTACGGCTGAATGGGACAATTTTCATTGCTTTGCCGGTAAGCTGATCATAGGTGATCGCCGCACCATCCACCCGGATGATGCCGTTTTCCACCACAGGCAGGCGGATCGGCATGCCGCTGCGGAATTTGGCGAGTACCGAATCAACTTCCCGACCCAGAACACTGCGTTCCGCTCCGCACATCCCCGTATCGGAAAGCACCGCTGTCCCCCCGGGAAGCACTTTGGCATCAGCGGTCTGGATATGCGTATGGGTTCCCAGCACCGCAGTAACTCTGCCCTCAAGAAAGTAGCCCATGGCAAGTTTTTCACTGGATGCTTCGCTGTGAAAATCCACCAGAATGGTTTTGACATGCGATGGCAGTTGAGCAAGGATCTTTTCGGCGGTTTCAAAAGGACAGTACGCGCTGTCTTTCATAAAAACTTTGCCCTGCAGGGCGATAACGGCGACTTCACCGCCGGCGGGATTGCGGAAAATACCGAATCCTCTTCCCGGCTGGGAAGCGGAGTAGTTCGCCGGACGGATGATCCGGTCAAAGAGAGTGATCTCTTTTTCAAAGCCTTTCTGATCCCAGGTGTGGTCACCGAGGGTTATTACGTCGGCGACCTCCAGAAGTTCTCTGGCGCAGTTACCGGTAATACCGCTGCCGGCAGCGGCATTTTCACCGTTGACGACCGCGAATTGGGCATTGAATTCCCTGCGCAATTCCGGGAGCAGTTGTTTAACGGCACTTCTGCCGCCTTTGCCGACGACATCACCGAGAAAGATCAGATTCATGGTCACCTCCTCTGAAAAAATACCGGTCAGTAAACATCCCGGTAGTCGATGATGTTAAGCTGCGGCGGAGCATCCGGCTGGCGTTTGTTGATCTGCGGCGTGGCAAGTACATCCAGCACCCGGTTGCAGAAGTCGGAAACCGGCCGGTTGAAAGCGATGAATTCGATCTGTCCGCTGCGGCTCTGCATCACTCCACGGGTGTGATAACCGTTGCCTACCGCACCGCTGCGGATCACCCGCAGGTCGTTGAATCGGTAGATCGGTTTCTGATTGCTGTGACCGAATGGAGAAAGTTTCTCCAGACAGCTGAAAAATTCCGGAGTCATTTCCCCGAGTTCCGCTTCGCCGTCGTAAGAGATGAAACTCTCCAGTTCTGACGGGTCGATCTGGGAGCGGATCTCTTTATCCATTTCTTCGTAAAAAGCGGCAATATTTTCGGTTTTCAGCCCGATGCCGACTGCCATGGGATGACCGCCGTAGCGTTCGAGCAGATGGGAACTTTTGGTAAGGACTTCCACCAGATTCAAATTGGCGATACTTCTTCCTGAACCGTAAGCGTTGTCGCCCTGGATCGTCAGCACGATCGTCGGACGGTTGTAATCCCTTGCCAGACGGGAAGCCACGATCCCGATCACGCCCTGATGCCAGTCGCGCCCGGCAACCAGCAGGGCGTATGGACTCTGCCATGCCAGACCGCGTTCGATCTGGCCGCAGGCATCCTGATAGATTTCCTGCTCTTTTTCCTGCCGGGAACGGTTGTAATTTTCCAGCAAACTGGCATTGGAATGGGCTGATACGATGGAATCTGATTCAAGCAGCTGCAGTGCGACATTGGCATCACCGACCCTGCCGGCGGCATTGATGCGCGGAGCCAGACGGAATGTGATATCCGAGGGCGACAGTTCCGTATGCAGTTTGGAACTCTCGATCAATGCCCGTACTCCGGGGCGGAGCTGACGGCGCAAAGCCTCAATGCCATGTTTGACCATAATGCGGTTTTCACCGAGCAGCGGCACGATATCCGCCACTGTGCCCAGCGCAACATAATCCAGAACTTCCTCCAGATGGGTCATGAAACCGCCGAGATTTTTTTCCCTGCCGTATTTGATGAATGCGTGGGAGAGTTTGAAAGCTACTCCGGCTCCGGAAAGCAGCTGCAGATCCTCCAATTCCGGGTGGACCTTGGGGTTGATTACTGCCAGAGCATCGGGCAATTCATCACCGGATTCATGGTGGTCGGTGATGATGACATCGATACCTTTGCTGCGGGCGACATTCACAGCATCGCAGCTGGTTATGCCGCAGTCAACGGTAACCAGTACTCCGCAGTCTCCAAACATTTCCAGAGCTTTTTCCAGAGATTCCGGGGTGAATCCGTAACCGTCGTCAAAACGGTGGGGGATGAACGAATTTACGATCGCCCCGTTCTGCCGCAAAACCAGTGCCAGCAGTGCGCTGGCAGTGATGCCGTCGGTGTCATAGTCACCGTGGATGAGGATCGGTTCGTGGTTGGCGATAGCCTGCCAGAGGCGGTCGCACGCTTCCCGGATTTTGGGAAAGCGGTATGGATCGCTCAAGTTAGCCAGCCGCGGCTCAAGAAATCCGGGGATCTCTTCAGCTTTGATGCCCCGGGCGGCGAAATACACCGCAATCGGGCGGGGCAGATGGTATTTTTGTTGAATCAGATCGATGTCCTGAAAGAGGACGTTGCCAAGTGGTTTCCAATTTTTAGCGCTCATTTTCTCCAAATTTCCTTATTTTTCATCTTATTAAGATACACCTTAAACGGCACTTTGTAAAGTTAAAAACTTTTTTTTCTTGATTTTTTTATCGTTAATATTGAAAACCCGGATCATTTGTGTTATAATATACCGTGCGAATTTATGGATCGTCGGACAGTTCAAAATGGAGGTGTTGCTATGAAAAGATTTTCCCTGCCGGTATGCGGTGCTGTACTCGTTTTTTGCGGATGTACCGCAACTGCTCCAAATGCGGATACGGTGCGCAGTTATGATAAATCCGCTCCGGAATACGGTCATGCCGCAGTCAGAAGCGGAGCCGTGAGGAGCAATGCGGCTGCAATGCAGGATCGCGTTGCCGGAACCGGATATTTCCGGCAGCAGGAAGGCCGGATGATGGCTTATACTGCCGGATTTACCCTGACGGTGAAAAAACAGAGTGCTGCATTGGATGAGATAAAGCTGCTTGCCGAATCTCTGGGCGGATATCTGCTTTCCAGCCGCCGGGGAAATGTGGTGCTTAAAGTACCGGCTGCCAAAGCTGATGAATTTTATAAAACCGCCGGACAGTACGGCAAAATCAGCGACTTCCGGATCTCCGCTGAAGATTTGACCGATACCATTACCGATCTGGGGGTCCGGCTGGATAATCTGCGCAAATTGCGCTCCCGTCTGACGGAATTGCTCGCCCAAGCCCGCAATGTCGATGAAATGGTCAAAGTTGAGCGGGAACTCAACCGGGTGACTACCGAAATCGAGCGGATCGATGCCCAGCTGCAGAACAATAAAAAACGCGTGGCTCTGGTCACTTTTGAGGTGGCGGTCATCGAAGAACACGGTGCCGTTCCCGGCGGCACTCCGGTGGCATTTGACCGCTTCAGTTTCCTGAAAAAACTGGCTTCCAACAGCGGCGGATTTAAAAGTGAACCGCTTTTTGATATCGCTCTGCCCGCCGGATTTGTGGCAGTCAGAGAGGGAGGAGTGCAGAGCGGTTTTGCCGCAACGACCAGTGATGATTGTCTTTTCCGCACCTGGGATGCAGATGTCGCTGCCGACAGTACGCTGGAATTCTGGGAAAAAGTGATCTGCCGCAGTTTGCAGGGTCGCAAATCTTTTGAAAATATCAAGATTTTTCCGGCGGAACTGAATGGGGAAAAAGCGATGAAGATCACCGCGCAATTCAACACTTCCAGAGGAGTTCAGTCCTATATGGCAGTGATCGCGGTCGAACGCAATATTTTCGGCAGTGATACGCTTCAGATCGTGGAATTTTTCGGGCCGCAGGAAGCTTTTGAAAAGCATGAAAAAGCGGTCAGCGCGGTGTTACAGAAATGAGCTGTCTGCCGCAAAAAGCATAAAACGGCAGTTCGTGACCGTGGGGTAAATTGTAAAACACCGGACAACTGACCTGACCGGTAAAATCCCGCAGAACCGCCATTACATCGGGAACTTCGCCGCAATCAGTGAAGTTCCCGAAAATTATTCCGGCGCAATCCTTGAATACTCCGGCAAGGCGCAGCTGGGTCAGCATCCGGTCGATCCGGTATGGTGCTTCGCCGACCTCTTCGAGAATCAGCACTTTCCCGGTGGTTTCCGGCAGGAATTTTGTGCCGCACAAACTGGCGGCAACGGCGATATTTCCGGCAAGTGCCGTACCGGAAATTTTTCCGGGACGCAGAGCATCGAGGTGCAAAGATACCGGTTTGCCGGACAGTGCGGCATTGAGGCTGTTGACTGTAAGTTCATCCGGGGAGATGAGAAATTTCATCATCGGAGCGGCGTGGAATGAATCGATCTTGTATTTTGCCATTGCCCAGTGGATCGCGGTGATGTCGCTGAATCCGGCAAACGGTTTGGGGCATTTCTGCCACAACTGCCAGTTGATCTTATCCAGAATCCGTATGGCACCGTAACCGCCGCGCACTGCCCAGAGCATATCTATCTGCTCATCGGCAATGGCGGAGTTGATATCCTGTGCGCGCTGTTCATCTCCCGCGGCAAGAAATGGCAGGGCGTTTCCCGCAAAAACATGGGGCATGATCCGCACCTGACAACCGCATTTTTCCAGTGCGTTTTTACCGGCAAGGACGGTTTGTTTGTCACATTTGCCGGATGGTGAAACCAGTGCGATGCGAAGCATTCCGGGGGGGATTTGCATCAGATCAGATGTCCCATTTTGCACTTTTTGGTTTCCAGATAGAACTCATTTTCACTGCCGGGAGCAATGACGATCGGCACCCGGTCAACGATATTGAGTCCGTAACCGTCCAGTCCCACGAGTTTGGCGGGGTTGTTGGTCAGCAGCCGGATGCTTCTGATGCCCAGATCGAGCAGGATTTGGGCGCCGATGCCGTATTCGCGCATGTCGGCGGGGAAACCGAGTTTTTCGTTGGCTTCAACCGTGTCCAGCCCCTGTTCCTGCAGTTTGTAGGCGTGGAGTTTGTTTTCCAGACCGATGCCCCGTCCCTCCTGCCGCATGTAGACCAGCACGCCGCATCCTTCGGCGGCGATCATTTTCATAGCGGTATGGAGCTGGTCGCCGCAATCGCAGCGGGCAGAACCGAAAACATCTCCGGTAAGACATTCACTGTGGACCCGAACCAGAACATTTTCCTTGCCTTTGACGTCTCCGCAAACCAGCGCCAGATGTTCGGCATTGTCGATTTTTGAGCGGTACAGATACATTTGAAATTCGCCGTAAGCGGTGGGCAGTTTGACCGATTCTTCGCAGGAAACGAGTTGTTCGGTTTTGCGCCGGTACGCTACCAGATCGGCGATGGTGGTGATTTTGAGCTGATGTTTTTCCTTGAATTCCATCAAGTCCGGCATCCGTGCCATCTCGCCGTTGTCTTTGGTGATTTCGCAGATGACCCCCGCAGGAGTAAGTCCGGCAAGGCGGGCGAGATCCACCGCCGCTTCCGTGTGACCGGTGCGCTGAAGCACGCCTCCGGGGCGGGCGGCAATGGGAAAAATGTGTCCGGGAATGCCGAAGTCATCCCGGGTACTTGTCGGATCGATCAGAGTTTTGACGGTATTGGCGCGGTCGGCAGCACTGATGCCGGTTGTTCCGGTCAGGGCATCGACACTCTCGGTAAAAGCGGTTTTGAAGTGGTCGGTTGACGGCGGGCGGAGAATACCCAGTTCTTTGGCGCGCTTTTCGGTGATCGGCGCACATACCAGACCTCTGGCGCAGGTTATCATGAAGTTGATTTTTTCCGGTGTGATCAATTCGGCGGCGCAGACCAGATCGCCCTCATTTTCCCGGTTTTCATCATCGGTGACGATGATCATTTTTCCCTGTCTGATATCTTCGATGACCGATTCGACGGAATCAAATTTGAATTCCATAAAGAATGCCCTTTCATAATTACAGTACAATCAGGGCATGGTACGGATAACTCTCTTCTTGCATCCAGACTTTACTGTCGGTCACGGAATCGCACCGTGTCAGCCTTGCGGCTCGCGGACTTGGAAAAACCTTACCGCCGGTCAGGAATCCGCTTTTTTGCGTTACCTTGCCCTGAAGAAATTTTGTCAACATTACAATATATATCCGTACCGCGGGAAAATCAAGCTGTACTTTGCTGTAATCAGCGGTTTCCCCGGTACGGAAACCGGCTTCAAAGATCATTTACTTTGAAGTTGAAGGAAAAATCATACTCTTTTTCGTTAAGTTCGTACTTTTCCAGCGTTTGCGGACCGCAGGAACCGGTTCCCAAGCCCCGCTGCTGCAGATCCACGGTCAGGAAGCTTTCCCCGTGTTCCGGCAGTTCGCAGGGGTGCAGGGCGGTGTCCAGATCTTCCACAGAATATTTGGTCATGCCGAATTCAAAACGCGGTCTGCCGCTGATGGTCACTTCACATTTACTGCCGCTCAGCACTGCAAAGCGGACATCGGTACGGTTGCCGTGTTCCTGCGGGACGACGTAGTTGAAGCGGCTGTTTTCTGCCGCACTGGACGCGTAAAGCCCCACCATGGCGGCGCGGTTGCGGTCGATGTAGTTTTCAAAAGGTCCTCTGCCGAAGTAACGGAAGTTTTCCAAGCCGTGCAGCACCGCTTTGACACCGACGCGTGGCAGGGAAGGGAAGTTTTCCGGAATATCATAGTGCATTGTCACCTCAAAAGAACCGTCGGCAAGGGCGGTGAAGTTTTGCGTGAATTTGACCGTTCCTCCGGCAAAGAGCAGATTTTTGATCACGCTCAAAGTGTTTCCGGAAATCTGATATCCGGAAACTTCCGTCGTCATTTTATCCAGACCTGCTTCACGCCACTTGTAAAGCGGTTTCCTCTCCTGATTTTCCCTCCCTTTGATACCGTCATTGTCGGTGGGAGCGCGGAAAAAATTAGCTTCAAACAGGTCATCCGCCAGCAGTTCCTGATCATTGAACAGCCGGAATTTTCCGTCGGCGGTATTGAAGATCACTTGACTTTTTCCGTTGGCAAGAGTGACGGATCCGGATTTTTGCGTTACCGAAATTACGGAATCTGCCGTCGGTATTTCCTGTTTGCTTACCGGGATCAGCGAAGTGATATCATATTGATCGTGTGCCAGCAAAGTTCCTGCCGGGATCGCGGGCAGGTCATTTTTTGCGGTGAACGTAAAGTTGACGAACACCTCTTCATCTTCGTTACGTGAAATATCTCTGACGGGCAGGGAGAAATTCATCTTTTCTCCGGGACGCAGCGCGGCAAAACCGGACAATTCCCCGGCAAGCACCTCTCTGCCGTTGATCTCCACATTCCAGAAGCCGCGGAAGTTTTCCAGATTGGTGAAATCCCGGCAGTTGGTCAATTCAAAGTTGAAGTTTTTCACCTGCCGCACCCGGATCTCCTGCACCAGATGCCGGAATTCATACATTCCCGGGTGCGGAGAGCGGTCCGCCGCCAGCATACCGTTGCAGCAGAAGTCGGAATCGTGGATCGTTTCCCCGAAATCTCCGCCGAAAGCGAAAAACGGTTTACCGTTTTTATCGTGCTGCAGGATACCCTGATCCATCCAGTCCCAGATGAAGCCGCCCTGCAGCTTTTTGCCGCTGTAAAAGAGATCCCAGTAGTCGCACAAACTGCCGGAACTGTTGCCCATGGCGTGGGCATATTCGATCAGAATGGCAGGACGGACGGCGGCGGGATCTTCGTCATAGGCTTTCAAGTCATCAATGGATATATACATCGGACAGAAAGAGTTGTTGTAAAGCTCGCTGCCGTTGATTTTGCCGTAGCCGCGCTGGGTCCACGGCAGGTGGGTTTCGCAGTTGTGAAAGATCACCCGGCTGTTGTCCAGCTGGTGAACTCTGTCCAGTGCGGCGGAATGATTTTCGCCGTTGCCCGATTCATTTCCCGGTGACCACGCAAAGATCGAAACGTGTGAACGGTCGCGCAGCACCATTCTTTCCACGCGGGAAACAAAAGCATTTTTCCAGCGCGGGATACGGCAGATATTGGCAAAATTGGCGTGCGATTCGATATTGGCTTCGTCCAGCACATAGATACCGTATTCATCGCAGAGGTCGTACCATCTTTCATCGTCCGGATAGTGGGAAGTTCGTACTGCGTTGAAGTTGTACTGTTTGAGCAGCCGGATATCGTCCAGCATGTTTTCCAGAGTCAGGGTTTTGCCGGTAATGCAGTCGTGTTCATGGCGGTTGACGCCTTTGATCATAATGCGTTTGCCGTTGATCAGCAGATCGCTGCCGGAAATTCTGACATTTCGGAAACCGGTACGCATGGTACGGCTGTCCAGCAGATTTCCTGCGCGGTCAAGAAGCTGGATTTCGCAGTTGTAAAGGGTTGGCGTTTCACTTGACCACGGTGAAACGTTGTTCAAAACAAGTTTCTTATGCAGTTTGTAGCCGCCTTCGCGGAAAAGGCAGCTGACGGTGCCGGAATTTTCGCCGATGAGTTGACCATTTTGGTCGGTAAGCTGGAATCTGACGGTGAAATCTTCTTCCGGGCCGCAGTATTCCGTGGTGGGCTTATCCTGCGGCATATATTTGGCAGGAGAAAATCCCAAGTGGCACTCAAAGTTGAAAATACCCTCTTTTTTCCGGTAGTCCCAATCGCCGGAAATGAAGATGTCTTCAAAGTATTCGTGACTGGTGGCATAGATATAGCAGGAGCGGTAAATGCCTGCCATCCACCACTGATCCTGGTCTTCGATGTAACTGGAATCCGAATAGCGGATAACTTTGACGAACATGGTGTTTTCTCCCGGCTTCACGGCGGAAGATATATCAAATTCCGAGGGCAGGCGGGTATCTTTGCCCATGCCGATGAATTGACCGTTGAGGAAAAGTTCAAAGTAGCTTTCCGCGCCGCCGATATGGATCACGCAGCGGCGGTCAAGGAAACTGTCCGGCAGGGTGAACGTTGTACGGTAAACTCCGGAAGGATTCTTTTCCGGAGGGAAGGGCGGATTATTATCAAAAGGCATTTTGATATTGGTGTAATGCGGCAGATCGCCGAAGCCGCCCAGAGTCCAGTTGGAAGGGACTGTGATTTTATTTCGGAATTCAATTTCGGCAAATTCCGGGATGGAGGCGGGGGAGGGGAAGAGTTTGAACTCCCAGCTGCCGTCAAGCATGAATCTTTCACTTTCCGCTATCGGCGCGCCGCTCATCGGCAGGCGGTTGACGTCAGTGATTTCCGGAAGTTCGTACAAATTGATCCGATAATTTTTCAATTTATTCACCAATGTTTGATCTCTGAAATATTGCATGCACTGTAAAGTTTGCTCCCAGCCCCTTTGGCTGGACGCATTCTGCAACGGTCAAATCCACCCGTAACGCTTCCAACGCCACTCTGCTTTTGAATTTGCTGTCATAAGACTTCTTCATAAAACGGTCCTTTCCTTGTTTTAATGTAGCACCGTTTTACACCTTGTCAAGTTGTCCAGTTTTCGGGGAGAACCGCAGTTATTGCAGAAAAGTTGTTTTGTCAAGTTGACAATGTTGTAAATTCCGGTATTATTCGCCGGAAATATCGGGAGCAACGTTCATTACGATTTGTCGTCGCCAACTTCCCGGAGTATATGCGTACTGTAGAAACTATATCTTTGAACACTTGATGTTTTTTCCGCCCTCAATGGGGAAGTAATCTCTGCCGGTCGGATATCCGTGATGCCACTTTATCGAGCCGTAAAAACGGTTGTCCGGATCCCATAAACCGTATTTCATCTGACTGACATCCGGCTTGGTATCATGACCGGCTTCAAGGTCAATACCCTGAATTATGACATAGATTTTACCTGCGCGCATTCCAAAAAGGTTGTGTTCTCCGGCGGAGCATCTTCAATGTCAATACTACAATATATATCCACACTGCGGAAAATTCAAGTTCCACAGTGCGGATTATCGACCGTATCTGATCCGGTCAGTAGAGAATGTCAGCGGCGCAATCTTTGCCGGTGAATTGATATTTGCCGTTGCCCAGAGATTTGGTCAAACCGAATTTGGATTTCAACTCCTTGTTCCGGTATTTTTCCGGCAGCGTGATAATGGCATCATGATCCAGTGCCATGCCGCAGATGATCACCCGGATATTGCCTTTGGCATCATCAAAAAGGGCGGCGCGGACATGATCTTTTTTATTGAGTTGCACCGGCAGTTTGATCTGTTCGATATCGGAGAGGATGAATGGTTCAAGTTCTTTAAGTATACCGGCTACCCGGCAAACTTCCGGCCAGCGGCGGGCGAAGGAGTCTGGATCGGGGATATTGAGGTCGCGTATATTGCAGAACATGTACATAATGAATCCTTTAGAGCCGGCGAGAACTTCGGTGAGTACCATGCCGCGCATCTGGATTTCGGTAGGTTCACGGAAAAGTTTGTAATAAAGTTCTTTATTATTTTTAGCTTTGTTGTCGTAGCTGCCCCAGCTGAATATCTGCGGAACTGCCCAGGAGAAAGAATCGAGTTTTTCAGCCGGATCGCTTTGCGAGAGGATGCCGCTCAACGTGGGCGTAACACTGGTTCCCCGCACCGGGTAGGGATCATATCCCAGAATATCGCATGCTTTGTTGTATTCGGAAAAATCTCCAGGGAAACAGCTTACCGCATAGGTCGGATGGAACGGATCAAGAGCGTTGACACTTCTGCGTTTATACAAAAGATGATCCAGTTTGGAAATACTCGTTTCATCGTCGATATACCATCCCAGAATAGCAGGATGGCTGTGGTATGCTTTGACTTCATTGAGGTATTTTTCGCTGAAACTGCTGGCATATAGGAGTTTGAGATTGTTTTTTACGCAGGCGTCCAAAAAGGCGGTCATTGCTTCTTTGGTTTTGAATCTGCGGGCGTGATAGAGCAGGACGGTATTGAATACTTTGGCTTCGCTGATGATCTGCAGGCGTTCGACTTCGTTATTACCGATCATATACAGACCGATGGGCATGAAAAGTTTGCCGTCGATGTTTGCCCGTCCGAGGCGGTCGATGGTACAGGCATTGGCGGGGAGCTGGCGGTAATCGACGATCTCAACGGTTTTGGTTTCTTCGGCATAGATTTTTTTATCTTTGCTGCTGTAGAGAGTTACAGTTACTTCGGCTTTGCCGGGAGTAAGTTTGCCAAGTTCAGCGGTGACCCTGGCACCTTTGACTTGTGCATCTGCAACGGCGAGAACTTTGCCGTTACGGGTGACTTTGATCTGATATTCCGGATTTTTTGAACCCTTAAATGGACCGGAAAAGGTACTTGAAAAGCGGATGAAACCCTCATTGGCATAGAGCTTTTCCGCGATGGGGTAGACCTGAAAAAGTGACCAGGTGGGAGCATCCTCGACCAGACGGATCTCGTCAAAGTATACAGCACCGCTGTTTTTGGAAGTTTCCGGCGGGCAGGAGGGTACGATGACAACTTTGAATTTGGCATCTTCGGGGATGTTGTCGGGAAAGGTGAAACTTCCGGAAAAGAGTTTCCACTCATTTTGCACTGCCCCGGAACCCAGTCCGTAGAAGCCCCGGATATATTTGCTGCCTTTCCAGTATTCGATGCACATTTTTGCGGAGATCCCGCCTTTCCGGGCATAGTTGCCGTCGATCCTGCCGTAAGCTGAAAATTTATAACGGACACCTTTTTTAAGCTTTACATCGTACCATTTATGCGGCAGAATGCGTTTACAGCCTGGAAAAATGGTCAGTTTGATGCCGGAGGTGCCGTTGAATCCGTCTCCGCGTTTGACGGAAAAACGGCTTTTATCGACCGGAACCCAGCCCTTGCCGCCATCTTCAAAAGAGCCGTCGCCGAGCAGGTTGGTTTCACCGACTTTTGCAGGGATGTCACGCTGGTAAGAGGAGATATCTCTTGCCGCCTGCACGCTGAAAAAAGTGCAGAAAAGTGTCAAAGATAAGAGAAAATTTTTCATCTTTTTGTACCTCATTTGTAGATATTGTCCGTGGTCTTGAATTTGGCTTTGGCTTCTCCGTGGGAAGTGAGTTCGGCGTGACCGTCAACGAGCAGATACGATCCGACGACCTCCGGATCATTGATCGCGGTCGGATATTGACCTCCGTGCCATGCCCCGTAACCGTCGCTGCTGTCCGGGCGGAACCAGATGTAGACACTGCTGCCGTCACTGTAAGTCGTCGGAGCAAAGTATCTTTCGGTGACCATCATACTGTTTGAAGGACTCTTGATTTTGGTGACTTTGCCGTACTCCTGTTTTGAATATTGGGCATATTCAAAACAGCCGAGGTATGCGTTGAAGGCATAATTGACCACGTAGCATTTTTCATATCCCCAGTAGGATGAGCCGCCTTTTGAGGGAATTTTGCCGATGATCGTCGGACAAAGCAGCGGACTGGGATCCATCACGCAATATGATGCCGCATTGGTATTTGACGGTTTGCCGGTGGCAATGTATTTATTATTGACCATTTTTTGCCACCAGGCGTTATTGGTGCCTTTTTTGACCTGAACAGGCAGCCAGTCACTCTGATCTGCGGTATATTGGGCGATGGACAGACCGATCTGTTTCATATTGTTGATACAGGTCGTGCTTTTGCCCCGTTCCCGGGCGGAATTGAGTGCCGGCAGCAGAATCGATGCCAGTATTGCAATAATGGCAATGACTACCAGCAATTCTATTAAAGTGAATGCGCTCTTGGGAAGAGGGGAAAAACTTCTTTTCACGGGAAAAGAGGTTTTTCCCCTCTCCCCAAACCCCACTACCTTTTTCAAGAAAAGCGGAATTCTTTGTTGAGTTGCAACCGCACTTTTCTGTGCAAAAAAATGCCATGATGAGATAGCACTGCTTACCAGCAATTCAATCAAAGTGAAACATGCGCGCGTTACTCCGGTTTTCCGAAATGGATAATCTTTGGTTGGAGATTTCATAATGTTGGTTCCTTTCATGGTTAAAGATTTTCTTCCATACCGAAATCATCGTATATATCTTTGATTGAATACCCGGTCACGCTTCCCCGGTCAGCCAGAATGGTGGACATCAGCTTGTCTGGGATTTGGTCGCCCGGATATTTTTCCATAAGCATGAGGTGATCGATCACTGCCCGTCCGGATTCGTAATGCTGACAGCGCATAGTGGATAACGGCGGCGTGGAGTGCGGTGCATCCAGCCGGTCTCCGAAACTCATTACCGAAACATCCTCCGGAACACGCAGCCCCATATCGCGGAGGATATTGATCGCCCGGTAAGCCAGTACGACCTGACTGCACCAGATGGCTGTCGGGCGATTCGGGACATTGAATACATTTTGTATTGTTTTGATAAAATTGTTGTTGAAGTTTCCACTGTGTTCGATCGGGCAGTAGACCGGTTGAACAGAGGTTTCCCGGTTCTTTTCAAAACAGCTTTTGATGTAATCGCTGCTGATGATCGGCGAAGTGATGCTCAAATTGTGGTCAATGGCATTCTGACGGCTGGAATAACTCCACAAAACGGCGAAGCGGTGGTGGTTGAAACTGCGCAGATAATGGATGATACTGGCAATGGTCTGTTCCCAGTCCACTCTTACCGAGGGGATATCTGCTCCCACGGCTTGGCAGGCAAAGGTTATCTGCGGGATGCTCCGGTCTTTGAGCAGAGCTGCCAGCGGACGGTCATTGTCCATGCCCCGGGTGCCGATATGAATGATCCCCCGGTAATTGGTGCGCAGTTCCTTGAGGGTATCCGCGATCGTTTCATCGTCGGCATCCGGCGGCGGCAGAGTGATCGGGGCAACGGTGAAACCCAATTCATTGGCGCGGTCGATCAATCCGGAAAACATCATCATCCGGTATTGGAAATTGAGGTTGTTCAGCCGGATAAAAGATAGGAACGGTTCCGGAATGATCACGGCAAAAACTTTGGAACTGCGGTGTTTGACGCACTTCCACAACTTGCTGCCTGCCGGACGTTCGATCAGACCGGCATCGCTTAACAGCGAATATGCTTTGCGGACACTCTGATTGGAAACACGCAGCTCTTCGGCAAGCTGATAGATGCGGGGCAGTTCAAAGTTTTCCTGCTCCTGGGAAATTTTTTGCGCTAAAGCATCCCGGATGAGCGTTACAGTATCGTTACGTTTGCCGGAAAGCAGTTTTTTTCGCAGATCTGTGAATAATTCAGTCATTGATGTCAGCACCCAATATATTTGATTACGGCGATTATTATACAATAACTTTTTTGAAAAAACAAATAAAGTACGTAAAAATGGTGCAGTTATGACTGATAATAAAATTATCGGAAATAATTATTTCTGCCCGGCGGGACTCACTCTTACGACAAAGATGGAATTGTCGCTATGGCAGGGTTGGAAAAATACAGCAGTTGTTACTGAAAAACGGTTGATCGGTCATCTTCTGCCGAAGCGCCGTTCAACTTCTCTTAATGATAGTTCCACCATGGTCGGTCTGCCATGGGGGCAGAGAGTGCCCTGACGGCAGTTTTTCAGGTCGTCAATGAGTTTGAGCATGGCATCGGCAGTCAATTCGTCATGGGCCTTGACCGCGGCTTTGCAGGCGGCGCGGGCGGCGAATTCCGGCGGGACAACCGTGGATGGCGAATTGTTTTCCAGCAGTTCATTGAGCATGTTGGTGATCCATTCGGCGACCGGTTGGTGCTCACACGGTGTCAGGGGGATGGAGTTGATTATCACGGTGGTACCTCCGGCGCTTTCCACTTCAAAGCCCAGTTTTTCAAAAAGCTCTCTGTTGCCGGTAAGCAGTTTGATCATGGCACGGGAGAGATCCATGGTTTCGGGAATGAGCAGCTGTTGTCTGGGTACGGAATCGGCGGTGAATTTGTCGAGGATCTTCTCAAACATGATCCGTTCATGGGCGGCATGCTGGTCGATCATCACCAGACCGTTGGCGCTTTCCGCAAGGATATAAGTGCGGTCGATCACTCCGATGATCCGGTGGGGCCACACTCCGCTGAATGCTGCCGGAGCGACAGCTTTGACCAGCGGTGAAATTGATTGTTTCTCCGGGGGGGGCGGTGTGGATACCGGATCGGGCACAGCCGGTGGTTTTTGCGGCAGCGGGGGCAGGGGAGCGGCAGCTTTGGCAGTGGAAAGGTGCGGAGTTGCCGGCAGTTCAGGCTGTTCAAATTTATCTATGTGATAACTTACTTCTGCCGCATCCAGCACCATGGACAATGGCAATTTGCCGGAAAGGGTCAGCATACGGTCATCTGCCGCCGGATTTTCTCTGGAACGCATCTGCCGCAGTGCGGAGGAAACTGCCGCTGAAACCGCCCGGCTTACGGCATATTCCGTTTTGAAACGGACCTCGCGTTTGGCGGGGTGGACGTTGATATCCAGATCTTCGGGCGGCATTTCCAGAAACAGTACCACCGGATTGTACCTGCCCGGTTCGGCAAGCGTGGCGTACCCCTCTTTGATTCCCCGGAAAACCGCTTGAGCTTCGACCGGGCGGGAGTTGATGAATACCCGCTGATCCCGGCGGGACGGACGGGTGAATCCGGGGGCAGCGACACAGCCGGAAATGTGCAAGGATCCCTCGGTATGTTCCAGAAACAGCATATTGTCAACAAAAGATTTGCCGAAAATTTCCCTCAAGCGGTATTCGATATTTCCGGACGCCGGGGTATTCAGGGCAGTTCTGCCGTCCAGCAGCAAATGGAAACTGATTTCCGGATGGGCGATCGCCATCATGGAAAAGACCTCTTCGATATGGTGTTCTTCGGTGGCGGGGGATTTCAGAAACTTTTTCCTTGCGGGCAGATTGCAGAAAAGATCGCGCACTTCGATCCTGGTTCCCGGAGCGCATCCGGTCGGGCGGGAGGTGATATTGCCCTGTTCATCCGAAGTGACTGCGATCCCCTCCGGAGAATCCGGCTGGCGGGTGATCATGGAAAAACGGCTTACCGACGCGATCGACGGCAGAGCTTCCCCGCGGAATCCGAGGGTCATGATATGGTCGAGATCCGCTTCATTGAGCAGTTTGCTGGTGCCGTGCTGTTTCAACGCCAGCAGGGCATCTTCGGCATCCATGCCGCAACCGTTGTCCACGACGGCGATCAGACGGCTTCCGGCGCGTTCCACTTCGACGGAAATTTTCGTTGCCCCGGCATCGATGGCATTTTCCACCAGTTCTTTAACGACAGAAGCGGGGCGTTCGATCACCTCTCCGGCAGCGATGCGGCTGCTTAACAGCGGACTCATTACTTTGATGCGGCTCATTGATGATCCTCCGGGTGGAAACAGTAATAGAAGTGGCCGCTTGACACCTCTTTTGCCGGCGGAACTGCATTGCGGCACTCATCCTGTGCATATTTACAGCGGTCGCAGAATCTGCATCCGGCGGGATATTTATCCGGTGAAGGCACAAAGCCGGGGATAGTCTGCAGTCTGCCGCATGCTTTGCCCAGCTGCGGAACGGCTGCCAGCAGTGCTTGGGTATACGGATGTGCCGGAGAATGGATGATCTCGCTGACGGTTCCGGTTTCCACGATTTTTCCGGCATACATGACGGCGATACGGTCCGCCAGTGCGCTTACGGCACCGAGGTTGTGGGAAATCAGCAACACAGCCATATTGCGTTTTTTGCGCAGGTCGTTGAGCAGTTCGAGAATCTGTGCCTGCACGGTCACATCGAGAGCGGTGGTCGGTTCATCCGCGATGAGCAGTTCCGGATTACCGGCAAGAGCCATGGCGATCATGACCCGCTGCTGCATACCGCCGGACAATTCATGGGGGTAGGTATTCAAGCGGTTTTCCGCATCGGGGATGCCGACTTGAGAGAGCAGCCGGATGATTTCGCTGTCCCGGTCTTTGATTTCGGGGCGGTGCAAAGAGAGCACTTCGGCGATTTGAGTGCGGACGGTCATCACCGGATTGAGGGAAACCGACGGCTCCTGAAAGATGCATGCGATCTTGCCGCCGCGGAATTTACGCAGCTCTTTGTTGGCAAGTTTATACAGATCGACTTCGCCGTTTTTGTCGTAAAAAAGCACCTGTTCAGCTGAAACTGACGCTTGCGGCGGCAGCAGTTTGATCAATGCGAGGCTTGCCGAACTTTTTCCGCATCCGGATTCTCCTGCCAGAGCCAGCACTTCGCCGCGCCGGATGGTAAAGGATATATCCGAAACGACTTGTGCCTTTCCGTAAGCGACACGGAGATTATTCACCTGCAGCAAAGTATCGCTCCTGCCTGTCATATTGTTTGAGACCATGATTTTTTCAACACTCTCCTTTTGCTGTATAACAACTGATCAGGGGAACAATATAGCACTCATTTAAAGAATATTCCACAAAAAAAACAACTTTTGACTGGAAAAAAACGCAGTTCGGGCTATATTATAATGCAGTGAAGATATTTTTTTATCTGAAATTGTTGGCAATGTCCCGAATTTTGTGAAACTTGCATTCAAGAGTCGGTGATCGCATTTGTTGCAACTGCAGAGAATGTATCACCGGCATTGTGATTTGTCGACCGCGCAATAACGGTCAGATGCACACGGCGGATGCAGTGCGAGGTAAGGGCGCCGGCAAATCAAGGCGGATGAGCAGGAGTGTGTAAAATGTACTCGACTGCAAAAAAACGTTCGCTGATTTGCCAAGAGATTACCCGCGATGCGCCGCTGCCGGGATGATCGGGTCACAACAAATGAGACAATAACAAATTGTTAAAAGAACAGATGGATTTGATTGGCATGGAAAAGGTCTTTATAACCGGTCGCGGATTGGTGACTCCGCTGGGAAATGGTTTGGCAGCCAATGAAGCTGCCTTGAGAACCGGGAAAAGCGGAATCGTTTTCTCTCCGGAGTTCAAGGAACATCAACTGGACAGTGTCATAGCCGGTATACCCGATCAGAATCCGGAGGTCGATTTTCTCGACCGCAAGACCCGCCGTTTCTGTCCTCCGTCAGCCGTGATGTCGGTCGCGGCGGCGGCAGAAGCGTTTGCCCAAGCCGGTATTCCGCTCGATGAAGTGCGCAATTATGATATGGCACTGGTCGGCGGACAGGCGAGCAGCAACGCCGCCGAGATCCACAGTATTGCGCAGGCTTATATTGACCGCGGTTACAGTTTGCGTGCAGTTTCCCCGTTTGCCGTTCCCCGGATCATGCCTTCCGGGGCGATAAGTGTTCTTTCGCTGCTGTTTGGGATCACCGGAGAGAGTTTTGATGTATCTGCCGCGTGTGCTACCAGTGCGCTTTCGGTGATTCAGGCGGCGCGGCTTATCCGTTCCGGCGAATACGATATGGTATTGGTCGGCGGAGCTGAACAGATCGACTGGACCGCGGCGCTTGGATTTTGCGGCTGCCGTGCGCTCGCTACAAAATATAATGATGAACCGGAACGTGCCAGCCGTCCGTTTTCTGCCAGCCGGGATGGATTTGTGCTTGCCGGCGGTGCGGCGTATATGCTGCTTGAATCTGAACGCAGTGTCCGTAAACGCGGTGTGAAACCCGTTTGCGAAATATCCGGATTCGCCGGAAACAGCAGTGCAACCGATATGGTCGTCCCCAATCCGGAATCCAGTGCCGGAGTAATGGCAAAAGCGATCGCCAGTGCCGGATTGACGATCAGCGATATCGACTATGTAAATACCCACGGCACCGCCACTGCGGTCGGTGACAAAGTTGAGATCGAAGCGATCCGCACTCTGGTCGGTTCCGGTAAATGTCCGGCGATCAACAGCACAAAATCTCAAACCGGACACATGGTCGGTGCCACCGGTGCCGCCGAAGTTATTTTCAGTTCTCTGATGGTGGAAAAAGGCTTTATCTCTCCGTCGATCAACTGCGAAGACCTCGACCCGGAATTTGCCGATGTGGATATCGTCCGGGAATACCGCGAATGTCCGGTCAAACATGCCATTTCCAACAGTTTCGCTTTCGGCGGTTCCAACGCATGCGTGGTTATCAGCCGGTGCGAAATGTGATTCCGGACGGAAAATGCGAAAAATTTGCGTTTTTTGTTGATTCGCCGCTTGAAATTTTGTGAAATGGTGATATATTTATAACATTGACAAACGTTACGCGTCTCCATCGTCTAGAGGCCTAGGACACCGGGTTTTCATCCCGGCAACACGGGTTCGACTCCCGTTGGAGATGCCATTTTTATTTTAAACGAAAATCGTTACGCAATCCCCCGCAAAAAGCAAGCGGCTGCCTTGGAAAACAAAGTTTTCCCTGCAGTCGCTTTTTCTTTTTGCTTTGGTCACATTTTTTGCGTTTGCAAAAAATGGGATTGCTCACTTCGCGATGGGGTTGCGCTCGCCTTGCTCGCGCTCTTCGTCGCAGCGCTCCTCGTCGACTCCCGTTGGAGATGCCATTTTTATTTTAAACGTATAATCGTTACGCAATCCCCCGCAAAAAGCAAGCGGCTGCCTTGGAAAACAAAGTTTTCCCCGCAGCCGCTTTTTCTTTTTGCTTTGGTAATTTTTGCGAATTTTTTGCAAAGTATTATGTGATAAGGTCGCGTTTTGCAAGGCGCGAGCGAGGGGGATGATCAAATGATTGTCACCAGGTTTCACCGAGGTCATTCAAGGCTTTCTTGGCATTCGGAATCCCATGCCGGGCGGCTTTTTGGTACCATTTGACCGCTTCCGCCATATTTTTGCTTACCCCCCAACCGTTTTTGTAACACAGAGCAAGATTGAATTGTGCTGGGGCATATTCCTTTTCAGCGGCTTTTTGGTACCATTTGACCGCTTCCGCCATATTTTTGCTTACCCCCCAACCGTTTTTGTAACACAGAGCGAGCTTGAATTGTGCTGGGGCAATTTCCTTTTCAGCGACTTTTTTATACCATTTAACCGCTTCGTATTGATCTTTGCTTACCCCCTCGCCGTTAAAGTAACACAGAGCGAGGTTGAATTGTGCTGGGGCATCTCCATTTTCAGCAGCTTTGCGCCACCATTTGACCGCTTCGTATTGATCTTTACTTACCCCCTCGCCGTTTTTGTAACACAGAGCGAGGTTGAATTGTGCTGGGGCAAATTCCTTTTCAGCGGCTTTTTTATACCATTTAACCGCTTCGTATTGATCTTTACTCACTCCCTCGCCGCGTTCGTAACACAGAGCGAGGTTGAATTGTGCTTTGGCATGTCCCTTTTTAGCGGCTTTTTTATACCATTTAACCGCTTCGTATTGATCTTTGCTTACCCACCAACCGTTAAAGTAACACAGAGCAAGATTGAATTGTGCTGGGGCATATTCCTTTTCAGCGGCTTTTTGGTACCATTTGACCGCTTCCGCCATATTTTTGCTTACCCCCCAACCGTTTTTGTAACACAGAGCGAGGTTGAATTGTGCTTCGGCATCGCCTTTTTCAGCAGCCGCCCGGTAATCGGCGGCAGTGGCGGCAAACGCCGCAGAGATGGATAATGACCAGAGAACGATCGCGAACAAAAATTTTTTCATTTGAAAACCTCCGAGATTTTATACAGCTGATTTCTGATAATATACCATACTTAAAGAGTAATTGCAAATTCCCGAAGTACCATATCGTTTTTTTTTGGCAGCACATCCCGTTGGCAATGCCAGCAGCATTTTTCAGATCCAACTTGAAATTTGTTGGAAATGGTGGGCTTGAGGCAACCACCGGCAATTTATTTTCTTTCTCCGTAAAGAGAATGAATAAATTCAAGGTATTTAAGCGCGGTCATGCGATGCCCCGCCGGTGGCAAAAGTTATCCGGTAGAACCCCTCTTTTTCCGCAGTGAAGCCGGGGAAGGTGACTTTTCCCAGATAAGAAGCCGCCGGCGTGATCTGCGGAGTGTTGATTTTATCCGGGGCGGAAAAGAGAAAACGACCCTTTAAATCACGCGGATAAACTTTGAAAACCTGTTCCGGTATCACCGTCCCCGGTTTGACGGTCAATGCTCCGGCGTTGCGTAATGCTCCCCCGGCAGTGGAACCGGCATCTATGCATCTTTTACTCCGTAATTACCCGCAGCGGCAAGCGCATAATGTGCAGAGGTCTTAATATCACAGATTACAATATTCCAGGCAAGGGCGGCAGGTACATTTGCCGCCGCACAGCTTCCGGTAAAGGGCATTTGAATATTCACCCATTGTATATTTGAATATCTGTTTATTACTGTTTCAAAGAATGACTGATGCCCACCCATGAATTATCTATCGCCAGAGCGGAATAATCATTGCGGGCGTATTTACCCAGCGTATGTCCTATTTCCGCACCATCATGGCTGCTGACGTGACTGTCGGCAAATAAGATATTGGCTTTGCCACTGTGACGTACTGCAAATCCGGTCTGACTGCCGTGCCAGTTTATATCACCGCGCTGGGCTTTTTGGGCAATGTAGCCGGAATCTGCCAGTAATATCCGCAGTGACGGATGGGAAATTTTGCCAAGTTTATAACCGACAAAAAGTTTGGTCCCAACTTCTTTCCGTGCCACATCGGTTATGTGTTGTTCTCCGTAAGACATATTTACGCCTGCACCGTAGACCTGCTCCCAGCCGGTGTACACCGTATTTACCGGCAGAGACGGACAACGGAAAGAATCCAGAGTTTTGTCCGCCGGCATGTAGCCCAAACCAAAATATTTTTTTTGATCCTCATCGGAAATAACTACTTGTGAACCCAAAATTTTACCGGCTGATGCATCATCCCAGCCGCTTAACATGGTGTACCACAAAGCATCCGTACTGCGTAAATATATATCCCCATTTTGAGCATCGCTCATTTGTGCCATGGCTTTGCCGTTCTGCCCAAGCAAATTGATACAGTTTGCGGCGTGAGCCCGGTTTCTGGCACTTTGAAGTGCAGGCAGAAGTATGGCTGCCAGAATCGCGATGATGGCGATGACTACGAGCAACTCTATAAGAGTAAATGCGCTCTTGGAAAGAGGGGAAAAACTTCTTTTCACGGGAAAAGAGGTTTTTCCCCTCTCCCCAAACCCCACTGCCTTTTTCAAGAAAAGCGGAATTCTTTGTTGAGTTGCAACCGCACTTTTTTGTGCAAAAAAATGCCATGATGAGATAACAGTGCTTACAAGGAGTTCGATAAGAGTAAAGGCTTCAGCCTTTACTCTCCTGCAGGAGAGTCGTTTACACATTTTTTCAATTCCTTTCTGGTAAAATTGACCACAGCAATTGCAATGGCTCATTAAAAAAACGGATTTTCCGTAAATTTGATCTAATTATACGATATAAAACTGCAAATGTCAAGAGCAAGCCATTGAATAATATTACTTTTTTATTGCCATTTTTTCGCTGTTTCCGCTGATTTTTTGCGGAAACAGCGCGTAAAAGGACAATAAACTTATCCGTTTATCAGAAGTTGTAATCGACCTTCTGCGGCATGCCGGTTTCCGCGGATTTGATCGCGGCTTCAGCGAATGCGACCGTTCCGGTTCCCTCGTAGATGTCACTGGGGAATTCGGTGCCGTTTTCGAGGTGATCGACAAAGGCTTCCAACTCAAATTTGATATGGTGCGCCACGCCGACTGACGGGATTCTGGCAAACGAAAGTTCCTTGCTGGTGGTGTAGACGCTCTCTTCGGCGATCTCCACACAATTATCATTGGTGTAACGGATCGTTCCTTTAGTACCGTAAACCACCGTACCCATGGTGTAAGGCGCCTTGATACCGATGGAAACAAAGATCCGCGCGATCACGTCATTGGGGAATTTGGCAATCGCCACACCGGTATCCGGTTTCGCCCAGTCGGTGAGGAACTTCTGGTTCATGTAGCAGCACACTTCCGTCGGATTGCCCGCCAGATAGCGCAGCAGATCCAGCGCATGGCAGCCGCCGCCGATGAATCCGTAACGGCCGACCTCTTTGCATTTGCGCCAGTTGTCCCAGCCGACGGCTTTCACATAGTCATGCGCATAGGAGCCTTCCATAGCGACGATATCACCGATCCGCCCGTCGTCGATGAGCTGTTTCATCAGTTTGAAACAGGGTGCGTAACGGCAAACCTGACCGGTCATGAATTTTTTGCCGCTGGCTTTGACGGCAGCGATGATCTTGCGGCAGTCATCCAGAGTCGGGGCAAGCGGTTTTTCGCAGGCGACATGTTTGCCCGCCATCAACGCTTTCACACTCTGATCGGCATGGAAGTGGTCGGGAGAAGCCACCACGATGATATCCGCATCGGAATTGTAAACCTCTTCCTCGGTTTTGGCAAGCGGAATATTACGGGCATTGTAATACTCCGTATCGATCCGTTTGTACTGACCGTAGGCAGGATCGTAGATCATGCACAATTCGGTATTCGGCAGATCAACGGCTGCCTTTGCCCAGTCTCCGCCCATGCCGAGACCCATTACTGCAACTTTGTAAGTTTTCATTTTCTCTTTCTCCTTAATGTTTCAGAGTTGCTTCAAATTTCTTCAAAAACCGCGAACCATGCCGCTTTATTTACCGTCACTTCGCCGTTTTCAATACGTCCGTCACCGAGAACAGTCTGCCACTTGCCGTCTGCCAGAGCAGGAACTGTCACGCTCTCATCCGCACACTCCTTTTCCCGCAAAGCCAGCACCAGTCTTCTGCCGCTTACCGTATACAAGCCGCTCAAAGATTTGCCGTCCGGTTCATTGCCAAAACGGTCGATCCGGTTGTTTTTCAGCTGCTCTTTTTTGCTTTTATGCCAGTCAATATACCGGCGCAATACTTTGCGCTTGTCTGACGGCAGTTTGGAAATAGCCATCCACAACAGCGGATTGGCGAACAACGCAATGGCGATCCAGTATTCCCACGGATAGATGTCCGGAGCGGTTTCGCCCTTGTCACAGTAAAATTCATAATTGATATCTTCAGTGGCGGGTACTTCGATCTGGAACTTCTGCAGCCGGTTGTACTTCGCCAGGCGCCAGACATTGCGCCAGGTACGTTCGGGATGGTAACCCAGACCGCTTTTAAGCATGCAGTAACGGTTTTCCAGAAAGATCCCGCCGTGCTCCTGAAACCGGAAGTATCCCTGACGCTGCCCCCAGCCGGTCAGGTCGATCTGAAACGATACTTTGCCACCGCTGCGGCGACGGACGGTACGCATCAGCAGTTCCAGATTGTGTTCCGACTCAAAACAGGGCAGATACATGGCGTCAAGTTTGAAAAAACAGACCCCGTATCTCCGGTGGAAATCCAGCAGTATTTCCGCCATGTCCCGCCAATCCCGGTAACGCGCGGCAAAGTTGGGCGCAAACCACATGGATACTCCGCAGCCGCACTCATCGGCGACCGCTTTGATCGGAGCAAGCGAACCGCCCCACAATTCCGGACGGACCCGCCAGAACTCCTGGGAATTTATCCTGTAATTATGCGCCGTAAGCGTTGCCAGAATGCCGCCAGCCTGCCAGCCGTCGTCGATCTGATAGATCTCCGCACCGCACTCTCCGGCACTGCGGAACTCTCTTTCCAGAAATTCCTCACTTATGGCACGGTAAAATCCGCCGCTGTAACCGCCCCACGGATTGACCGTCACCGGCACATCCGGAGCAGGGAAACGGCGTTTCTGGTATTCGTGCAAAATCTCCAGTTCCTCCTGCCCATTATCTGCAAAGAACAACACACTGCGCCCGGAACGCAGTTCCCGCTTTTCATCGCCCAATTCATAAGGCGCAATATTCCACGTGCAGGAGAATACCGCCCCGTCGCTGCCGATGCGGAAGTCGTACTCTTCCACATCACGGCGCTCTTCACTGGTCGGAGTTTCCTGCAGAAAAAAGAGACTTTTGCCGTCCGGACGGCGGATGAAAAGGATGTTGCCGTTAAGTTCTTTTTTGCCGTCGACCGGCACTATCGTCACCTGATCGTCCACAAAGTCCGTTCTGCCCCGGTACAATATGCAGCTGTCCGGCACAAATTCCGGTGCCGGTGCCAGAATATCCGTACACCCCTCATACACCAACCCCGGACGGGCGGATAACTGCCGGTGATCCCGGATGCCGCGGCGGTAGGGCCACAGCGCGATCGGCAGGATCGGCATCACCAGACGGGTGCGTACCGCCAGCGCAGACAACCCCGGATAGATGTACATATCCCGGCGCAAAGTCATCTGCTGATTGTTTTCAAACAGCGTTACGATCACATGCAGATGCGGAGAATCAAAAAACGGCTTATCCACCGTCACCGCCGAAACCGCTTTCACCTCATAATGCATCTCGTCCGGCGGACAGATGTCACCGTGGAAGTAAAAGTCCCGGTCGATGGGGGTTTCCGAAGCGATCTTTTCACCGGCAGCATCGTAGATGCCCAGCGTGCGCAGCAAACCGGCAGAAAGGTCAAATTCCCGTTTGAATCGGCAGTTGCCGACCGTCAGAATATTATTTTCATAAATTGCAAAGGCATCTTCAAAAAACTTTTTCATAACTCGATCTCCATCCCGTCATAAGCAGGAGTCATGGACAACTGATCGTGCGGCAGGCTCCAATGGTGACCGATATGCACCGGATAAACGGCGGTCGCATCGTCCACGGCTCCGACCCGGCGGAGTTTTTCCAACTGCCGTTTGATCACCGGAATACCCATGTGCCCGACCTGGCGGTCGTTTTCGCCCCAGGTGCAGTCGGCAAAGATGTAATCCAGATGTATTCCGGCAAGTTTTTCCACCGTGCATTCGGGGATCTCCATGGTATCATTGGCGATCAGCAGCCGTTTGCCGTTTTTCTCAAAGAGATAGAACAAGGTGGTTTCCGTGGGGATGTGATTGCCCTGCAAAGCGGTAACGGTAATGCCGCTTTCGGGGATATCGACTTTACTTCCGGGTTCCAACAGATGAAAGATGATGCGCTCCTCAAAGAAGTACCATTCGGCAAGTACATTTTTCACCGCTTCATTGCCGTAAATATTGATCTTTTCCTCCCGGCGCATCAGGGTTTCCAGATCCATGGCAAAGAGGTGATCTTCGTGGCTGTGGGTGAAAAAGAGGTGCTGCAGATTCAAACCGTCCAAGCCGAATTTGATACTCTGCACCAGCGCATCCGGTCCGAAGTCGATCCGGATATTATCATCAATAGCGTAGGCAGTGCGCAAACGGACATCCTTGCCGCCATGCTTGCGGGCGTAACGGCAGACTTCGCAGTTGCAGAACAGTGTCGGGATCGCCGCGGCGGCGGCACTGCCCAATACTTTGAAAATACTCCTGCTCATTATCGCAGATCCTCCGGCATGGCTTCAACTTTGACCGGAATGCTTCCTTTGCGCATGGATTCCGCTCCGGCACATCCGGCGGCAATGGCGGCACGCGCATCGGCGATGGGGATATCCGGCTCTTTTTCACCGTGCATATAGCGGATGAAATCTTCCGCGATCAGCGGGTCAGCTCCGCCGTGACTGCCCGGATAGGGGGTCACATCATAACTCTCATCACCCTGCATATTAAAGTTGCGATCGAGATGGCGGGTATTCCACACTTCGACCGTGGGGTTGCCGTGGCAGTCGCCGTAATTCTCGATGCGTCCTTCCGTGCCGATAATGGTGTAGTTGCGGCAGGCGTCCGGAGTATAGAAACACTCCAGAAGCGTACACTGCACGCCGTTGGCAAGGGTCAGCATCAGCATATTGTGATCGTTGACATCCATCACCGGATTGAGGTTGAGTTTTTTCAACGGCGGCCACGGCGGGATATCATCGTTGGGGCGCGGTTCGCCCGGTTTTCTCCGGTGACAGCGGTTGAACACACTTAAATTGCCCATGCCGACAGCGAGAACCGATTCCGCGCCGCCGAACCAGTGGATGATGTCGATATCGTGGGCGCCTTTCTGCAGCAAAAGAGAATTGACTTTATCCTCTTCACACATCCAGCGGGAAAAGTAAGCGTAACCGCCGTAATTGACGAAGTGACGGCACCAGATGGCACGCACTTCACCGATGGCACCGGCGGTAATAAGTTCGTGGATCTTTCGGGTAAAGCGCATATACCGCATATTGTGTCCGACCATCAGCGGCAGTTTGTTCTTTTTGGCGCACCGCATGATGCTGTGGCAATCCTCGACATTGATCGCCATGGGTTTTTCCAGATAGACGCCGCAATTATTTTCCAGACAGAAGTTGCTCTGTTCTTTATGCTGGTAATCCGGGGAAAGCACCAGCACGGCATCAGGATGCTCTTTCTCGATCATCTCCCGGTAATCGGCGTAAAGATTGACCTGCTGATTACGCTCATTGATCATCCGTTCGGCAAATTTCTGACCGGCGGCTGCCGCCGGATCCGCGGCACAGACCAGTTCCGCACCCAGATCCGGACGGTGGAAACTCACCGCCAGTTCCGAACGTCCTCCGCAACCGATCAACGCAATTTTTGACATTTTCAAACCTCTTTTTGATTACTTTCTGCCGTTGAGATCCACGCCTTCCGGGGTGGCAGCGGCATTCTTATATTTATTGTACATCTGCCAGACTGAATCGGACAGTTTTGCGCCTTTTCCCTCGATGACCGGCACTGTTTCACCGTTTTTCATCGCTTGATAGTCGATACCGATACCGCCGTCATCTGCAGCTTTGGGCATTTTGAAAAGAACACTGTTTTCCAGAATCAGTTTGTCTGTCGGCACCGGAGCGATCCGCAAACAGCCCAGCAGTGAATTTTTAACTGTCAACACCCCTTTGAAGCGTTTGTCGGGGATGGAAAGGCAGCTGCCGTCAACAATGGTGCATTTATCAAAAGTAAGTTTGCCGTCTTTCAGAAATGAAATCGGTTCGGCATAGTATCCGCGAACCACACAATTTTCAAGTTCGACCACAGCATTGTTGTATGCGCCGATCTGAACATTGGGACGGTTGGAGATAACCAGTGAATCAACCATTTTCACATACGCATTCTGAATAACTTTGACCCCGGCTTCAAAAACATTTTTGCCGATGACGCAACGTTTGAATGTCACTTTGGTGGTCTGCACATTGGTCAATCCGGAACTGGCGCAGTTGAATGCTCCGCAATCTTCATACAGCACTTCCCCCCCCTCATGGCAGGAGAATCCCTGCCCGCAATTGCTTATGGCAATACAGTTGCGGTAAACTGCATTTTTCACATCGTAAGCGGTATCAAAACCGTCGTTCCAGGAGTTGATGACAAAGAAATTTTCCACATGGATATTGGATTTGCAGATGTAAAATCCGGAAGTCGCCGGCAACTGTACTTTGAGCTGATCCAAAGTTTTTCCTTCAGGAAGATGAAAGAAGACTCTCCGGTCTTTTCTGCTCCAGTAAAAACTGCCCGGTTTGGATTCCATCTCCTGTCTGCTCAAAGCGTTGAGTGCATTTTTGCCGTCCACGAACCAGATCTTAAGTTCCGGCAGCCAGTAATCCTGCTTTTTATAACCTTTATATTCGTTGCTCATAGGCCAAAACGGCAGCGAACAGATCCGGTCGGAAACCTTTGTCCACTTATCCGCCGGAACCACCGACAGACCGGAAATAACAGCACCGTTACCGTTGAGCACCGTCGGTTTTTCCGGAGTGCCGCCGGTAATATAAAGACTGTAACTCGGTCCATTGTCTCCGGGATACGGACGGGTATAGGGTACTCCGGAGTTGACCACTTCCAAGCGGTCTCCGCCTTTCAGTTTGCCGATGCCTCTTAAAATCGAAGCGAACGGAGCTTCTGCCGTACCGGGATTCCGGTCATTGCCTTTGACATTGTCAACAAAGTAAGTCGCTCCATTGAGCATGACAGCAGCGGCACACGCCACACATGACCACAAAGTTTTTTTCATCACATATTTCCTTATTATTTTTTGTAGAACCAGCGGCTTTCACCGAGTTTCATCTCAAACTCATACTCTTTGACATCCTTTGCCAGCACCTTGCCGCTGACCGGGTCGATCAGCGTGGTATTTTTCGCAAAACGCAGAACTTTTCTGCCGGAATTGGAAGCATGGATCACCACATAATTATTGCCGTCGGCAATGACATCACCGCTGTCGCAAACAGGAGTCACGCCTGCTTCTTTGGCGATCTTGTTGAGAAACGCCGGAGTGATGACAGACGGAGCGGCAATATAGATCCCCGTCCAATTACCATGCTTTTTCATCGCGGCGGAAACTTTGTCCGGTTCACTGTGGAAACGGCAGAGCACTTCCGCACTTTCATCGGTCACATGGAACATCCAGGTGCGGAAATCATTGTTGCCATGCACCAGTTCTTTACAGGGGGATTTCTCAAAGCTGTTGCGGTAATGGATGTATTTTTTGCCGTCGGCAATGGCAATACCGGTCAGCTCTTTGACCGCTTTTTCCGTGCCCAGTCCGGAAAGCCGCCCGGCATCGAAACTGAAAATCAGCACATTGCCGTCTTTCTGCAGATGCTTTTTGATAAATTCGATCTGTTTGACCGAAATATGCGACGCCAGCGGGAAGTAGTAGATCTTGCCTCTGGGAAATTCCGGATGATCAAGATCGTCAAGCATATAGGTTTCAAAACCCAAACCGGATGCGAACAGTGCTTCCTGCACCAGACGGGTACTGTAAAGGATCGGGTAGTGCCAGTAGGCTTTGCGGTTGTAAGCGGTGGTATCCGGGTCGATGATCACTTTCAGAGCCGGACGGTCGCCGCCATTGGGATTGCCGGCGGACAACGCTGCGGCATTGCGCAAATCCCGCAGCTGCTCTTTGAACTCCTCATCCGCCCATGCCACGCCCGCCATGATATAACACCAGGTGCCCTGCCCCTGGGTCAGACGGATACCGAGATCCCGGATACTCTGGGCGTAGATGCCTTCATGTCCGTGCGCCGCTCCCAGAGCGTTGAAGTCCGCCCCGTAACCTCTGCCGTTGTAGGCAGTGTAATCGCCGCGGTAATCCATTTCACCTTTGGTAAGTTTGCCGTAAAGTTCCGCCGAACCGGTCACCTGATTGATTCCGCCCATGCTGCCCAGACGGCGGTGTTCACCGTAAGGAATACAGCTCACAAAGCCGTCGTACAGATCATTTTTCAGGAAAAATGCCATATCTTCCTTACCGGCATCACCGCCGCTCATCACGTCGGGATAGTACATTGTCAGCCAGAGCGGGCGTTTGAAGGACTCCCGCAGAGTTTTTGCCGCCATGATCAACAGCGGAGTGGCGATCTGCATACGCCATTTGAGGAAGTCGATCTGGGGACGGTCCGCCGGATCATCAGGGTTGAGCAGCGGAGTATTGCCGTAATTGGAATAGGGCTTCATGGGAACGGTGTCAAACTCCAGCGTGTCGTCCCCCCACGCCTTGCGGAAAGCGGCAAGATCATGGTTGTAAACCTTTTTCAAATACTCCCGGAAACTGTCCACCGCATCGGGAGACTGATCGTAACGCGGCGCAAACCACTGACCGTCATTGCCGCCGACGACATGGAAACCTGCCAGATTTTTGGCATAAGGATTATTCTGCAGGTGTTCAGCGACCGCCCGGATCATCTTTTCCAGTTCCCGGTAATAATCTTTGGAAGCGTAACTGACCATCGCTCCGGCAGGATTATTACCGGTCTCTTTGAATCGCCAGTCGGTGTACTTGTTGGTGACTCCGCGCACGCCGGAACGGGGAAAATCCTTGGCAAAATCCCGGTAAGGGGTCATGCTGAAGTAAAGCAGCAGCGGTGCCTGCGGAGCCTGTTCATACGCGGATTTGATCAGATTGTCCAGCTGGGTGAAATCATATTTGTCTTTGCCGATCCACGGATGCCATTTGCTGTAAACCATCATATACTGGAAGTTGACCCCCGCATCGGCAAAGATCCGGCATCCACGGGCATTGGGGAAGCTGTTGAGGGCGAAATAGGGTATCGGTTTGCCGTTGAGGTGGAGTACCACCCTGCCGTTGATCTTTTTGGAACTCAACACCGGAGTCCGGTCAAATGGTTTGAGTTTGGAAGCAGCCATCTGCTCCGGAGTCAGATCGAATTGCTGTTTACGGATGAATTTCAGCGGTTCACGGACATCGAATTCCACCCATTTTGCCGTGTGCATCTCGCCGGCGGCAACGGTGAACAAACGGAATTTATGGACATTTTTGGGAATCGTGATCCGCAATGTGAGGACAAAGGGATCTTTTTCCGTGGAAGCACTGACATAGCTCCATCCCAGCAGCGGCGTGCGCTGCTGTTTGTGATCTTCAAACTGCACGCCGAAATGCGTCCCGGCGGCAAAAGGTTTTTTATCAATAACATATTTGGCGGTAATCAGATAGGATTCTCCGGAATTAGAACTTATCCACGGCGAAAACGCCGCAGCGGCATCTCCGTTGGGCTGTGGAGAAATTGTCAGATCTTTAACCGGCACTTCCCCCTTGCGGACAAAAGAATCCAGCGCGCTTGCAGCAGAGATCCCGGTCAGCCGGTTGGGATTGCGGGGGAAGTCCCGGGTCAGCACGCCGTATTCCCAGTTGCCCTGCGGCAGAATATTGCCGTTAGTCGGCAGGATATTTATCCAGTCATTGAGTACATCGTCAAAGGGGATCTGCAGGATGCCGTCCTTTTCGGCGACAACCTCTTTGCAGACCGCTTCAGAACGTTCGATCCAGTATTTCTGTCCGGCGGAAATTTTCAAATTGCGGGGGGCGACCGTCAGCACTCCGGCGGCATCCGATGCCCGCAATTCGCAGGTAAATGAGTCGGGCAAGTCCTCAACCAAACGGGCGGATGCCGTTTTGCCGCGGTGCTTAACGATGGTCAGTTCCTCCCGGACACCGGGACCGTCCGGCAGAAACTCCAACCGGGAAATTTTGCCGTCAAAACGGTAAAGCGTACCGCCCAATGCCCCCAGACGGAGTTGTTCTCCCCAGGAGAGCGGCACATCGGTTTTGGCAGTTGCAACCAATTTGCCATTGAGGTACACCGCGAGGAAATTCCGGTCCCAGGCAGTTTTGATCCGGTGGATCTTGCCCTCTTCGATGGAGACCATCTTTTGGGCGGCTACCCCTTTTTTGCCTTTGGGAGTGTACATAAAGAGCAGATTTTTGTGTCCGTCAGGATATTGGTTGATCGCCGCGCACACGGCACCATCTTTGCCGGCGGAGTAAAACAGATAATGCACCAGCACGCTTTTTCCTTTGGGCAGAGCCGCCGGAAATTCCGGGATCACGTAAAAACTCAATGACCCGGACTCTTTTTTCAGCCATTGCGGAGTGCGGAAGATCATGGGAGTGACATTGCCGGTGAAGTCAAAAAAGGTTCTGCCGCCGACCTCTTTGATACCGGCTTTGCCATCGATGAATCCGGGCAGAGCTTTGACCGGCTGCGCCAATTCCGCTTCCGGCACGGTCAATGGGCGGCGGATGACATCTTCTGTAAAGGTCAACGGTGAAATTTTGCCGTCGAAACGGTAGAGTTCTCCGCCGAATCCGCCGATATTCACCTTATCTCCCCAAACCAGCGGATCAGAGAGCAATACCGAATCCATAAATTTACCGTTGAGAAAGAGTGTCGCTTCTGTCTTATCCCACGACAGAAGTACCTTATACTCCCTGCCGTTGGCAATGGCGACACTCCGCTGGGCGGAGATGGATTTTTTACCTGCCGGAGTGAAAATAAAGAGTAAATTGGTGTTCCCGTCGGCATATTGATTCAGCACCACGCCCAGCGTACCGGCTTTGCCCCGGGAGCAAAACAGATAGTTGACCTTGACCTGTCTGCCGCCGGGAATGACTCCGGGGAAGTTCGGGATAAAGGAAAATGAGAGCGTTCCGGTCCCACTCTTGAGCCACGACGGGGTCTGGAATGATACCGCCGCAGATCCGGGAGCAAATTCCAAATATTTTTTACTGCCGACGGCAACGATATCAGCTTTACCACCGGCAAATCCGTTAAGTTCTCTTACCGATTTCCGAACCGCAAGATCTTCCGGCAAACTGTTTGCCAACAACGCACCGGCAAATCCGGCAGCCAACCATAAAATCAAACCTTTTTTCATCATTTTCATCCCCGAAATCATCATTTTTTATACCCCAAAACAGCAACTTTACTATACAATATCGCCACTTTCACAATAATTCAAGAAAAAATCGTTGAATAATATTACTGTTTTATTGCCACTTGACAAAACTCTTTCCCGGTTATATATTAAGTCATTACGGAACGATAATAACCGCAATACAGGAGAAAAAGATGGGGCGCACGAAAAATACTTTTGAAAAAGTCGAACACCAGTTGAGCCGTTCTGAATGTTTTATCATACTGGATATCAATGATGAAGGCCCGGAACCGCCTTACGGTGATGTCCACTTTGCTCCGCAGATGATCATCATGCTTCACGGCGAAGTCATCGTGGAACAGGCCAACCGCCGGATCGTCTGCCGCGGCGGAGATGTCTGTCTGACCGCTCCGTATCTGCCCCACAGCGTCAGCCTCGGCGAAGGCAGATCGCACTATCTGGTAGTAACATTCAATTTCTTTGCCCTCAACGATTTCTCACCGTTTGACGACGTGAATTATCTGCAGCTGTTCGTCCAGCCGGAACTGCCGCCGCCCACCCGGCACAACCGGGCGGAAATCATCCATCTGGCACGGAAAATATCTGCACTCGGCAAAAAACAGCCCGCCAATTTCCGCACCGGACAATTTATCCATCTCCAGCAGATCCTCTGGCTGCTGACCTCCCGCATTGATACGGTTCCGGCAACGAATTCCCGTAAAAATGTTATGCAGATCTATCCGGCACTGCTGCTGGCGCAGAGCAGCTGCGACAAATTGATCTCTCTGGATGAGGCGGCAGATGCCTGCAATTTGAGCCGCAGCCGTTTTTCAGCGGTCTTCAAAAAATATATGGGAGTCAGTTTCAATGCCTTTGCCATGCGCGGCAGATTGAGTGCCATCGCTTTGAAACTGCTCAGCGGGGAAGCGTCAAGCATGAAAGAGATCGCCCTGGAGTCCGGATTTGCGGATGTGAGCCACTTTTACCGGACATTCCGGCAGATATTCAACTGTACGCCGCTGGAATTTATCGGTTTGAAAAAACTCCGGCAGCAGTAAGCCCGCCGTCAAGCGGGATCACTGCCCCGGTGATCGAAGCACAGCCGAGCAGAAACGCAACCGTTTCCGCCAGATCTTCCGGGGATGCCGGGGCGTGAAGCGGAACCAGCTGCAAAATCTTTTCCATCCGGGATTCCGGTGCCCAGAGCGGAGGAAGCACCGGACCGGGGGCAACGGCATTGATCCGCATCTGCCGTTCCGCCCACAAAGGAGCAAGTTTCACCGTCAGATCCGTCAGATCCCGTTTGCTCTGCCAGTATGCCCCGCTGCCGGGAAGCAATGCAAAGGCATCGGTGATATTCACTGCCGCCGAACCGGGCAGAGCCTGTTCGTAAAAGTTTTCCAGCAGCCGCCGGGGAGCGAGGAAATTTATCTGCCGGTAAGTTTCAGCGGCATCGAGATCTTCCGCGGACCCCGGACGGTGAAATATGGCGGCACTGTTGACCAGAAATTCAAATGCTCCGGCTTCCCGGATCAACTTTTCCACCCCGCAAACTGCGGCAAGATCCGCGCTGATCACCCGGTGCCCGTCCCCCGGCAGTTCCCGCCGCAGTGCTTCTGCTTCAACAACAGAAGTATGACAATGGATAATGATACGGCAGCCGGCTTGCGCCAATCTCCGGGCGATCACGGCTCCGGCTCGTTTGGCACTTCCGGTAATTAAAACACGCTTTCCTTGCAAAATCATCTTGATTTTTCTCCTTTTGCATATTATATTCCACTGTTGCACATAATTCAAGGAGGTTTTGCAATGAAAAGAGATAATTTGACTCTGATTGAGATCCTCGGAGTGGTCGCTCTGATCGTGATCCTGCTGACCATCGGCATCGGCACGTACTCCTATGCTTCGGATTCTGCCAAAGAGAAGGCGACCAAAGCCACGGTGCTGCGCATCGACAATGCCATGCAGCAGCTGCAGGATAAAGGTCTGCTGAAAAAAACCACCAAAGATACCGACAGTACCAACGGTTTTGTCACGGTCACCTTTGATCAGGACAACAGCAAAATACGATTCGGTTCAGTTGAAGCGGACAGCAAAGTATTCAAGATCTTTGCCAAAGCGGTCGATGCTGACAGTATTGATTCCATAATGGATGATGACAAAAATATTACCGACGGCTGGGGACAGAAAATACTGGTGCGTTTTCCCGGCAAATTCAACCGCGGCGGCTTTGATATCATCAGCGCCGGAAGCGACGGGGTTTTCGGCGACAGCACCAGCGGCACCGTACCGCCCAAAGATATCGGCAACTACAAAGACAGTGACGGTGAACTTACCTGTGACGACATTTCCAATTTCTTCTGATTCGAGGTGATTATTATGAAAAAAATAAGAGTTGTGGTTGCCGGATACGGCAATGTCGGCCGCGGAGTGCTGGCGGCGTTGAAAAATAACCCTGATATGGAAGCGGTCGGCGTGGTCAGCCGCAATCCCGACCGGGTGAAACAGAGTTTTGATGAAGTTCCGGTAATGCAGATCGCCGATACTGATGCGTGGATCTCCGCATTGCAGCCCGACGTGGCGATCCTCTGCGGCGGCAGCAAAGATGACCTGCCGGTGCAGGGTCCCGCATTGGCGGCGAAGATCAATACCGTTGACAGTTTCGATAATCACAGCCGTATTCCCGAATATTTTGCTGCAATGGATGAAGCGGCGAAAACAGCCGGAAATATTTCGGTGATTTCCACCGGCTGGGATCCGGGAATTTTCTCAATGGAACGCGTCGTGGCAAATGCATTTTTGCCCGGTTCCCGAGCTTACGGATTTTACGGTCTGGGCGAAAAAGGCGGCTTGAGTATGGGTCACAGCGATGCATTGCGTACCATTCCCGGGGTCAAAGATGCCCGCCAGTACACCCATGCGGTCACGGAGTCGATCGAAAAGGTCAGAACCGGTGAAAATCCGGAATTCACCGCCGGAGATATGCATACCAGAGAGTGCTTTGTGGTTCTGGAAGAGGGGGCCGATGCGGAAAAAATCGCTGAAACCATCCGTACCATGCCCGGCTATTTCGCGCCGTATAAGACGGAGATCCACTTTGTCAGTCAGGAATTTCTCAATGAGAAGTGTGCCGGATTTCCCCATGACGGACTGGTCGTTGCCGCCGGAACCACCGGAAACGGCAATCCCGCCCGCGTGGAATACCGCTGCCAGTGGGGAAGCAATCCTGAAGCGACCGCCAATGTGCTGGTTGCCCACGCCCGCGCCGCCGTAAGACTGGCAGATGAAGGCCAAAAGGGAGCATTCACCATTCTGGATATTCCGCCGGCATACTTCTCGCTGCACAGCAAGGAAGAACTGCTGGCAAAATTCATGTAATTTATTGAAACGCAGGAAACTGCGTTTTTTATTGATTTTTTAATTGTTCGTACCATCAAAAGGAGATCTGTTATGGACAAAGCCAATGTTTCGTACCGTGTCCACTACCGTTTATGGAGTGATGATGAGAGTTTTGAAAAATTTTACAACATGGTCAAAGAGATCCGTCCGGCAGAAGAGTATGCGCTTTTCAGTGATGATGACAGTTCACCGCGCAAACTGGAAGAACTGCGCCGCCGCTTCGCCCTGATGGGCGACCGGATTTCGCGGCTGCGGGAGTTGAAAGTCCGGGTGGGCATCAACCTGATGGTGACCGTCGGCCACCGGGAGGAAAATCTGGATTACTGCGAAAATATCACCCGTCCATTCACCGATATCACCGGCTTTGCCTGCCCCGGAATCGCCTGCCCCAATGATCCGCAGTGGTTCAGCAATTACCTGAAACCGGTCTTTGAAATGATGGCGGCACTTCACCCGGATTTTATCTGGATCGACGATGATATGCGGCTTCACGGACACCATCGCTCATGGAAAGTCGGCTGCTTCTGCCCGGAATGTCTGAAAAATCTCCACGAAGCCACCGGATTCCCGGCAGACCGTAAAATCCTGCAGAACTTCTTTGATCACCCTGACCGGAAAATCACCACGGAACGCCGCCGCATCATGCTTGATTACAATAAGGAGTGTATGAATACTCTCTGCCGGAAGATCGAAAAAACCGTTCACGCCATTGATCCGGATATCATTCTGGGTCAGATGGACGGCTGGAACGGTTGGAACGGCATCGACTATCAGGGACACAATGATGCTCTGGCAGGGACAAATCATCAGGAGGTGCGCTGGCGTCCCGGCGGCGGAGTCTACCGCGATACTTCCGAAGAACAACTCACGATCAAAGCCGGCAGACTGGGAAGAGAGTGCGGAGTGCTCCCAAAAGAAGCGGTCAATCTGCAGGGAGAACTGGAAAACTTCTACTACATGATCCTTCAGAAAAGCCGGAAATTCACCTCCATTGAACCGCAGCTTTTCTGCGCCGCCGGAACCACCGGCGTGGCATATAATATTTTCGGAGACCCGGCGACCGAACCTTTTGAAAGTTACCTGCCGCTGGTAAAAGAACTGAGAAAAATCAATCCGTTTCTCGATCAGATGGTACGGGACAACGGCAGAGTCACTCCCAAAGGGATCTTTGACTGCATTACCGAAAAAGAGAGGCTCTGCGACCGGATCAATTCCAAAGGCAACTGCTGGACCGAACAGGAAACCATCCAGATGGAAATGGAATACACCGATCTGAATAAAATCGGACTGCCGCAGGGATTTTCCTTTGCCGATGCTCCGGCATACATTATGTGCAACTGCATCGCCCAGAGCTTGAACAATGAAGAAATCATGCACGTTTTAAGCAAAGGAGTGTACCTTGATTATGAAGCTCTGCAAACCTTGAACGAACTGGGATACGGAGAATATACCGGCTTTATCCCCGGAAAAATCTTTGACCGGGATACCGTAGAAACCTATACAGATCACCCGCTGAACGAGGGAATTTCCGGAACCATCCGCAATATCCGGCAGACCTTTATGAGATACACCACAGCAAGCGTGGTTCCGGCGATGCCGGGAGCGGAAATACTTTCCACGCTCAACGACTTTGCCGGTAAAGAAGTTGCGCCGTGCGGTTCCGGAATATTCGTCAACAAACTCGGCGGCAAAATAGCCGTTGCCGGTTACAGTCCGTGGCGTTTCATCTACAATTCCGGAAAAATGCGGCAGTTGAAACGGCTTTTTGACTTTTTAAGTTCCGGTACACTTCCCGGCTGGCTGTCAAGTTGTCACCGGATGCAGTTGTTTTTCCGGGAACTGCCGGAAAACCGGGGCAGCTGCGATATTTTCAATTTTTCGCTCGATCCGGCGGGCGATGCGGAATTGCAGATCCGCTGTACGGCAGAAAAGTTCAAAATTTACCGGGCAGATGGCAGCTGCACTGAAATCACTGCAAAGTCAACCGATAATGGCATTGCCACGGTGAAACTGCCGGAAATGGCGGCATTTGAGTTGTTTCATATCGTCTGGCGGAACGTCTGACGGTAAAATTCCGGTCCAAAAGAGCGGAAAAAGCAAAATTTTTCCATATAGCCCCTTGAATTTTTAATTTAAGGGGTTATATTATGTTTCAACTGCTTAAAGCGGAGAGATGGTCGAGTGGTCGAAGGCGCCACATTGGAAATGTGGTGATGGGCAACTATCCGAGGGTTCGAATCCCTCTCTCTCCGCCATTTTTTTTTGCAAAAAAATGGCGAACGAAGACGTCCGTCTACGCCCTTACGGGCTACGCCGCGACAAGCAAGTCTTCTCTTCACGCTTTTGTGCCAACAAAAGCTCTTCACTCAAAACCGCAGGTTTTCTCCCTTGCCACGGCGTAATGAAATGAAGTCGGGACATCTTCACCAAACTCCAGAGAAGACTTGCTTGCTTGTCCCGCCATAGCTCGCAGAGCGACGGCGGATGAAGTCGCTCCCTTTGGTCGCTTGTGAAGACGTTTCGCTTACGCTCCACTTGTGAAGTTTTCTCCCTTCGGGAGTAAGGATGGTGTAGTTTTTTAATTGCGCTTCGCTTACACGGCTGCAAGCCGCCTTGATTTTTTTCTTTTGCGGTGATATATTACTTTACAGAAGGAGATCATCTTATGGCTGAAAGCAAATTGCGTATACTTTCCATTGATTTTGCGGTTCAGATTCTCAATCTGGTGAAATTCCTGAAAAGCCAGCACGAAGCGATCGTTGCCAATCAAATCGGTAGAGCCGGAACCAGTATCGGAGCAAATATCCACGAAGCACAATATGCCCACGGCAAACCGGATTTCATCGCCAAACTGCAAATTGCCCTCAAAGAAGCCAACGAAACAAGTTACTGGCTGGAACTTCTCTTAAAAACAAATTATATTGACGAAGCAAAATATCAGGAATTAAACAACAGTTTCAAATCCGGGTGATGCTGGTAAAATCCATCAATACAGCCAAAGGCGATGAAAAGTGAAAAAACATTTTATGATATTAATCTTTTTGTTTGCCGGTTTTTCTATTTTTGCAGCAAATGAAAATAATATTATAAATGCCTCGCCAAAATATTTCGGTCAATACGTTTCTTATAAAAATCCTCAAGGAGTTTTGCAGAAAAGTTTGGGCGAAATTATTCTCCTGAAAAATAATGAGCTTACATTTTATTCTCACAAACGCTGTAGAAAGTATGTGTTTACTCTGAATAACGGTTGGCTTGAATACAAACAAAAACAAGCAACCTTGAGACTTAAGTATGATTCATCGAACAATATGCTGTATGATGTAAAACCGGGGCCGTGGTTCTTTATTCCGACCAAGATCATATGGGAACGTATCAGCAATGATGCCGCAGAAAAACAAATTAAAAAATGGCAATGATTCTGAGCTTTTCTGAATAAAAGTGAAGCGATTTTCAGAATTTGATTTCACCGCGAAATTCTGAAGTTTCTGCCTCAAAATGCTGTTCAGAATGGCGGGTGGAAATAAAAAAGCCAGCCGCCATTTTTATTTCAAACGCCTGATAATAAGCAATTTGCCATTGCATTCTGTTTTTACGCCCTTTTCTGTGCATGGGACACAAAGTGTGCCACACGGAGAAAAAGATGGAAATTGCTGTCAAAAACCTTGTCAAACGTGGTAACACCTATTACTTCCGGAGTCGTCTTCCTGATTATTCCGGGGAAATTAAAATCTCTTTGAAGACTTCCGACTTAAAAAAAGCCGTAAACGTACTCTGCAATCGGTAAATCATCGGGAATTTTGTCGGAATCGTATCGGAGAACTTGACTTTTTGCTATATCCGGTGTAAATTATCGGTGTGTGTTGTGTTTTTATCAGGAGGAATGAGTAAACAGAAAAACGATATTGAAAACTTAAAACATTGTCAGATTTTTATATTTTGACTTTCAACAACCAATTTGCTTGAAAACCGCTAATTTTCGCAATTGTGGATTGTCGTTGAAGGGCGGTACGCGTTTGTGTACTGGTGTCCCCCTTTACATCCACAATTATGGCTCTTAGCGGTGCCTCAAGCAAGTGTGAAGCGGGGCACCTCTTTTTTTGCTCCGATTTTCTGAAAGTTGCGTAAGATTTTCCGTTTTTATCCGCATCAGGTAAAACAGAAAAATAAAACAGGAGCAAAGACACCATGAGTATTCAACTGATTGACTGCCCCGCCTGCGGGAGCAAGATTTCATCACAAGCCGGAGCGTGTCCCCATTGCGGACACCCCATCCGCCCACAGGCAATACCTGTATTGCAAGCCTCCAACAGCAAGAAAAAAACAATATCCTGTCCCAGCTGTAAAAATGTTTTTCCTGCTGAAACAAAATGGTGTCCGGAATGCGGACGCAAACTTTCTGCACCGATTCCGTGGTTTATTTGGGTTCTCATCATCGGACTTATTCTTAAATTGATTGGTTCACTAATTAAAGCAGGAGTTATTTAACAATGAAAACAATTTGTCCCCACTGCAAACAAGAATTTCCGGAAACACCTGATGAATATTTGGGAATGACTCTCCAGTGTTCGGTGTGTCAAAAGGAGTTTGTTTGCGAAAAACCGAAGTTTTGTTCCGAATGTGGAACATCAAATCCGTCAAAAGCTATAAAATGTTCTCAATGCGGCAAGTTTTTGCCGTTAACACCTCCGCGACAGCAAACCATTCAAAACACAGGTACGGGGATGCACAATCATAATCCTGTATCTGTTGAGGATGATGACTGTTTTTTTGAAGAAGTTGATTGGACTACCGCATGGAAAAAATTTGCCATATTCAGTGGCAGGTCAAGACCCAAAGAATATATCCTTTTCGGCATAAGTTTACTGATTCTTGACATAATTGTTTTTTTAATTGCCCCGACATGGGGAACTGTCTTGTTTGTCCTCTCTTTGTTGGCAAGTATTCCGCTCGATGTAAGGCGTTTGCATGACTTCGGAATGTCCGGATGGTGGTTGTTTTCTCCGTTCATGTGGCTGGTTCTACCGTTTATCCCCTCGCAACACGGAGCAAATAAGTATGGACCTAATCCTGTTGATAACGAACACAATGTATCTGCGATAAAAGTTTATTCTGTCATTGCTATAATTTGGTTGGTCGTTTTGCCTCTTGCTCTGCTTCCCGCTCTTCATTCTTCAAGACAAAAAGCGAGAATACTTCATTGTTCATCAAACTTAAAACAAATTGGAAATGGTATAGTGATGTTTGAACA
>SUWL01000089.1 GCA_015061495.1 Lentisphaerota bacterium
CACCATAAGTACAGCAGCATGCCAATAGCAGTTGGATCAAAAATACCTTCCTCACGACTCCACCAAACCTTTCTTTTTTGTTTGTGACCTTGTTTGACGGCAGAACTCTCATCACCTGCGCCATCCGCGCATACAGTCTCGCCACGCCGATTTTGTATTAAAAATAATACATTTCTTTGCATTTGTCAAGCCGTGTCAAACAATTTTTACAAAAAAATCAGGGCTGCTGCTTTTTCGCAGCAACCCTGTTTTCGGAAATAAACCGGATTTTTATTTGCCTGCCGGAACCGTCTGGGCCGGGATCAGCAGTTTGAAGTCCGCTTTTTTCAACAGACTCTCTCCATATGCTGCAAGTAAATGTTTTTGGGTCTCTAAAATAGATGACTGAAAATGAAAGATGGTAAAAAACAGAGAATTCTCCATTATTTTGGCGTGTTCTTCTGTAAGTTTTTTATCTCAAATCGTTTACAATTACCAAAGACATAAATGACTCAGGTCATTTACCAACAGAGAATTTGGCCGAGATTTATTTAAAACACACTGAAAAACAGAGATTTTACCGTTCTCTGTTTGTTCTCTATTGCAGAGATAATTTGCTGTAAATGCTTGTGGTTCATTGGGTAAACTCAAGGCATAAAAAAATCCAGTCATAAAGGACTGGACAAAAGAGAACAGAATAGCTGGTCGGGGTGATTTCACTGATTTGAAAAACTCTCTTACGCTCAAATGGCTGCACGTTAATAAAAAATGGTCATTGTTTCGTTAAAAAACGAAAATATATCTTATCAGTTGCCGGAAATTTCAAGCGAGAAATCAATATGAGTTTCTGTCATAAACCGTTGAAGAGGCGAAACTAAGCGGCGAAGCCGCGCTGTAAAAAGAAACACATCCTCCCGCCGAAAGGCGGAAACTTCACAAGCGAAGCGACAGCGGATTAAGCCTGAGTAACGCAGACCATCGGTCGAGTAACGCAAGGCACAAGACCTGTCGCGGAGCGGCTTCACAAGTGCAATGGAGCGTTAGCGGAATGAAACGATTTCACAAGTAAGTCTTCTCTGGTGTTTGGTGAAGATGTGAAGAAAACCTTTGGTTTTGAGTGAAGAGCTTTTGTTGGCACAAAAGCGTGAAGTGAAGACTTGCGTCTTCGTTGACCGTTTTTTGAAAAAAATGGTCGGGGTGGGGGGAGTCGAACCCCCGACATCTTGCTCCCAAAGCAAGCGCGCTAGCCACTGCGCTACACCCCGTCGTCCTTATAAGATACTACCGTTTTGTCATTTATTCAAGTTGTTCATTGCTTAAAGGCTTGATTTTTTACCGATTCAATTTATTTTGTACCATAGAGGAGAATCGCCGGAGCGTAATTCAGCGGCGCCACGCACCGGCATCAACAATCAGAGGAGAATGTTTTATGAATCTGTTGGCTAAACGCGAACATGAAGTCCCCGCAGCTCTGGAAAAGGTTTTCCCGGGCGTGGATGAACTCGTCCGAACCATGTTTGGACGCATGGTTGAACCCGGCAGCGGCCTGCTCCGCAGTTCAGTTTTTGACTCAAAATGGGAAACTGAAGTCGGCGACAAAGACGTGAAGGTCAAAATTTCCTGTCCCGGATGCAAAAACAGTGATTTCGATCTGGAAATCGTCGGTGATTTGCTGAACTTCAAGATCCGGCATTGTGAAGAACAGCAGGCCGCGGTAAAAAACCGGCATTACGTCTTCCGGGAACGTTCCTGTGCTGAATACGAGGACTGCATCAAGATCCCGGTCCCGATCAAAGGAGCGGAAGCCAAAGCTAAATATGCACACGGAGTCATTTGCATCACGATCCCGCGTGACATGACCGAACCGGAACCGGCAAAAACGATCAAAGTGCACTGCGACAAATAATTTCAGGATGGTATCTTATGTCTGATAAAAAAGAAAATCAAACTATCATGAGTGATGACAATAAGCAGCATAAATGTGAATGCATAACCGTTCGTCCCGCTGCCGATGTCATAGATGAATATGACGGTATGGAAATTACCTTTGAAGTTCCGGGAGTGGAAGCCGGATGCGTGGAATTGGAAGTAAAAAACCGTCTGCTCACGCTCAAAGCCAAAAGTATTTTGCATCGCCGCAATTTGCCGATCGTTTACAAACGGGCATTTTACCTTTCCGATGCAGTGGATGCGGACAATATTACCGCAAAAATCAGCGATGGTGTACTGACGCTTTTTTTGCCGAAATCAGAAAGTGCCAAGGTACACAAAATTCCGGTCGAATAAACAAGTTGTTTTGCGCCGCAAAAAAAATCCGCTCCTTTCGGGCGGATTTTTTTATTCCCGACCTTTACTTTTCTGCAACTGGTGATATATTATTCCCCAACCAGATAAACTCAAATGAGGAATAACAAAATGAATATCACCTCCGGTTTGTATGAACACATGGTCATGCAGCGCAACAAAAACAATTTCTGTGATCAGAAGATCACCGGAACCGCTGCACCGTCAAGAAAAATCACTGCAGTGGACAGCCGCGGCAAAGAACTGTTCGCCGTAACCAGCGATAAGAACGGCAGCTTTTCTGCGACTTTAACTTCCTGGAAATGCGGAGGACCTTATGCTCTTTCGCTGACCGATGGCAGTTCATCATTGGACTTCACCGATCTGTGGGTCGGCGACGTGTGGATGCTTGCCGGCCAATCCAATATGCAGGGGATTGGAAATCTTGCCCAGGCCCCTGCCCCGCTTCGCAGTGTACGGGCTTTTTACATGGATGACCGCTGGGACATCGCTCAAGAACCGATCCACAACATGCGCCATGCCAAAGCGGAAATCCACTGGGTCATTAATGGCGGGCACGATGCGTTTGACAATGACACAGCTCCGGTGATCAAAGGAGTTGGCCCCGGAGTATTTTTTGCACAGGAGATGTGGAAACGTACCCGGATACCGCAGGGGGTTATTGCATCTGCACATGGCGGCACCAATATGATTCAATGGGATCCAGATTTGCGCGATCAGGGAGAAAACTCCCTTTATGGTGCAATGTATGACCGTTTCTGCCGTAATGGCGGCAAAGTTGCCGGATTGCTCTGGTATCAGGGATGTTCAGACACCACCAACGATGCAGCCGAAAAATATGAAGCACGCAATCTGAAACTATTCCGGGCAGTCAGGCAAGATTTCAACGATGCGAAATTACCGATAATCATGGTTCAATTGGCAAGAACTGCCGGAGCATATAATTCTTCCAGAGAAGCATTGTGGAGCAAAATCCGGGAAATCCAGCGTTGCTTACCCCAAAAACTGCCCGGCATGCTCACCGTGCCGGCAATCGATCTGGAAAATAACGACACCATTCATTTGACCAGCGAAAGTTATCATATCCTGGCAAAGCGTATGGCAGATGCGATTGAAACTCTGCGCGACAATAAGAAAACACCTCCACCGATCGAACCGGGAAAAATTTCCTGCCGTTATATTAATGAACTGCAGGAATACGAAATCACAGTCAATTTCAAAAATGTGATCGGTAAATTGCACAGTGACGGGCAGTTGCCTCTCGGCTTTTCCCTGCATCACTCCGGTGAGGAGAGTTTACCGGCAGTCCCCCCATTCCGGTGCAAACTGCGCGGCAAACAGACGATCATTTCAGTAGGTTCTGAATTAGGTGCCAAACTTGCTTACGGATTCGGATGCAATCCTGCGGTAAATATCCACGATGCAGCCGGACGCTCGCTGCCGGCATTTGGCCCGCTGTATTATCGTCCGGTTCCCCGAACAACTCAAATGATTTCCCGGGTAGAAGTTTCGGAACCGGTCATGGGCAGAGATGATTATGATTCTCTGATGCCGACCGCAGAAGCACTGGCGGCGGTAAAATTCAGCGAATTCAAATCTGATTCCATTTACATTGACCCGCAACGGCTTACCGGCAAAGGCGCATATCATTACTTTTTCCGCTGGCAGATAAATTGCAAACGGGATATTTCTTGCGTTATCCTGCTCGGTGCCGATGGGCCTTTCCGGCTCTGCTGTGACGGCAAGGAAGTTGCCGGGTATCCGCGAGTTGCCAATCCGATATTGCCGGACGAGTATTCTATCCCCTTGCCTGCTCTGACTGCGGGAAAACATGAATTCACAATGGGATTCGGCGGGAAATCAGGAAATGCCTGGGGATTTTGCCTGCGCTATACCAATCCGGATGAGATTCTGACTGTTGAAAACGAATCTCTGGATTCCGATATGATCCCGGAACTTCTGTGATTTTCAAAAACCACCGGCGATCCGGATGCCGTGGAGCGTAAAATACTGATCAGCGACCACCGCATCCGGAAATTCCGGAGCTAAAAATCCGGCATCTCCGCCGGTCAGGATCACCGTCAGCTGCGGATATGTCTTATTGACGATCCGCAGCCACTCTTTTACCGTGCCGACAATTCCGGCATCAACTCCGAATGAGATGGCATCAACCGTATTGCAGCCAATTTTTTTCTCAACATGATCCCGCAACGGGATCTCCGGCAACTGCGCAGTTCCGTTTGCCAATGCCCGGCGCAGCAGTCGTCTGCCCGGAGCGATAGCACCTCCGGCGAACCGGAATGCACCATCAATGATTTCCATTGTAACTGCGGTACCGCAATCAATCACTGCCGCCGGCAAAGGATAAAACTCGGCAGCCGCGACAGCATTTGCCACCCGATCCGCGCCAAGGGTTGACGTATCAACCAACGAAAAGTCCACTTTGCTTTTTTGATTCAAAGCAGAAATAAAACGTTCCTGACGGCCGGGAAAATGTTTTTTCGCAGCCGGACACACACATGCAGCAACGAAATTTTCAGCAGGCTTTAAATTCTCCAAATCGCCGGTAGGCAAACGGCGGAGATTGAAAAATACTCCGCCGTCCCAATCGGCAGCCACCGTGAATGTATTGCCGATATCCAATATTTGCAGCATAGTACTAACCGGACATCTTTTCAATGATTTTAGTCAACGGCAGGAACAACGCGATAACGATCGTACCGACGATACCTGCCAAGCCAACGATCATCAACGGTTCGATAAGCGAAGTCAAGGCTCCGACGGCGTTGTCAACCTCTTCATCGTAGGTATTGGCAATTTTATCGAGCATTTCCGGCAGTTTACCGGTTTCCTCACCGACTTCCACCATGGAGATAACCATTTCCGGGAAAACTTTGGTTCTGCCCAGCGGAACGGATATTCCCTCCCCCTCTTTTACCGCATCATACACCTGCCCGACCGCCTTGGAAACAACTTCATTTCCACTGGTTTCTTTAACGATCGCCAGCGCACTTAATACCGGGACACCGGAACTCATCAGAGTACCGAGGGTACGGCTGAAACGCGCAACCGCAGTTTTGGCAATGATCGGTCCGAAAAGCGGCATATTATATTTGCAGTAGTCGATACCGAATTTACCGACGGTCGTCTTGCTGGCAACTTTATATGCAACAACAATAACAAGTACACCGATCAACCAGTAATACCAAGTTTCCACCATGGAGTTTGAACAGTTGATCAAAAATGTGGTGATACCCGGCAAAGGCTCATCCGGACCGAGCAAGTCAGAAAAGATTTTACTGAAGTTCGGAACGATGAAAATCATCAAACCGACCACCGCCAAAATTGAAATACTCAAAATCACACTCGGATAAATCATTGCCGACTTCACTTTTCCGGCGATTCTGGCGGCTTTTTCCATGAAGCCTGCCAAACGGTCAAGAATGACCTCCATCGCACCGGATGCTTCACCGGCACGCACCATATTCAGATAAAGTTTGTCAAATGACTTTGGATTCTGTTCCAAAGCTTCCGCAAATGTGGCACCGCCTTCAACGATAGTAGATGTTTGACCGAGAACAGCTGCCACTACCGGATTTTTCGCCTGCTTTTCCAATGTTTTCAACGAACGGATCAAAGGCAGTCCGGCACCAAGCAGAATCGCCAGCTGACGGGTCACGACAGTCAACTCCTTACGCTTGATGACCATCGGGCCGAAACTCATATTCAACCCTTTGCCCTTGTTGGCAGCTTTTACCTTTTGTACCTGGATGATCTCTTTGATTTCGATGGGGAAAAGCCCTTTGGCCCGCAACTCTGCCTCTGCAGCAGTTTTGTTTGCCGCGTTAAGCTTACCTTTTCGCTGTTTTGCTGCCCCATCCATCGCAACATATGTATATTGCGGCATAGCATTACCTCCTTATTTTTTCCGAAACCCCAATTGTGATGCAGCATCTTGAAACATCAATACAAATGGTTGTTTTCAAAAATAACTTCAATTACCGATCCAAAATTTTTTGTATTACCGGATATCCTCCTGATAATTTTTTATATTCAATGATATAACTCAAGACAAATCATGTATAGCGTACAACCTCATCGACAGTGGTTTCGCCGTTGAAGATTGCCAGCAAACCGTCTTCACGCAACGTTCTCATACCATATTCTGCAGCTTTTGCACCAAGAATATTGGCAGGAGTACTGGCGGCGATCATTTCACGCAGCTCATCATTGATGACCATCAATTCGGTAAGAGCTTTCCGTCCTTTGTAACCGGTATTGCTGCAAATTTCGCATCCGCGGCCGTAACAGAACTGGATGTTTTCGACCTGGGCACGCTCGAGATTGAGTTTGTCCAAATCCTCATCGGTTGGAGTGTAAAACGTTTTGCATTGCGGACAAACCCGGCGGATCAGACGCTGACCGAGCACTCCTGCCAGAGAAGAAGCGATCAGGAACGGTTCAACTCCCATATCCATCAAACGGGTGATAGTACTGGCGGCATCGTTGGTGTGAAGCGTACTGAACACGAAGTGTCCGGTAAGTGATGCTTCAATAGCAATCTGCGCAGTTTCAAAGTCACGGATCTCACCGACGAGAATCCGGTCAGGGTCTTGACGCAAAAATGCACGCAATGCTTTTTGAAAGGTCATTCCGACTGCATCATTGATCGGACACTGGATAAGACCATCAATATCATACTCGACCGGGTCTTCTGCGGTCAGAATTTTATCTTCGATCTTGTTGATTTCACTCAACGCAGAATAAAGCGTCGTGGTTTTACCGGAACCGGTAGGTCCGGTAACCAGCAGAATACCGTTGGGCAAATTAATGATTTCCCGAAGTTTGGCAAGCACATCTTCGCCGATGCCGAGCGAATCCAACTGCAGATTGACCACGGTACGGTCAAGCACACGAAGTACCACTGACTCGCCATGACTGGTAGGCAGACAGGATACACGCAAGTCCACAGGACGACCGTTATATTTAAGCTGGATACGTCCGTCTTGAGGACGGCGGCGTTCTGAAATATTCAATCCGGAAATAATTTTGATACGGCTGATGACCGGGATCGCCAAACTGCGCGGCGGTTCCGGCATTTCATACAACGCACCGTCCACCCGGTAACGGATGCGGAAATTTTTCTCAAACGGCTCAAAGTGAATGTCTGATGCCTTATCTTTGATCGCCTGATGGATCACCACGTCAACGAACTTGATGATCGGCATTTCATTTGCCCGCTCTTCATCAGATGAGTCATCTTCCTCCTCTTCTTCCATAACCCCCAGTTCGGCAACAATATCATCGACGGTATCTTCCTTTTCCGGATAATAACGATCCAATTCGCTGGCGAATTGATCGGGGTCGCAAATCACCGGCAGAATATTTTTACCGATGATAAAACGCAAAGACTCCTGACTCTGGAAATCCAGCGGACGGCGCATGGCCATATAGACCGCAGTACCGTCATCTTCGACAGGGATAACGCCATAAGTACGGGCGGTATCGACGTCAATACTTTTAATGATTTCCCGGGGAAGATCCTGTGATTTCGGGTTCCAGATGTAAGTACCGAGGGAATCCGCCATGATTTGCAGCATTTCCGGTTTGGTAAAAATGCCGAAGTTCTCAATAACGTCCAATGCACTCTTACCGGAAGACTCACACTCTTCTTCGATTTCTTTGATATGTGAAGATACCTGTGCGCCTCCGTTTCCCGGGACATTGCGCAGCAGATCTATCAACGCAGAACTTTCAATATCCAACATTCTACAAGCCTCCGTTTATCAGTTCTCATCGCGCATGGTCACAAAAATGACCTCTTCCAGAGTAGATATACCAGCTTCAGCTTTACGAATGGCATCATCACGCAAACTTCTCATTCCATTGCGGCGGGCAAAAGAACGCAGAGTTCCGCTGGTTTCATTGGCGAAGATCAATTTGGCGATTTCTTCAGTGATCAGGAAAATTTCGTAAATACCGACACGCCCCTTGTACCCGGTGTATCCGCAATGACGGCAACCTTTACCTTTCAGGAACTTATGATTGGCAAGATATTCATCACTCAACCCGAGAATACGTTTTTCCGCAGCACTGGGGATATGAGTTTCGGCACACTCTTTGCAAACACGGCGCAACAAACGTTGAGCCATCGCCGCCCGCAAAGCTGTTGCTACCAGAAACGGTTTTACACCCATATCCACCAGACGGGCAACGGCACCGGGAGCATCATTGGTATGCAGAGTACTGAATACCAAGTGACCGGTAAGAGCGGCGTTGATAGCGATTTCAGCAGTTTCAAGGTCGCGGATCTCACCGACCATGATGATGTTAGGGGCCTGACGGAGCATGCTTCGCAGTGCAGCGGCAAAGGTCATATCCACATAACGGTCGACCTGCACCTGG
>SUWL01000090.1 GCA_015061495.1 Lentisphaerota bacterium
TAAAGTCGCCGTTGAATTGGAATTTACCGCCCGCCACCCGGGAGTAAAAGACCGGATGCTCAAAGTGAAAAAAGTTTTGTCACCCGGTGTGAACAAGTTGACCATTCCATTGGATTTTGAGTTCTATGGCGGAGTCAACCCGGTGGAATTGCGGGTTTCCAGTGACAGCATGGCTCTCGACTTCGCCGTTGCCGCCGTTACGGAAAAAGGCAAAGCGGAAATTTTGACAATTTCTGCTCCCGATTCCATGCTGCTGCCCGGACAACCTTTTAAGGCGCAGATCACCACCCGGGGCAATTACAATGAAGCTTCATACGAACTTATCGACCCGATGGGCAGGATCATCGCTCAAGGCGATTTCTCCGGGGATGAGTTTGAAGTCACCCCGCAAGCGGTTTACGCCCGCCGTGCCGATCTCTATGTGACATTGAAAAACAATGGCTCTATGCAGGATCGCCGCCGTACCGTGATCAGTACCGTCCCGGAAAATGAAGTTTCCCGCGTTTGGGACTCTTACAACGTCATGCTGGGATGGCCGGAACGCGATTCCCGTTCGATCCCCTTCTTCCTGCGCGATTACTGGCAGAATGCCCTCTCGGAAGTCGGTATCAACATCATGATGAGTTACGCCGTGCCGACTTTCTGGGGACAGGACAACGAAGCCAAACACATGTTGAGTTACCGCTACGGCGGACGGCTGGTGCTGGAATCTCTCTCCCGTCTGGATTACCGCAGCGGCATTCCCGGATTCAACTATCCGGTCTGGGAATACCGCAACCGGAAAAAAGAGATCGGCGATATCATCACCAATTATTCCAAAACCAGAAACAAATTTGCCATCAAGCGCAATCCCCGTCTGGATGATCCGGAATATCTGGATGCTTTCGCCAATGCCATGGATGTCCACATGCCCAGAATTTCCAAATACCGCCCGTTCTATTACGACATCGGTGATGAGATGTCTTACGGGGAATTTGACCGTCCGGCAGACTTCGACTTCTCTCCGGAATCGCTCGCTTCTTTCCGCGAATGGCTCAAAAAACGTTACAACAACGATTTGGCAAAATTGAACCGGGAGTGGAAACGCTCTTTCAAAAACTGGGATGAGGTGGTTCCGGATACCGGTCTTGAGGCCCGGGAACGCAAAGAATTTTCCAGTTGGGCTCTCCACCGGATATACAATACCACACTCTTTGCCAACTTCTGGAAACTGGTTGCGGATAAAGCCCGGGAAAATGACCCCGGCGCACTTATCAGTGCTTCCGGTACTCCCGCCCCGCATCCTTACAACGGTTATGATTACGAACTGCTGATGCCGGTCGTTGATACGCTTTCGGCTTACACCTCACAGGGGACCGCCGAAATGCTCAACTCGTTCAAGAAGCTGCCTCTTTCCGCATGGGTCGGATACGGCATGACAGAATCTGCAGTGTGGTCCCGCATCTGGAACAATGCCTTTAACGGTCACTTCGGGGCATCGGTCTACAATGAATTGGAACTTTTCAATCCGGATTTGACCTTGACCGCCCGGGGACGGCATATCAAGAGGCGCTCGCCCCGCTCAAAGAGGGCGCAGGCACATTGCTCTACTATACCGAACGCCCGACCGAAGCGGCGGTGCTGGCTTCAACTCCCAGTACCATGGCAGTCTGGGCTGATTACACATTCACCGACAACAACGATGCCCGCGAAATCTGGGTGACTTTGCTCAAACGGGCAAAATGCAATGTCAACTTCATCACTCCGGATAAGTTGAAATCCGGCGCATTGACCGCCAACGGCTACAAAGTGTTGATCCTGCCTTTTGCATTGGCTCTGTCAGATGAGGAAATTTCCGAAATCAGAGATTTTGCCGCCAATGGCGGAATCGTTTTCGCCGATGTGCCTTACGGCATTTACAATGAGAATGTTGCCCGGAGAAAGAAACCGGTTTCCATTCCCAAAGTGAACCTCATCGGTCAGAAGTTATCCAAAGATTATACTACACCTTTGATGGTGAAAGTAAGCAAAAGATTCAATGCGAAACTCGCAGCCGCCGGGATCGGACAGAGCAGCAATACGCTGATGATTGCTTCCGGTTCTCCGGAAATCTACCCCCTGCAGCTTTGTCAGGATGGCGGTGAGGTTTTCGGGGTGTGGAACAGCAGCAAAAATGCCTCGGTAAAAATAACTGCGCCGGAAAACGGCGAGGTCTATGCCATCCGTGCCGGTAAAGCCGTCAGCGGAATCTGCAAACTCGAGGTCGAAAAGCCGGAAATTTTTGTCGCCCTTCCATACAAAGTACAGGATATACAATTGGAAGGCAGCAGAAACGACAACCGCATTTCGGTCAATGCTCAAGTTATCGGCAGTGGTGACAGAGTTCTGCGCCATGTGCTGCGTTTCCGGGTATTCGATGCCAACGGCAAAGAGTTGAAATACTTTGAAAAAGTTTACAACGCTCCGGATGGCAAAGCCGCCCATGAATTCATTACTGCGGTCAATGAAAACGGACCGTTTGTCATTGAAGTAATTGATGTCATTTCTAAAGTAAAACGTACTGTAAAGATTGATTGATCATGAAAAAAATCATCATTGCCATACTGGCGGCCGGAGCATTTGTCTCCGGTCGTGCCGCCGAATCCCCGTTCCAAATCCACTCCCGCGGAGATTTTGAAGAAAACGTTATCAAACAGAGCAAAAATCAGGAAATAATCTATTTCCCGCAAATTGCCGGACAACAGCAAAAATCCGACACCATCATTGCCATGCGTGCTTATCATCACGGCAAACCGCATCATCTGCATCCGTTGAAAGTCGTTTCACCGGGGGCTGGCGGAACCGGTAAAGCCGTCGGTTTTGAGCCGATAAATGCTTATACTCTGCTGTTGATGATCAACGGGCCAAGATTAAAAGCTGCTCCGGATCTTTACGCTTACTGCAAAGTTTTTGTCCCGGAAGATTTCAAAGGGACACTGTCACTCTCTTTGTGGAACGATACCAAAAACAAGAGTAAAAAATTCTATTTTCAGGCAAAGCCCGGTTGGAATGTCCTTTATACGCCGCTTTACGGTGCGGGTTCTCTGGATGCCGGAGACAGTTTTCAGGGGTTGAATGTCAACGTCGTTGACAACCAGATGCACAAATGGATCGTCGATGATATCGTCATCTGGCAGGGACAGGATACCGAAAAACCCGCAACAGTAACCGGCATCAGCGCTACTTCAGTTGATAACGGTATCAAAGTCACTTATCAGAAGTCCAAAGACAATCTGGCGGTCAAATGCTACCGCATTTATCGCGGTTCGGTTCCCGGATTCAAGTGCGATAAAAGTACTTTGCGGGGCGAAAGCGACTCTCTGGAATTTACCGATGAACCATCTATGCGCGATGATTACTACTACAATGTCACCGCTGTCGATTGCGCCGGTTTGGAGAGTGTCCCGGGCACAGCTGTCCAAATGAAGTGACCGGTCATAAAGGAGAATGATATAAAGATGTTTTTGCCTCCAATTTGGGAAAAACGCGGTCGGATGGTTTACGGCGAATCCGGGTTGTTCCGGGGTAATGCCCCAATCAGATTGCTGTTTCCTGCAGAAAAAATCATGCGCGTTTACAATCCGGCTCTGGATAAGATCTACCGGGAAAATATCGATTATACCCATGAACCGGGCAGCGATCAGCTTTTTCCCGTTCCCGGTTCGGGTATTTGCGGTATCGGGGAGCAGGATATTTTCCCGGACAGAGATAGTGCCAGAATTTATCCGGCTCCGGATGCCAATGCTGTTACCGGCGGGCCGGATGGTAAACTGCTGCTCTTTGATAACGGCAGTTTTTTTGCCCGTCACCAGATCAATGTGGATTATGCGGCTGTCAAAGGTGCGGTTTTTCCGGAATTTCCCCGGTTGACCGCCGGACAGCTGCCGCGTACCACCGCAGCACTTGCCGGTGCTTCTCCACTGGCCATCACTCTGATAGGTGACAGTATCAGTGAAGGATTCAATGCTACCGGATTTGTCGGTTCACCTCCGGGGCAGGGGCCTTATATCGAATTGTTTGCCGGAGAGTTGGAGAAGCGTTTCGGCAGCAGGATCACGATTCGCAATGCCGCTATCAACGGTACCGGATGCCGCGATGCATTCGATATCCGGGAGCGCTGGTTGGATGATCCGTGTGACCTGTTTGTGATCGCTTACGGAATGAATGACTTTGCCGCTTTGAGTGCCGGGGAATTCGGCAGTTGGATAAAAAAAATCATGGATTTGAAAAAATCCCGCCATCCGGATACCGAATTTATTCTGGTCGCAGGGATGACCCGCAATCCGTTGTGGCACGGTTCACATGATGAACAATCCCGGCTTTTTGCGGAAACCCTCAAGCGTTTTTCATCATCAGCATGTGCTGTGGCAGATGTTCATTCTGTGTGGAAAATGCTGCTTGATAAAAAAGATTTTTACGATTTGACCGGCAATGGCGTCAATCATCCCAATGATTTCGGACACCGGGTATACAGCTCTGTGCTGACCGGATTATTTGACCGGGAATAAACCGGTAGCCGGTAATTGTTTTTAGAAAGAAAAAAGATGAAAAATCATAAACTTGCTCTGCGCGGAGCTATGATCTGTATGCACCAGATCCACGACTTCATGCCCTATTTCGGACCGGATATGGATTCGCTCTCTTCCATGATTCTGGAAGATTGTGCCGCCGCCGGATTGAATTGTCTGCTGGTGGAGTATGAAGCCATGTTCCCATACCGGGGAGAACATGCCCGTATCGCATGCAGCAATGCATTTTCCCGGGAAGATATCAAAAAATTCTGTGACAAAGCTGAAAAATTAAATGTCCGGATAATTCCGCTGGTTCAGACTCTTGGACATGTTTATCACATTCTCTGCCATGAAGAATATGCCGGTTTGCGGGAGGTATCTGAACATATTCAGCAATGCTGTCCTGCCAATCCGGATACCATGAAACTTGCCAGAGCATTGATCGATGATATTATTGATTCGCATCCGTACAGTGAATATATCCACCTGGGCGGCGATGAGTGCAATCTGCTGGGCGCATGTCCGCATTGCGCTGATATTTCCGCCAAAGATCCTGCCGGAAAATACCGGGTATATGTGAATTATTACCGGGAATTGACCGACTATGTCATCTCCCGGGGAAAAATCCCCGTCATCTGGCACGATATCGCAGTCAAAGAACCGGAGCTTCTGCGGGAATTCAATGAAAAAGTTGTCTTCCACTTCTGGAACTACGGCGACCACTGCCACGGAGTTTTGGAGGAGCATTTCCGGGTGCTGAACAACAACATCCCCGCCAGCCGTATTATCGGAGGCGCCGGAATCAGAGGCGAATCCGGTCACGGTTCACTGCTGCTGTCCCCCACATTGGCTCTGGATAATATCAGCCGGATGAATAAGTTGATGATCAAAGAAAACGCTCTCGGTTCGATCATTACCGACTGGCCAGACAGCGGAACTTTCTGGATGAACAGTTTGAGCTTTTTTGCTGCTCACGGTTTCAATGCCGCCGGGGGAGAACTCGACCGCAACTGGCGGGAAAATTTTGCCGCTGAATATTTCGGAGCGGATATCCCGGAGTGGTTTGACCGTTACGATTCATTTTACGGTCCGGTGCCGCTGACAGACGGATTTCAGACGCGCCTTTCATCCTATTTAAACCGGTATGAATTCAAAAAGTTTGACTTGAATAAGATCATGGAACGCGTTTTGCAAGGAGAAAATGCCATCCCCGGATACGGCAATATTTTCTGGTATTGTCACCGCCGGAGCATTTTGCGGGAGTGGATCGGAAAAATGGAGGAACTCTCTGCGCATATTACCCGGCACAAACCGGAATTTATTTCCCATTTGCTGACATTCAAAGCGGTTGAATTTCTGCTTTCTTTAAGTCTGGGCTTTATCATGCATCACTGGGATGAACATGACGAGTTATGTGTCGGCTACCAGTTGACTCCTTCGTTGAAAGAGAAGGATCTGGCCCGCGCCGGAAATGATATGAAAGCCTTGGCAGAAGAAATCGAGGATTTTTACGGCAACTATTCCCCGGCACCGCAAGTGTCGCGATTTGTCAAAGAACTTTTCAGAGAAGAATTCCGGACCGGATTTAAGGCACCTGTTGAGAAATAAAGTTACAAGGAACCAAAAAAATGATTGACCTGACCCTGAAAAACAAACTTAAATCACCGGAAATAATATTCGGAACACACACCGGATTGAATAATGCAGTTATTGCCGGAATCATGTCCGGTATCGGTTATGATTATTTGTGGATTGATACTGAACATGCAGCAGTTGATTATGCCGAACTGGTTCAGATGATCGGCAACGCCTGGCACGCCGGTACTCCGCCATTGGTCAGAGTGACCATCGGCGACCGTAACCATACCAAAAAAGTCGTGGAAATGGGACCGGCAGGAGTGATCTTCCCGATGATCAACACGGCTGAACAGGCTTATGAAGCAATCAAACACACGCTGTATCCGCCTGACGGAATTCGCGGAGTCGGCCCGCAGCAGGCAGTGCGTTACGGGATCGACAGTGAATTGGAGTATCTGCAGTGCGCCAATAAAGCCATGTGCCGTTTTATCCAGCTTGAATCACCGGAAAGCATAGACAATTTACCGGAAATGCTGAAAAATCCCTGGATCGACGGTTTTATTGTCGGCCCGATGGATCTCTCCTGTCTGGCGGGATGTCCCGGGGATATTTACGGTGAAAAAGTTACCGGATTGCTGCGCAAAGCAGCTGATTTGATTCTTCCTGCCGGTCGGCGTTTCGGACTTTCGCTGGGCGGAGAGCTCACAGCTGAAAAAATCAAACACTTTCTTGATTTGGGGATCAATATGATATCCACCGGTAATGATTACTCTTTTGTTCTGCAGGGGGCACGTAAAAATCTGGAAATGCTGCGGTCGGGAAAATGAATTTTGAACAGTTGAAATATGAGTGCTGGCAGGCCAATATTTCTCTGCCGGAACTTGGATTGGTGCTTTTTACCTTTGGCAATGTCAGCTGTATCGACCGGGACCATGGGGTGTTTGCCATCAAACCATCCGGCGTGGAGTATGAGAAACTTGCTCCGGAAGATATGGTGATCGTTGACATCGCCACCGGCAGAACTGTTTCCGGAACTCTGCGTCCGTCAAGTGATACCAATACCCATTTGGAACTTTACCGCCGATATCCGGAAATAGGCGGTATCGTCCACACTCACTCGACCTATGCTTCGGCCTGGGCGCAGGCGGCAAGACCTGTGCCGGTACTGGGAACAACTCATGCCGATCATCTTGCCGGAAAGATACCATGCACCGAATTTATGGCCGATGACAGGATCGAAAATGATTATGAAACCGAAACCGGACTGCAGATCATCGACTGTTTTACCCGGCAGCATTTGAAGCCGATGGAAAATCCGATGGTACTGGTTGCCGGTCACGGACCTTTTACCTGGGGAAAAGATGGCGCACAAGCGGTTTATCATGCAAAAGTACTGGAAGAGTTGTGCAAAATGGCATATTTGACATTGCAGATAAACGGTGATGCCGTACCATTGAAAAAAGCTTTGATTGACAAACATTACCTTCGCAAACACGGCAAAGATGCTTATTACGGACAGTTCTGATAAGGAGAATATTTATGAAATTATATGCAAGTATTGATTTTTTCAGTGAAATGTGCTTTGCGGTCTGGACACCGGAAATGCTTGATGAGTATTTCAAACTGATGAAAAGTAAAGGCATTACCCGCATTTACTGGATCGATCAGAAAGAGATCATTCAGCGTTCCGGTTTACTGCAGCATGATGAAAGAATGCGTAAAACCTGGAAAAACTTCAACGGTGATCTGACCCGTGCCGCTGCCGGGATCGCCCATAAAAACGGACTTGAAATATTTGTCATCATCAAACCGTATGAAGCGAGCATCCTGCAAAATGCGGTTTCCGATGAAAATATTGATTCTCCGGGAATTGATGTAGTCGGCGGCAGACAGCGGCTTTGCACTGACTTTGCCCGGCAGCATCAGGAGGTGATGATCAAACGGCAGACGTGGCCGCTTCCGGGACAAAAGGCTGTTAAATTTGCAGTGAATTTCTCTGAACCACTGAAAGAAGAGGGAGTATTCAAAGTTTTCGGCTCCGATACCAATTCCGGTTATCAGCTGATTTCAGAAAGGAAGGCGGCTCGCGGCACGGTCAGTATTGAAGTACCGGTAAGCAAATGGAAATTCATGGTTTTTACTCTGGATGGATGCTCCGGCGGAAATTGTTACCGCAAAATCGTTTCTGCTTTGGATGCCGATGGTAACGATGTTCCGTTTTCGCTGTCGGTCCTGTCCAACCAACGTTATCAGGATGTTGCCTACCATCTGGATATCTGGAATCGCACAAACAACGGCGGTTTCCGGCAATATGGCATGATATTTGATTATGCTCCCGGGGTCCCATCCAATATCTTTACCCCGGAAGATGTTGAAAATAATGCCACATTCGACTTCGCAGATGCCCGCGAACATGCTTTGGGGGTGACTCTTGAATTGAATCCCGTGATCGCCGGATGTCCGGACCCGGAAAATCAAACATTTCGCAACTTTATCAACGATTGGGTCAAAGAAGTTCT
>SUWL01000091.1 GCA_015061495.1 Lentisphaerota bacterium
TCCGGGAAATGGTAAAGTCGATCGTTGAACCGCTGTAAGCAGAAACTGTTGCCCCGGACCAAATTTGCAGCAGCCCACGGTGAGTTGCCCCCGTATACAGATGCATCCCGCCTTTGGTTTGTACGGTGGTGTTGTCCATGGCAGCGCCTTTGTAAGCGAATATGATCCCGTTTGAACCAATTGTTCCGTTGCTGATGTCCGCTCCGGATGAAACATAAATTTTGCCCATATTTTGGGTGGATGCGGAATTGACTGCCGCTCCGCTGGAAATGTACAGCATCCCTCCGGCTGATAGTGTCGCCTTATTAATCTTGGCTCCCTGGTAGGCAAAGAGCTTTCCACCGTTAAGTGCGGCTGTGTTGGCTTGCGCTCCACCATAAATATGTGCCAATCCGCCGGTTTTAACTGTAGCGTTGTTCATTTTTCCGCCAGCATAGACGAATATCAGGCCATTGGAATTTACTGTGGTTTTATTGGCACTTGCGGCATTGGAAACATAGAATCTTCCGTAACCGTTGACTGTGGCATTATTGGCATAACCACCATAATAAAGATGGATCCATCCGCCGCTTGAAACCGCTGCGGTTTCCATTGTTCCACCGGAGGAAACGAAAATCAAACCTCCGGAAGAAACCGTGGTTCTGTTCACAGTTGCTCCGCTGGCAACGAATACTTTACCGAATTTGATCGTCGTTCCGGTCGCTTCAGCCCCGGTCGCAAGGGTGAATCTTCCCAGATAGTTCACGGTGGTATTGCTGGCTGCCGCACCGTTGTAAAGGTGCATGCTGCCGTTATAACCGACAGTAGTATTGACCGCTTTACCGCCGTTGCTGACCAATGCGGTGCCGCTGGATTGAAGCAGGGTACCGCTGATTTGTCCATTCTGATAGACAAAGGCTTTGCCTCCGATGACAGTTGCACTGTTGGCAGTTCCGCCGCCATAGACATGGATTGCTCCTCCAGGTTTGATGGAAGCATTATTCATTTTGCCTCCGGCATAGATGAAACCCAAGCCGTTGGAATTGATCGTGACCTTATTGGCACTTGCGGCGTTGGAAACATAAAATCTGCCAAAACCATTGATCGTGGCGTTATTGGCGAATCCGCCATAGTAAAGGTGTATCCATCCGCCGCTTGAAACGGTGGCAGTTTCCATTTTCCCGCCACTGGAAACAAAGACCAAACCTCCGGAAGAAACATGGGTGTTGCTTGCCGTTGCACCGCTGGAAATGTAGGTTTTCCCGAAACGGATGATGCCATTGTTAAGCTTTGCCCCGTTATCGACATAAAGCTGTCCCATATAGTAAACGGTCGCTCCATTTGCCACGCCGCCGCTGTAAACATACATTGAACCAAAATTGTCCACGATGGTATTATCCGCTTTGCCCCCGGAAGATACAGCCATCTTGCCTCCGGAAGAAACCACCGTACTGCTTGCCGCACCGCCATTGGAAACATTGATTTTGCCTCCGGTATTGATCTTTGCACTGTTGATTTTTGCACCGTAGTACAAATTCAGTACACCACCTTTATTGAGGGTCGCATCATTGACAGTTCCTCCGCTGTAGATGAAACCCAAACCGTTGGAATTGATCGTAACCTCGTTGGCAGTCCCGCCCTTGGATACCAACATTTTTCCGCCGTTTCCAATCGTGGTGTTGCCGGCAATACCGCCCGAGGAGATAAACATACTGTTGTTATTTCCGGAAGCCAGATAAGTGTTGCTGACCGCTTTGCCGGTATAGACACACGTGCCGCTGCTATAGAGCTGTACCGGTGTGTCTTTTTCGATATCCAACTGCAGATTGCCGCCGCTCAAAGAGAGCAGATAGATCGTATCATTGTACTCAAAAGCATTGCCGTTGACCGTGATTGTGCCGAATCTGGTATCTTTGTTCCCGATGGAAATAACTGCATCTCGAAGTTTGGCAGCTCCGCGTGCCAGATCGTAAGTACCGGAAAGTGAACCGTCGCCAACTGTGATCGTATATGTCGGCGCTCCGTTGATCAATGAAAGATTGTTGATCATTGCAGAAGTTCCGGGATTTCTGCCGTCGACCGTAAAGTCGACCACTGCACCGCTGTATGCACTGACGTATGCTCCGGATTCGATATCCACTTCACCGCCAAGTACCGCTCCGGAGGACAAGAAAAGTTTTCCAGATGAGTCGATGGAGGTATTGGTCGCCGTGCCGCCGGAGTAGACATAGGTATAGGCGCCGGAGTAAATGTCGGTGCGGTCTGCCGTTCCGCCATTACTCACATAAAGTCTGGCCCCGGATCCGACCTCCATGTCACTGACCTTGCCGCCGGAATAAATCCGGACATAGCCACTGGTTCTGGATGCAACACTGATATTGGAGGCATATCCTCCGTTTGACACATAAAGAGTTGCTCCTGAATAGAGAACCGTATCAACAGCTTTTCCTCCCCGGAGATACATCAAACGGTGTACACTGGTTTTTTCAGCTGTACCTCCGGAGTGTACGAACATTGAAGCTGCAGAATTTATAACTGTACCGATTGCTTTGCCTCCATCTGCCACACCCATGCTGCCCCAATTCATGGTGGTATTGCTGGCAATACCTTCTCTGTAGACCGACATATAGCCAATGGAATTTACCTGAACATGCGTTGCAGTGCCGCCGGCAAGTACAGCCATGCTGCCCCGAACATCGGTTTTGCTGGCAATACCGCCATTTCGGATATAAGCTATGGCTGTATATCCGTTGATCAAACCTCCGGTCAGAGTTGTACCATTGACATACATCATGTGGTCATTGTTTACAGTCAAGTTGCTTGCCGGTCCGGCTGCAGAGTAGACGAAATCTTTTTCATGTCCGGATGAAACGATATAGACCCCCTTTTTTAATGTGTCGGTATTGAGTTTCAACCAGTTCATCCATTCGGCATAATCCCCGGCTCCGAAACCGCTTTTGTTGGCAAGAGTGCTGCCATCGGCATTGAGCAGATATCCGGCAGGGGATCCGCCGTAAGTTTTTCCGGCAGGTCTGGTTTCGTAAAGCAGTACCAGATGCTCTTTGGCAAATGTTATGAATTCAGGATCTTCCAGCAGTTTATCCCGCATGTTTTCTGCGAATCCGCAACGGTTGGGATCTCCATAACAGGCAAAGATCAGCTTGTTGTTTTTGCGGGCGTATTCAGAAGCCTGCTGCCAATCGGTCGACCAGGTGCCGGGAGTGTAACTGCTGACCTTTGGAAGCACAGATGTTGCGTTATTGTTGACCGACAATACCAGTTTTCCGCGGTAGACGCTGTTGTCTGCTGTCAAACTGAAAACACAGCTGCCTAAAGTCAAAGAGCCGCCAACGCTCAAAGAACCGCTTGTATTACCGCACTTGATCGTGATTGCCCCGGTGAAGTTTTCCGTGCCGAGAGCCAATTCATAATCTCCGGATGCCTGTGCCGCCGAAACCGCAACTGTCAGTTTATAATTGCTGATAAGGTCGAGATCATCCACCATGTACGCATCGGTGGTGAAGCGCTCCCGCAGATCCAGTGTCAGGGTGTGATGCTGCATATTGAGCTTACCGCTGCCGATAGTGGTCAACTCCAGATTGCCGTTGATTGTAATATCGCACTGGGCATTGATTTCTTTATCGGCAACAATGACTGCGCCGCGTTCCATGACGATGTTATGGTTGAACGTTCCTGCATTCAAATAGAGACGGCCGCCGGATTTGACCGTGACTTGACCGAGGCGGCATTGGCTGGTCAAAAACAGATAACTGCGTGAACCGACGGTGGCTTTGCTGACATATCCGGATAGATAAGCCGAAGCCAGGGAATTCAGTGTCAAACTGTTGACCGTCACTCCGGAATTGACTGTGATCGATGCCTGGTCGCAGATGGTTATGTCTCCGATACTTGCTCCGGAATAAATGTTTGCGTTTGCCCGCTGTTGAGCAAGCCGCATTCCGGTGAGTGTTGCGCCGCTGGAAATAGAAATCGTCCCGCCAAGTACTGAAGCGTAACCGACTCTTGCTCCACTGCTTACTGTCATCGATCCGGAGGTGATGCCGATATTGTTGATTACAGCATTATTGCCGGAAGCATATGCGTAGCCGCCGGAAACATTCACATTTTTTGCTGATCCGTAAACACTACCAGTGGCTCCGTTGTAAATGAACCAGGAATTTACCGTTCCGGCAAATTGTTTCACTGTTGCGCCGCTGGAAATATTGACTCTTTCTGCAGACCCCCCGGAAAATATTACTGATCCGCCGCTGGTCAAGTCGATGCGGTTGACCAGACCTCCGGAATAGATCAGGGCGCTTAAGCCCTTGTGAACATTCAGCGAATCGATGCTGTTTCCGCAACTGATGATACCGTGATTGTTTCCGCCGAAATAAACATTCTTATCCCGTTGATTGCGAATGACGGTAGCTCCGGCAGATGAAGTGATCGTGCCGCTCCACGGATTGTACTTGATTACAGCCGTTCCGCCGGAGTACACCCAAAGCCGGTTCCCGTAATTGACATCTACCTGCGAAGCTCTCATCCCACTGTAAACATAGGCGTATCCGGAAACAGATACATCGTTGACATTGGTTAGGCTGGTCAATGTGCTGAAACTTCCTGCCTGATTATGGATAAAAGAGTTGACCACTGCGCCGCTTGATATGCGGACATTTACTGCAGATCCGCGATTCAGATTCAGTTTCCCGCCGCTTTGTATGTTGACATTGTCTATTGCGGCATTGGATACTATTAGCTGTCCGCCGCCGCTGACTGTTACTCCAGATGCGCTCCCAAGGTAATAAACGCTGACATTACCGCCGTTTTTTACGGTCAGGTCATTGGCGCAGCCACTGTTGCTTACCACTGCAGATCCGCCGCTGCTGACTGTTGTGCAGGTTGCGGTGCCGCCGGATATTTTCATCAGACCTCCGGAAGATACGTGGGTGGAAACTGCTTGTCCGCTTGCGGCAACGGTCATGGAGGTTTGTTCTCCAATGCGTTGTCCGGTCAACGTTTTTCCGGCAGCTTGCAGCAAACCGTTTTTCAACACCATTACCGGAGATGCGGTATGATTGACAACAAAACTTTTGACAGATGACCACTCTGAATAATTGCCGCTGGCATCTACTGCGCGCACCTGAAAATAATAAGTGCCATTGCTTAAATCGGTAAGGGTCGTTTCGCTGGCAGTTACCGCCTTGCCATTACCTGCCAGACTGCTGGTTTTTCCGTATCGGATAAAGTATTTGTTTACCCGGTTGTTATCTGTGGAGTCGTTCCAGTTCAGTTGCGCTCCGTTTCCGTAGACGGCAGCGTGTAAATTTTCCGGTATCGATGGAGGAGTATGGTCACTGCTGTCATATCCGGTGACGGATAATTTCAGCGAATTGTTTTCAAAAATCAGTTCAGCATACTGACATTCATTAGTGCCGCTGGCAGAAAGTTTGTAATTTGAACCGCCGGTGCCGGTAACAGACACGCTGACATTTGCCAGCCGGTCAGTGTAAGAGGCGGTATCTGCCGCAGTAATCAAGGTGTAGATACCGGCTTTTGCCTTGGATATATCTGCAGAAATGCTGAAATAATTCTGAATAGTGGTAAAATTATCGGTGACGGTCAACATAGCTTTACTGTTTGCAGCAGCAAGCAGTTTGAAATCAAGCAAAACCGAGGCATTCTTTCCGGCAATTCCTCCGGTGATGGAACTGGTGCTGTCGATCGTAATGGTATCGGTACCCTGGCCCATGGAGATGTCGCCGAACACCCTTGAATTACCGGTGACGGTCAGGCGGTCATTGCCGGTACTCATGTAAATATTACCGATGACCAGGCTGCGGTTATCAAACGTGATGTTGTCATTGTTTTGTGAGGCATAGAAGGCGTTTGTTTTGGCATCGAGTATGAATTTCTCAATTTCAAGATTGTTTTTCCGGCTGTTTTGCAAACTGGCAAGGATTTTATCTGCTCCGGCTTCATAGTTGCCATTCACGGCATAACTGCCGGCGCAGATAAGTGCGCCGTTTCCTTCAAATGACAGAATTTTTGATTTGTAGAAATACAATCCGTAACTGTACGAATATTCATTGTTTACGACGAGTGATCCGGAGAAATTTTTAAAAGCCGCATCAACTTCGCCGGATCCTCCGTCATAGAACCCGTAAGTTGCTCCGGTCATTAAAGAGATGTTGAAGTCATTGACCGTGATTTTATCATAGAAGTACGCCGATTTGGGTAATGTCAGTTTTTTTCCTGCGATACCGGCCGTGAAATTGATAATATTTGCTCCTTCTATGGTTTTTGCCATTTCTAAAGCCCGCACGAGAGTGCCGGTACCGTAAACATCCATATCGTTGACGGTCAGAGTTTCCTGCGCTTCGGTCATGAGGTCATATACGAAGTGGTAATATTGCTGTTCGTACATCTCTTCCCGGCTGTACCATGCGGTACTTGCCGAATTGCCCCAGCCAAAATTGATATGGAATTTATCGTTGACACTGTCATATCCATCGATCACCAGAGCATGCCCGGGATAAGAGGTGCCGACGACCCTGCCGGCCTGCAGATTTTCGATGAGAACTTCATAACCGGCATCCGATATCCGGTATCCGCCGTTGCCGTCGCTTCCGCCCCAGTAATCTGTGGTTGAACTGCTTAAATACAGGTTGTTGCAGCTGACGAATCCGGCACGGGAAAAGAGTTCTTTGTACCAGGCCGTTGAGGTGGCAGATGCCGAATAACTGGCGTTTTGAACCACACCGCAAGCGTAGAGCAAAGCGGCGGCATCATCTGCTGAATTAAGATCATAATCGGCAAGTTTGGCATTGATCTGGGCAAAGGATATCGTTCCAGGTGTTGAACCGTCTGCTTTGATCTGAATGTTTTTCCCATTGTAAGAACTGGTATATGCATCATCGGCATTTAAGGTCAAATTCAACTTCAGATCGAATTTTTCCATGTAATAATAAATGATTTGTGCAGTGGCAGTATTGGTACATCCGGTGAGCGAATGAGATGAGCCATCCAGCGGACAGTATTCATTGTAAGTAATGGTGGTATTATTGCCGATTTTGATGATGCCGCTCTGATTCCACAGCGTGTTGAGCATGATGCCGGTTGAGCCTGAAGCCTCCTCTTTATTGGCAACAGAATAAGTCAACGGTGTATCGGCAAAAAGTTCTTCGGTACTGATGAGATCATAACTTTTATCTTCACTGCATCCGGAAGATTCAAAATGGTGTTTTTTTTGCAGGTTATCCATTTTCGCAAGCTCCTCTGATGGTGGGCAAATACCTTGATTTGTTCGCAGTACAGGATGATTAATTATACATATTATTGGTAATATAGCATGAATGATAATATATTGCAAGTAATTGAAACAAAAAATATGACGATTATGAAAGTAAATACACGCTGCTCTGAAAAAGAGCGTGTATTTACTTTTGCAATCGGCACTCCAGACTTTTTGACTGTTTTTTTAACGGCATTGGGGAATGCAGTTGAAAATTTGGGAATAATATGCTATAGTAAAACACCGTTCGGGACTTTCGTATTAAATATTAAAGGTTTGAACGTTTTTAATATGTGACAATTTCCGAATTTTTCAATCAATTCCGGAAATTTTTACTGGACAGTAGTGATGATGATTGGCATAACTGAAATAATGAAAAAACTGATTTTTATATTTGCCGCAATTTGCGGTTGTTTGCTGCTTTCGGGCTGTGCAACTTTTGAAGAAGAAGAAGAGAGTATCCCTGCGGCGACAGTGGAACAGACTGCGGCGGTATTCAATGAAGTTATTGCCCGTGATAATTGCGATGTCGTTATGTGTCATCTGGTAAAGCATGAACATGCCACTTGCGGAACTGCAATAAAGAATATTGTTGTACGTCATGATTGGTATGAGGTTATTTATTCTGTAAAAAACTTCCTGATGATCGGAGATAAATTTGTTATCAGTCAGCATATTGATTCTCCTTTGGAAGAATATACTCCATGCTACCGGACATATAATAACTCTGAAGTTGTTTACTTTGAAATAGATAAAGATTATGCTTCAATATCCGGTCCGGAAACTGCACCGGGAGGCAACCAATATTATATTTGGTTTACCGGTGGACCGGAAGGTGATTTACTCAATCCCGCCCGGATTGGTCAGAAATATGATTATCTTCCCAATGCCAAAGAAGCATTTTTCAGGGTAAAAAAATCCTACTGGCAAAAACGTGATCCAAATGTAAATATTCATTGGCATCAAGGTCCGCGGCAAACTCCGGTGAAAAGCGGTAAAATGGAAAAGGAAAAATGAAAAAACTTTTACTTATACTTTTTGCGCTTGGGATGCTCTTTCTTACCGGATGCGAGGTTGTTGGCGCAATCGTGATGCTGCCGTATTTGATGGTTGCCTCCGGAAGCAATTTTGTTGTGGCGACGGTCGGCGAACATTTTGACGCATGGAGCGACCAGCGGTCGCGAACCATTTTTTCGCTGGAAATTCCCAAAGGTGAACCTTTTGAAAAGATTTGTGTTGATGGTAAATATAAACACGTTGAGTCGGATTGCCGTTTTGTCATCTTGTATCGCCGGAAAGGTGAATT
>SUWL01000092.1 GCA_015061495.1 Lentisphaerota bacterium
TCGGCGATAAAGCCATCGCCCGGGATACCATGAAAAAAGCCGGTGTCCCGACCACTCCGGGCAGTGACGGCTTGATCAAAGATGAGGATCAGGCTCTGGAATGGGCGCATAAACTCGGTTATCCGGTCATTGTCAAAGCTTCCGCCGGCGGCGGCGGCAGAGGTATGCGCATCGCCCATAATGACGGCAGTCTGCTGCAGGGATTCCACTCCGCCCGCACTGAAGCGGAAAAGGCTTTCGGCAATGGCGAAGTGTATATGGAGAAATTTCTGGTCAATCCCCGCCATATCGAAGTTCAGATTTTGGCGGACAACTTCGGCAATGTGATCCACCTCGGCGAAAGAGACTGCTCCGTGCAGCGGAGAAATCAGAAACTCATCGAGGAGAGTCCTTCTCCGGGAATCAGTGCCAAAGTCCGGGAAAAAATCGGCATTGCCGCGGTCAAAGCCGCCAAAGCTGCCAATTACACCAGTGCCGGAACGATCGAATTTCTGCTCGATCCCGCCAATCCGGAGAAGTTCTACTTTATGGAAATGAATACCCGTATCCAGGTGGAACATCCCGTTTCAGAAATGATCACCGGCATCGACCTGGTCAAGGCCCAGATCGAAATCGCCGCCGGCGGCAAACTCAAGATCCGGCAGAAAGATGTGGAATTCCGCGGACACGCCATCGAATGCCGTATCAATGCGGAAGATCCTTCACATAATTTCGCGCCATGCCCGGGACAGATCGAGCTGTTCATCCCCGCCGGCGGTCCCAACGTCCGCATGGATACCCACGCTTACAGCGGATACTTCATCCCGCCGTACTACGACAGTCTGATCGGTAAACTGATCGTCTGGGGACACGACCGTAATGAAGCGATCGCCACTTGTCAGCGCGCACTGAATGAATTGGTGGTCAAGGGTGTGAATACCACGATATCTTTCCAGCGTAAAATCCTGATCCATAAAAACTTCGTCGAAGGTAAATACGATACCGGATTCGTGGAAAGTGTCCTGCAGAAAGTCCACAAAAGCGCCGCAAACAAGGAGAAACGCAAATGAGTGAAACTGTCAAGCCGGAATCGGTCAATCCCCATGACACCATGACTTTGGACGATACTGAACTCGGGGATATCAGGATCCATGAAGGTGTCATTGCTTCCATCGCCAGAAAAGCCGCTCTGGGGATCCCCGGCGTTTCCCGTCTGGCTGGCAGTTCACTGGTGGACAACCTCGCGGAAATCGTCGGTTCGCGCCGGATGCAGTCCCGCAACATCACGATCACCCTTTCGGAAGATAACAATGTAGCTATCGAAATCAAAGTCGTCTTCCGTTTCGGATTCCGCATCCCGGATGTCTCCACCGAGATCCAGAAAGCCGTGATCCGGGAGGTGGAAAATACCACCGGCATGAATGTGGTTCGCGTCCATATCATCGTGCAGGATATCGAAGATGCCGTGGTTAAAGAAAATACTCCGGCAGAATTACCCGATAACCCGCAAGCGTGAAGTATGAACGGATTTTGCGATATCTGCCCGCGCCGCTGTCATGCGGCGCGGCCTTTTTTACCGGGGGACAGCGGACAGTACGGGGTCTGCCGCGCGCCCGGCAAAGCAGTTGTTTCCCGGGCGGGTCTGCACTTCTGGGAAGAACCGGTCATCAGCGGTGAACGCGGCAGCGGTACCGTCTTTTTTGCCGGATGCAACCTCCATTGTGTCTACTGCCAAAACCACTGCATAAGCCAGGATTGCGCAGGAACTCTGCTGGATACCGGCGAGCTTAAAGAGCTGTACCGCCGCCTGATCGGACGGGGAGCGCATAATATCAACCTCGTTACTCCCGGACACTTCGCTTTGCCCGTTGCCGCATCACTGGATGAAAAACTTTCCGTACCGGTGGTTTACAACAGTAACGGATACGAATTGCCGGAAACTTTGCAGCTTTTTGAAAACAAAGTCGATATCTACCTGCCGGATCTCAAATACGCCGACCGGGATATCGCCGCCAGATACAGCCATGCTCCGGACTATTTCGATGTCGCCGTTGCCGCGATCCGGGAGATGGTCAGACAAACCGGCAAATTTGTCATCGGTCCAGACGGCATGATGAAAAAAGGGGTGATCATCCGCCACCTCATTCTCCCGGGTCAACTGGAAAATACTCTCAAAGTTATCGAATTTGTCGCCGGAAATTTCCAACCCGGCGAAGTCATCTTTTCCCTCATGCGCCAATACCTGCCATGCGGCGAAGTTTCCAGCGAAAAATACCCCGAACTCAACCGCCGGATCAGCGACTTTGAATACGAGGTCGCCGAATCCGCCCTTTTTGATTCCGGAATCGAAGACGGCTTCGTCCAGGATGCCGGTTCCGCAGTCAAAGATTTTATCCCCGACTTCCAAAACCCGGAAAATGACCCCAATTCCGTCCCTTTGCTGATCTGAAATTTGGATCTTCGACGGTTTGTGACCGAAATACGCAGAAAAATATAAAAAACTGCAAGACGGGATTAAAAAGATTTCCCCCGGGTGCGGCAACCGCCAGAGTGCTTGCCGATCACCCGAATAGATCCCGCCTTGGCGGGTACCGGGGAGGCGTGAGCGCCCCGGCAAAAGAAACTCCGGTGCGCGGTTGACAAATTGCCGGGGGTGTGATATATTTCTTGAGAACTGTAAGCAGTGGAATAACCAAATGATCGGGATATGGAAAAGATATTCAAAAAAATCTGCCGTCTTGCCGGGGAAACCTGCGTCCGTTACCGTCTGATTTCAGCTGGCGACCGGATACTGGTTGGATTATCCGGCGGCAAAGACAGTTTTGTGCTGCTGCATCTGCTGGAACATCTGCAGCAGCATGCTCCGGTAAAGTTTTCACTTGCCGCCGCCACCTTTGACCCCGGTTTTGAAAATTTCGGTACGGAAAAGATCGCGGAATATTGTGCTGCACACCGCTGGGAACACCATCCGGTCAGATTGAATATTCCGGAAATCATCCGGGAAAAGGGTTTCGATTCGTCGCCGTGCGTTCTTTGTTCCCGTCTGCGGCGGGGGAAACTGTACGGGCTTGCCAATGAATTAAAGTGCAATAAACTTGCTTTGGGCCAGCATTTGGATGATATTATCGCCAGTTTTTTGATGAGTTTGTGCCGCGGTCAGGGTTTGACCTCGATGGCGCCGCTGGTTCAGCCGCAGAATCCGGCTCATCCGGCGGTGATCCGTCCGCTTGCCCTCGTCCCGGAAGAGCTTATCCGTCAGTATGCCGCAACGTTGGAACTGCCGGATAAAAGCGGCACCTGCCAGTATGAATCCACCGTGAAAGATGGTGACCGCGCCCGATTTGCCGCCCTTACGGAAACTCTCGCTGCTGAAATTCCCGGCTTGCGGGAAAATATCGCCCATTCACTTGCCCGGGTGGAACTCGATCACCTGCTGATCCCCCCGTGCTGAATCACCAGCCGCGTTGGAGACGCTGTAAATTACTGCGGGCATTCGTATCGCCCTTTTCTACAGCTTTTTCAAACCAGTACTTCGCTTTTTTGAGGTCTTTATCCACTCCTCTGCCATATTGATAGCATATTCCCAGATTATTCATTGCTCCGGCATTGTCCTGTTTGGCAGATTCCTGATACCAGTAAACTGCCTGATAGTAATCAGTGTTGGTTCCCAGACCGTTAAAATAACAGTACCCAAGATTGTATTGACCGGGTGAGTAGCCCTGTTTGGCAGACTCCTGAAACCAGTAAAACGCCTGCCGGTAGTCCCGCCGCACTCCAACACCATTCAGGTAGCACACACCAAGGTTGTTTTGAGCTACGGAATTACCCTGTTTGGCGGCTTTTTCATACCAGTAAACTGCCTGCGCCGGATCTTTTTTCAATATGGTGTTGATATATATCCCGTCAGTTTGCAGACCTCTTTCATAAAATACCCCCAGCACGTTTTGCCCGGCTGCATAATTTTGATCGGCACTTTTCCGCGCCCATTCAAGAGCTTGCTGATAATCTTTGTCAGTACCGATGCCGTTGTAGTAACAAATGGCCAGATTGCATTGGGCTTTGGCGTTGCCTTGTCTGGCGGCTTTCTCATACCAGTAAACTGCTTTTTCCGTATCTTTGGTCACGCCATGGCCTTTTTCGTACATATAGCCCAGAGAATTTTGCGCCGGAGCATACTCCTGATCGGCGGCCTGCTGATACCATTTTACCGCCAGTTTCTGATTTTTGCGGGGGGAAATTTTGCCTTCAGCCCAGAATTCTCCCACTTTATACTGGGATGGGGCATGCAGTTGCGCGGCGGCTTTCTGATACCATGAATATGCGGTCTGAAGATCCTTGCTGACCCCTGCTTTGCCCTCTTCATAATACTGTGCCAAAGTATATTGTGCCACAACATGGTCATTTGCGGCGGCTTCTTTATACCATTTGAGGGCTTCGGTAAGGTCGGTTGCGGTATCCTCACCGCGCTCATAAGCGGCAGCCAGCTGGTATTGTGCATCGACACTGCCGGATTGCGCCCAACATTTAAGCGCGCTGATTTTTGCGGAGGAAATCCCATTATCAGCGGCTTGATCATACCATCTGGCGGCTTTTCCCAGATCTTTATTCAATACTTCCGGCACGCCGTTTTCATAACATCTGCCCATGGCAAGCTGGGCATGTGGATTGCCCTGATTGGCGGCCTGCTCATACCACCAGACGGATTTTTTGAGATCTTTGACCGGAGAGCCCTGCCAGAAACATCTGCCGAGCTGCAGCTGGGCATCGACATGCCCCTTATCGGCGGCTTTTTCCAAATGTTTCACGGCTGCGGCGAAATTTTTTCCGGTTCCGCTGCCATTGTAATAACTCATTCCCAACTGATAGAGGTCTTCGGCGTCGCCGCTTGCAGCTTTTTCCTTGAGCTTCTCAAATTGAGTTTTTTCCTCTGCGGTCGGCGCAGCTGCCGTCCCCGGCGCAGCTGCCGCCCCCGGCGCAGTTACCGGTGCAAAGGATTTCCGGAAAGGCATCTTGATCCGGGAGAGGTCTTTTTCAAAACTGCAGTAAATATACCAGAGCGAAAATGCTCCGGCGGAGAGCAGAACAAAGCGGAAGAATTTTTTTCTGCCGCCGTTAGAACCTTTGCGCGTCTGCAGCAGATTATCCAAATCCTGCTGTGCCCGGTCATAGCCGTTTTTGATGGCTTTTTTATATAAGCTGACCGCCTTATCGAAATTTTGTTTCACTCCTTCGCCGTGGGCATAACACCAGGCGACCGAGTACTGGGCATAGGCTTTTTTCTGCTTGGCGGCTTTTTCATACCAGGAAAAGGCTTTGGCAAAATCTTTGGGAAAGCCGGATTGACCATTGTAGAACCAGTCAGCCAGATTGGTCTGGGCATCGGCATCACCGAGTTCAGCGTAGCACTGGATCAATTCTTTTTCGACCGGAATTTTGCCGTTTTTGGCGAGTTCTTCAAACCAGTAGACTGCCTTTTTGAGATCTTTGCTGACCCCTTCGCCTTTGAAATAACAGTTAGCCAGAGAAAATTGAGCATTTTCATTGCCCTGTCCGGCGGCTTTTTCATACCAGAACGCTGCCTTTTTGAGGTTTTTTCCGACCCCTTCGCCTTTGAAATAACAGTTAGCCAGAGAAAATTGAGCATTTTCATTGCCCTGTCCGGCGGCTTTTTCATACCAGAACGCCGCCTTTTTCAAATCTTTGAGCGTACCGGTGCCATCATGGTAACAGGCTGCCAGAGAACACATGGCGTTGATATGGCCCTGATTGGCGGCTTTTTCATACCAGGCAAAGGCCTGATAGAAATTCTGCGTCGGTCCTTCGGTGCTGTAACAGATGCCCAGAGCAAACTGGGATGACAAGTGATCCTTGACGGCGGCTTTTTCATACCAGAAAATAGCATCTTTCAAACTTTGTTTCGTGCCGATCTCCAGGTAATAACATTTGGCAAACTGGGCCTGCGCCTCTGTATGTCCCTGTCTGGCGGCACAACCGTACCAGTAAAACGCCTGTTCCGGATTTTTGGCGGTTCCTTCGCCATGTTCATAACACCATCCCATGGAGTATTGCGCCCGGTCATGATCGTTTTTGGCGGCTTTTTCATACCAGAAAAAGGCATCGGGCAGACTTTTGGCAGTACCGACAGCGAAGTAGTAACATTCAGCGAGGCAGTGTTGTCCCTCGCTGTCGTTTTTTTCGGCGGCTTTTTTGTACCAGTAAAACGCCTGTTTGGGATCTTTTTTAACGCCGATGCCTTTTTCATAAGCGTTTCCGAGTTTGGTTTGGGCGTGAACGATACCGGCCTGGGCGGCTTTTTCCAGATATTCGGCGGCCTTTTGGTGATCCTCCTGCATAAGGAAGCACAATGCGAGATAATATTGAGCTTCCGGGTGATTTTTTCCGGCGGCGGCCTTCAGATATTCCATGGACTGTACCGGATCCTGATTTTCATCCAATTCATAACAGCCGCAGTAAAATTGAGCATCGGTATGATCTTGATTGGCGGCTTTTTTGAACCAGTAAAATGCCAGATTCGGATCTTTGGTCACTCCTTCGCCGCGGTTGCAGCAGATTCCCATCTGAAATTGGGCATCGGGATGGTTGTTTTCGGCGGCTTTTTCGTACCACTTGACCGCATTGGTGAAGTCGTGGTGCTTTTCAAAGAAGCATCCGAGCTGATATTGTCCGTTGATATCGATATTGCCCTGCGCCGCCTGCTGCAAAAGTCCGAATACCCCGGAATCGGCTCTGATAAGCTGACACTTTTCCGGGAAGGCGGATTCTCCGGTGCGGCAGCTCTGCGGGATGATCACCCTGCCCAAACGGCTGCAGCCGTTGAAAGCGAAATCGCCGATCGCAGCGATCAGTCCGTTGAACTGCACCGACGCAAGCGAAGTACAACCGCTGAAAGCCCGATCACCGATGGCAGTCACACTGCCGGGGATCACCACAGTGGAGATCGCGGTACAATCCCGGAAAGCGTTGGCGGCAATGGTCGTGACTCCATCCGGGATCTCAATGTTTGCGGCACTTTTATTTTTCAATCCCGTGATGGCGGCATTCTGAAGGTCGATCTCAAAGAAATCCGGCATCATCCGTTTTTTCTGTTCTTCGGCGATATTGAACTCTTTTTCCGCCAGTTCAGCGAACTCCTGCAAACTTTTTATTGCGGCAGGGTAATCGCCGCGTTCTTTGGCTTGAGCGGCGCAAAATTGCAGTTTCTGCAGTTTTTCCGACAATCCGATAGCGTTCTGCACGAGAGCTTTATTCCATTTTTCCGCATCCCATTGCACATCGTAATAGTTGTCCGGTACGGCAACTGCGGGAGTAACGGCAGCAGAACTGTTTTCGCCATTGTGCTGATCCCATGACGGGAAAATTTTGATATCCGCCCAGGCATCGAGATTGCCTCGCCAGTCAATATGCTGCTCATTGCCGACCAGGGAGTTATTCATATTGCCGTAGAGCGTCTTACTGAAGTTGTAAATATTTTTTATTCCCGGACCGCTCAAAGTTTTAAGGAGAGCTTTGGTAAAAAAACCATGCATGGTCTGCCGGTCCTCAAAGGCCTTTTCCCCGGCGGCACAGGAACTCAAAATCAGCGGCGGCAGGAAGCCTTCAACGGGTTTGACCGCATCATTCAGGGCAATGGAGCGGCTTTCCGCGCAGGCGTAGGCAGTACTGCGCCCGGCAAGCAGATTGTCCCGACAGCAGTCGAGGATAAAGAGCCGGTGGATCCCCGGTTTATTGGTCATTGCCACCAGCATGGAAACCGAAAGTGAATCTATGGAATACATTGCGGCATCAGCTTCACCGTTTCTGCCGATCAGATAGTGTTCGCCATTGTATTCCCTGCCGTGTCCGGCAAAGTAGAAAACCAGCAGATCGCCCTCTTCCATACGTTCGCACAAGCCGCGCACTTTTTGCCGGATCTGAATACTGTCGGCTTCATCGTTGAGGATCAGCACCGAATTTTCACTGAATCCGGAAGCGCAAAATTTGCCGTAAAGTTTAGTCGCATCATTACACGCACAGGTCAGCGGAGTGATGTTGTTTGAATAATTATTGATCCCGATAAATACAGCATATCTTTTCATGACGCCAATTGCCCCCATACACATTATAAATATTTTGTTACTAATATAGCATAACTTGTAAATATTGCAACGATCAAACAATTATATACCATATATTTTACTGTATGAGATAATTTTGCCGGATGAATCTTACACCGTGAAAGTGCAAATTTTTACAATTTTCATGTACGGAATTAAAAAGACTTTCCCCGGGAGATATTCAAAAACGTGACCGGTTTGCCTTTATTATTGCCAACCGGCGTTTTGTGCGGATGAGTACGGAGAAATCAGAAGCGTGGCATAATGGTGACCGTGTCCAATGGTCTGCGGCATACCGTATGCATACAAACAGCTGCAGGACGAATAAGGTGGCGAAGATTTATCCCGCCACAAGGGGGCACGGGGGAACTTTCCCCCGGGTGCGGCAACCGCGTTCACAATCCAAGATCCCGGCTGCCGATATAAAAATCGGCAGCGGGTCTGATTGTGAACGCATGATTGAGCCGTAAGCCA
>SUWL01000093.1 GCA_015061495.1 Lentisphaerota bacterium
AAGGCGTTCGCCTCCACTGTTGCCAATGGCGGAGTCGTCCGGGCGATCAAAGCGCCGAAAGTCGCCGGCAAGCCCCGTAAATTTTTCGACGATATGATCGCATTCGCCCAGGAAAACGGCGCCAAAGGTATGGCTTATATCATCTGGAGCGAAGGGACTGAAAAAAGTCCGATAGTCAAATTCCTCTCCCGCGAAGTTATTGACGGCTTGAAAGCCGCCGGTAAAGTTGAGGACGGCGATGCGCTCTTCTTTCTCGCTGATAAAGAAAAAGTCGCCTGCAAGATCGGCGGAGCCGTCATCCCTGAACTCGGACGCCGTCTGGATCTGATCGACCAGAATGAGTTCAAATTCTGCTGGATCGTGGACTTCCCGATGTTTGAGGAGGATGAAGAAACCGGAGAGATCATCTTCTCCCACAACCCGTTCTCCATGCCGCAGGGCGGAATGGAAGCGCTCAATACCAAAGATCCGCTGGATATTCTGGCTTGGCAGTATGATATCGTGTGCAACGGTGTGGAACTTTCCAGCGGCGCTATCCGCAACCATCGTCCCGAAATCATGTACCGCGCGTTTGAAATCGCCGGTTACGGTCCGGAAACGGTCGATCAGAAATTCGGCGGCATGATCAGTGCTTTCAAACTTGGAGCCCCCCCGCACGGCGGTATCGCTCCGGGGGTTGACCGTCTGGTGATGCTGCTGGCTGATGAACCCAATATCCGCGAAGTCATTGCCTTCCCCTTTAACCAGCAGGCTGAAGACCTGATGATGAATGCTCCCAGCGAAGTTACCATCAAACAGCTCCGTGAACTGCACATCGAAGTAAAACTGCCGAAAAAACCGGAAAAAAACCAGGAGAACGCTTGATGCGTTTTCCCCTGCTGTGTGCCGTTGCACTTGTTTTGAGTGCAGCGGTGCCGGTTGGTGCCGCAGAGCAGAAACTCCCGGCGTTTCTGCCTGCGTATTCTGCAATGGCTGCCGGGGTGGATTTGAATGCGCTCTGTGATCACCCGCAGAGCGCAAATCTTTTTGCGGTATTGGAAAATATCTGCGGTAAAAGTACCCGGGAACTTGCAGAAGTGCTGCTCGCTTGCGATCCTCAAGGTAAAAGGCGGATCATGCTGGCAGAATTTGACCGGCAGGAAACGGTCGCCAACTACTGCGGCAAAGTTAAAGATATGCGTCTGCCCGCCGAAGATCACAACGGATATGAAGTCTTTTTGCTTAAAGGCAGGGCAAATGAACGCAAAGCCGTGCGGATGCTGCGTTTTACTCCCCGGAATATCGGATTGTTTACAGCATTTCCATCCGGCGCTCCTTTCCGGGCGGTTCCGGGGAAATCGCCGGTTTTTCCACAGATACCCCGCCGTAAAAATGTACTGCTCTGGGGATGGGGAAAACCGCAGATCGACCGGGATTATCTGCGGCATATCCGGGAATTTTATTTTGTTTTAGAGCCGGATATCCACGGGAATTTGCTTCTGCACGGCAGGATCAGATTTACCGGTAAACTGCAGACGGTGATGTTTTTGTGGTTTGTTCAACAAATCATGCCGGCGGCGATCGCGGTCAAATATGATATCCCGATCTGGGATGTCTGGAGGGGGATTTCCGCTTTGGATGTGAAAAATACGGGGGAAGAGGTGGTTTTTTCCTGCCGGGATATTGAACCGGTATTCAAGGTTTTTACCGGAGTTTTTCACCGGCAGTTAAGTAAACTGCGGGAGATAACGCAATGAGTGTCATAAAGAAAAAAATTACTTCAGTGCTGGTTTGGATACTGTCTCTGGCGGTTCTTGCCGGGGCATTGTGTTTTGCCTGTTTTTTTGTCAGGGATAAAAAAGTCAAGATGGATCAGCTGGATGATCTGCTTTACAACGGCGATGAATTTTCGGCAGAGATCCGGGAAGCCGCTGAAAAATATCAACTGCCGCCGGAATTGGTCAAAGCACTGATCCGCAAGGAGAGCCGCTTCAACCCCAAAACCCGCGGCAAAGCCGGCGAGATCGGTTTGATGCAGATCCTTCCCAAAGGAGCTGTGGCAGAGTGGGCGCGGCTCCATAAGTGCAAAGCTCCGTCTGAAAAAGAGCTGTTCGAGGTGAAAACCAACCTTGATATCGGCTGCTGGTATCTCGCCCGGGCAATCAAGCGGTGGCAGGATTACCGGTTCGGTCTGGAACTGGCACTGGCAGATTACAATGCCGGAACCAAACATGCTGCCAGATGGAAGCCGGAGAAAACCAATGGTGAAGTTTTGAACCGGATCGATTTTCCCATGACCAGAAAATATGTGACCGATATCATGGGATATTACCGGGAATATATTTTAGAGAAAAAACGGTGATTTTTCTACTTGCAAAATTTGTGACGATGTGATATATTACACAATACTTATTGAGGATAACCTGTTTTTCAAGGGAACGTAAAAAATGGATTCAGCAGTTAAAAATCAGTGCTGTGCGGCAGATTTCATGCCGGTTGAGACTTTGCGGGATATTCAGTTGACCCGCTTGCAGAAAATTGTCCGTCATGCTTACGATAATGTGGAATTTTTCCGCAAAAGAATGGATGATATGCAGGTCAAGCCGGATGATGTGAAAACCTTAACTGATATTCAGAAACTGCCGTTTTCCAAAAAGGTGGACTTGCGGGATACCTATCCGTTTGGCTTGTGTGCCGTTCCCATGAGCGAAGTGGTGCGTTTGCACGCTTCCAGCGGTACGACCGGCAAGCCGATTGTGGTTGCCTATACCAAAGAGGACCTTGACGTTTGGGCAGAGGTCATGAAACGCGGTCTTGCCGGAGCGGGATTGAGCAAAAATGATATCATCCAGATCGCCTACGGATATGGACTTTTTACCGGCGGACTTGGTGCGCACTGCGGCTGTGAAGCTCTGGGAGCGACGGTGGTCCCGGCTTCGGTCGGCAACACCCAGCGTCAGGTGATGCTTATGCGTGACTTCGGAGTCAACGGCATTTGCTGTACGCCCAGTTACTTTTTGCACTTGATCGAGCAGGCGGCTCTTTCCGGCATTGATATGCGGGAATTGCCGGTGCGGGTCGGTATTTTCGGTGCTGAACCCTGGTCGCAGGGGATGCGGGAACAGTTGGAAAAGGGTGCCGGTATCGAAGCATTTGATATTTACGGACTTTCAGAAATCATCGGTCCCGGAGTGGCGATCGAGTGTACTGAACACTCCGGAATGCACGTTTTTGAAGATCACTTCTATCCGGAAATCATCGACCCGGATACCGGTGAAGTGCTGCCCGATGGCGAAATGGGCGAATTGGTGTTGACCACGTTGAGCAAATATGCCATGCCGATGATCCGTTACCGGACGCGGGATTTGACCCGTATTATTGCAGAACCATGCAAATGCGGCCGCACCATCCGCCGGATCGACCGCATTTCTGCCCGCAGTGACGATATGTTCATCATCCGCGGCGTGAATGTCTTCCCGTCCCAGATCGAATCTGCGTTGCTGACGGTTCCCGGTGTGAGTGCCAATTATCTGATCATTCTCACTACTGAAAACGGCATGGATAATATCGAACTCAACGTGGAAATGAGTCCGGAAGTTTTCTCCGATCAGGTCAAGGAACTGGAAAATCTCCAGCGCAAGATCGTTCGTGCCGTGGAATCGGTCATCGGGTTGCGTATCCGTATCAAACTGGTTGCTCCGCAGACTATTGCCCGCAGTGAAGGCAAGGCCAAGCGGGTGCTGGATCAGCGGCAGAAATAATTGACCATCAAAATTTGCGGGACAGCAGAGGTTGTCCCGTTTTTTATTAAGGCAATATATCAGGTACATTTACCTGGAAATTTGCCGGTCACGGATGATGCGCTGGTTGAATAGACGGGCGATTTTTGCCAGTCCGGCAAGCCCGATGTGTTTAGTGCCATGCAATTGCAGAGCGCGGCTGTCGATCGGCATTATTATAATTGCCGGGGCAAAGGGAATGCCGCATACCATGAGAATTGCCGGTTTGCCAAGGTGTTTCCCGGAGAATTCAAGTAAATTCGCCGCATCCTGCCTGCCATATCGCACTGTCAGATATCCTGTTGTCTGATCCTGCTGACCTGGGATCCATTCCGGCAGACGGTCATTGACTTGTGCTTGAGCGTATTCAGGTTGTTCGAATATCAATTTATCACCTAATTGGTAATAACGTTCATTGATTTTTACGGTTTCAGTGCCGGCTGGGATGGCGTCTGCAGATTCATATTCATGATCGGCGATATACATTTGCAGGGCAGGGGGAATGGGAAGTTTTTCCCGGTGACGGCACTCCTTGCACCCCCATAAAGAACCGTCACTTTTCTCTCCTCCGTAAATTGCCAGATCTGCTTTGACTGCTTCGACGAAATCGTTTTTATTTTCGAAAACAGCGATTCTCAAAGTGTTTCTGCTGCCGCATGCCGGACAGCAAAAATATTTTTTCAGACCGGTAAATGCCCAAAAATGACAACGTTCGGAGAACGGAGAAATTTTGAGCGAACGCTCGCAGATATGTAAATCTTTGCGGTTGACGGCGATCCACTGTGATCCCCGACAGAGGATGATTTCGCTGGCAGTTGAATTGTTCAGGAAATCTTTGAGTTGCGATAACTCCCGGGCATCAAAAAATATTTCCAGAGAATCTTTTTGCGGTATGATGAAAGAAATTTCGGTGAATTCCACCGATTTCCCGGTGACGATGATCCGGTTGGCGGCGATGTAATCTGCGTTTGCCGGCAGTTGTACCGGCGTGTCGGGGCGGCCTTTTACTTCTGCTATTGCCAGAATAATATTTTTCGGCGGATAATGGTGTTTTTCGCAGGAAGAGCATGCCCACAATGCTCCGGCATCAATACAGCCTCCGGCAAAGAAAAATCCGGCTTCGGATGCCGGTATGCCGGATATTCCGTAACGTATCGGCAGGAGAGTGCCGGATTTTTTGCATCCGGAACAGTGCGCCGGGGCGGTAAAGTATCCGGCTGAAAGATGAAAAAAACAGATCGTCAGAAGTATTGTTAAAAATTTTTTCATGACAGCAGTTCCTTGTATGAGCCGGTTTAATATAGTATATATTTCCGGATTTTTCCACCGGAAAGAGAGAAAAAACATAAAAAAGCCGTTTTTTGTGCGGAAAAAATTTGCATAATTTTTCAAACGATAGTATATTATAAGACTTTTACAGATGTTTTGACATGGATCTATGGCCGAAATCCTCTGGGCCTGTCGGTTCGTCACATCCGCAAAAAAGGTGAAAACGGCATAAAAACCGTTTTCTGTAACGTAGCTGTACTTTTTTGGGGCAATGTGAACAAGTGAAAAGTAAAAACGTGAAGAAACGAATTTTTTAACAAGAGGTAAACAAGAGTTATGGTCAGAATCAGATTGAAACGTACCGGTACCCGCAATGCGGTCTGCTTCCGTGTCGTGGTTATGGATCAGCGTTCCAGCCGCGATGGTAAAGCTATCGAAGAGGTCGGTTTCTACAACCCCCGCAGCAAAGAGGAAAAAATCAACCTCGAGCGTATCAACTACTGGGTCGGTGTCGGTGCGGAAATGTCCGAGACCGTCAAGGATATCGTTGAGCGCGCCAAAGGCGGTGTCGTTTTGAAAGATCGTGTCCGTCCTGCCGCTATGTCCAAAAAGGCGAAAGCCAAAGCCGCCGCCGAAGCCGAAGCTAAAGCTGCTGCTGAAGCCGAAGCCAAAGCCGCCGCCGAAGCTGCTGCCGCTGAAGCAGAAGCTCCTGCCGAGGCATAATTGGAGTAAGTTCCGATGTTTAAAAAGTTGTTCGGCTTCCTGTTTGGCGGCAGTAAATCTGAATCCGCCGCGTCCACCGGCAGAGGTTCGCTTGCCGAGCTGGAATCTTTTGTTGACTATGTGGTCAAATCCCTGGTTGACAATCCGGAAGAGGTCAAACTCTCCACTGTTGAAACCAGTGAAGGCGCAACGATCCAGATCCGCTGCAACAAGGAAGATATCGGAAAAATTGTCGGTAAACGCGGCAAAACCATCATGGCGATCCGTTCTTTGGTGAGCGGTGCTGCCGGCAGACAGCGCAAACGCGTTTCTGTCGATGTGATGGATTGATGTTTGCCGGACCGATTTAATGAAGAGAGCCGGGTGTCATGCGGATCGACATTCTGACATTGTTTCCGGAGCTGTTTCCGGGGCCGCTTGGTGAGAGCATCATCGGGCGTGCCGCCAGAAATCAGTTGGTTTCGGTAAATGCGGTAAATGTCAGGGATTTCGCAACAGATGCCCGGGGTACTGTCGATGAGAGACCCTACGGCGGCGGGCCGGGGATGCTGATGATCCCCGATACGCTGGTAAGAGCGGTCGAATCGGTGAAAACAGCCGGAAGCAAAGTGATTTTGACTTCGCCGCGGGGCGAGGTGATGAATCAGCAACTGGCTCTGGAACTGGCAAAAGAGGAACATTTGATTCTGATTGCCGGTCATTATGAAGGCGTGGATCAGCGGGTGATCGACCTGGTCGTTGACCGGGAGATCTCAATCGGGGATTTCGTGCTTTCCAGCGGAAATATTGCGGCGATGGCGATCGCAGATGCGGTGGTCAGATTGCTGCCGGGAGTGCTGGGAGATATGGAGTCTGCCAATGAAGAGTCCCATTCGATGGGGCTGCTGGAATATCCGCAGTACACGCGCCCTCCGGTTTACCGGGGGTTGAAGGTGCCGAATTGCCTGTTGAGCGGCGATCATGGCAAAGTAGCTGAGTTCCGGAAACGCGAAGCGGAAAAAATTACCCGCGAGAGGCGTCCGGATTTATGGGAAAAGTATCTGATTTCAGAACTTAAAAGAGGTAAAAAATGAATATTGTTGACAACATCCGCAAAGCAGAGGCAAAAGCCGACTATCAGTTCAACATCGGTGATACCATTAAAATCGCCGTTAAGATCATTGAAGGAAACACTGAACGTATCCAGAACTTTCAGGGTACGGTGATTGCCCGTCGCGGCAGCGGTATTGAAGAAACTTTCACCGTCCGTCGTGTTCAGGGTGGACAGGGTGTGGAGCGTGTGTTCCCCATCAACAGCCCCCGTATCGCCGGTATTGAAGTTATCCGCCGCGGTCTTGTCCGTCGCGCCAAACTCTACTACCTCCGCGACAAAGTTGGTAAAGCTGCCCGTGTCAAAGAGCTGCGCACCAAATAATTTCTTTTGCCGGTGACAAATTTATGGCACGGCAAAGAGCTGTCCTGAGACAGGACGATGAACTCCTCCTCTCGGAGCGGCAGCTTCGGGCGGAGGGTTTTTCTTGGATAGCCGGTGTGGATGAAGCCGGCAGAGGTCCATTGGCTGGTTCAGTAGTAGCAGCGGCGGTGATACTGCCTGCTGATGTTGAAGAACTGCCTGGAGTATTTGACTCCAAACAACTGACTGAAACGGAACGCGAAGAGCTGTTCGATGCGCTTTGCACCCTGCCGGGAATACGGATATCGGTTGCTTCGGCAAGTGCCGGTGAAATCGATCAGTTGAATATTCTGCGGGCAACGCATCTGGCAATGCGCCGGGCAGTTGCCGGCTTGAAAGAAGCTGATTTTGTATTAGTCGATGGATTGCCGGTGCAGTTTATGCTGCCTTCACGCAATATCATCAAGGGGGATGCCAGGTGCGCCAGTATTGCGGCGGCAAGTATTATTGCCAAAGTGACCCGTGACCGGGAAATGGTCGAGGCGGATAAAGAGTATCCGCAATATGGTTTTGCCAAACACAAAGGTTATGGAACGGCGGAACATCTGGATGCCTTGAGGCAATTCGGACCGTCACCCATCCACCGGAAAAGTTTCCGTCCGGTGTATGAACTTCTGCCGGATACGCCGGTGCAGGGAACATTGGATTTTTAAGATGAAAAATTGTATTTATCAAGGAGGTATACCCCGCGCAACCGGCGCGGGTGTCACTGGCAGATGATGTCAGCACGGTAAAAATGTACCTTTTTTTCAGATATATAATATTATAGAGTATTTTGGAGTATAAAAATGAGCAAATTTGATTTGGAAACCATCCGTCACAGTGCGGCGCATGTGATGGCGGCGGCAGTGAAACAGTTGTACCCGGATGCCCGTTTTGATATCGGGCCTGCCACGGACAGCGGTTTTTATTATGATTTTGACATGGAACACCGTCTGGTCGCTGAAGATCTCAAGGAGATCGAAAAAGTGATGAAAAAAATTATCGGCAGAAAACTTCCTTTTGAGCGTTTTGAAGCCACCCGTGAAGAGGCGGAAAAATTGCTTGCCGGTCAGAATTACAAACTGGAACGTCTGGCTGATATCGAAGAAGGTTCTCCTATCAGCTTCTACCGTACCGGTGATTATCTTGATCTTTGCCGCGGGCCTCACGTTGACCATACCGGTGATATCGGTGCGGTCAAGCTGACCGGTATTGCCGGCAGTTATTTCCGCGGAGATGAAAAAAAAACGATGCTGCAGCGTATTTACGGTACGGCATTTGCCACCCAGGAGGAGCTGCAGACTTACTTGCGGCAGCTGGAGGAGGCGGCAAAACGTGACCACCGCAAACTTGGTACTGAACTTGATCTTTTCGGTTTTT
>SUWL01000094.1 GCA_015061495.1 Lentisphaerota bacterium
CTCCATTTTTGCCGCCGATGACCACATCAATGCGTTTAACGGCAAGGAGCCGAAATACTCCAACTACAGTCCGCACATGTGCATGTTTGATTCCAAAATCAACATTTATGACACCTTTGTGGTCAATGTCAAATACCGTAACGGTGCGTTGCTGAACTACTCCGCGAACTTTTCCACTCCGTATGAGGGGTACAACCTCTCCATCAACGGTACCCGCGGCCGTTTGGAAACCCAGGAATTCGGCGGTGCCGGCGGCGCTTCTCTGCCCAAGTTCCACGAAGGTCCCCAGTATATCGATTACTTCCCCATCTTTGAGGGACGTGAACGTATCTGTGTGCCTGCCGGTGAAGGCGGTCACGGCGGCGGTGATCCGCTGATCCGCGAAGATATCTTCCTCGGTGAAGATCCCGCCCGTAAATTTGACATCCTCGCCAAATCGGTTGACGGTTTGCGGGCGATCGCCATCGGTGATGCGGTTTTCAACTCCATCAAAGAGGGTGGTGTGAAAGATTTGACTTCCTTTATCAAGTAAGTTGATCAAATCGTAAATTGCCACGGCAAACACCGGATAATGCGGTGTTTGCCGTTTTTAATTGCCTTTGCTGGTATGCGTACTTTATGCCGCAGAGCGTTTGGAGGTCGTCACAGCACTCTGCAACCGTTTTGTTTGCAATAACAATGCAAGCCAAACACGCGTTTGAGTGCATCCGGAGGAAAGTCTTTTTTTTTCAATTTCATCATCGCAGTTTTTTATATTTTTTTGCGTATTTCTGTCACAAACCGTCGAAGGATCTCTTAATCGCCGGAAAAATGGGGGATTTTTAGAACCGGCTCTTGCATTCCGTTAAGGCAGGATGTATGTTAAATTTATGACAGATAAGCAAAAGAGAGGTTGTTGATGGCGTTGTATATCATGTCCGGAGTAGTACTGCTGGCGATCGTAATTGCGGTGGTAGTGCTGTGGAAAATCAGCCGTTGGATATTGATCCCGGTTCAGATCGTATTGTTTTTGATCCTGCTGTATATCGGATTCAGGATATTTCTTGAATACAGCCGGGACAGCAAAAATGCGGATTTGCGCAAAATCAACACCCAACTGCAGGTTTTTAAGCGCGAAGCGGAAAAAAGCATTTACCGCCAAATCAGATAGATCAACCACCGCAGATACGGTCTCTTGTCACACTGCAAAAAACGGGGCTGCTGCAATTTTTGCAACAGCCCGGCAGTAAAACTTTTTCCCGTTACAACTTTCCGGATCCTTAATTATAAATCGGATTCCGGATAGTAATTCAAGATGAAGTTCACCAGAGCCGTCGGATCATCCAACCCGTGGGGATGGTGTCCGTTGAGAGCCCGGTTCACGATCTGGATCTTGCCGCCGGCAGCAGTGAGGCGTTCGGCGAAAAGATCGGAGTTGCTCTGCGGAAAGACCGTCTGATCCTGACCGCTGCGCAGACAGATGATCGGAATTTTGGCATCGGCGATCGCCTGACAGTTGTTATTCGGCGAGAGCGGATGGCTGCTCAACTCTTCCGGAGCAACACCGTAAGCTGCGGCATTGACCAGAGAATCTTTGGTGATCCCGTTGTCGGCACTCCGGTTGGCAAAAGCCAGGTCAGTGACCGGCGCATCCAGATAGATGACTCCGACAGTTTCCGGGTGTTCCTGCGCCCAGCGGAGCGAGAAAAGTCCGCCGTAACTCATGCCGATAAGGGCGGCTTTAGGATGGAACTTCATGCTTTGGAGCAGGGCGTAGAATTTTTCCACCTTTTTGATGCCTTCCGGATTCATGCGGGTGGCGAAAACATCCAGATGGACGTGGTGGAAGCCGCGTTCCAGCAGTTTCAGTGCCGGAGTACGGGGAACAAATGCTTCCGCCCATTGGGTACACCAGCTCCAGGGCAGACCGGGGGCCGGATTGGGCGGTTCAACGATGAAACCTTTGCAGCCGTCCAATTCAAAGTTATGCCGCCGGAAGCCGTACCATTCGACGATCTCATTTCCGGGATAAATGATCGGGTTTTTCTTTTCCAGTTCAATAGAGCCAAATTCAGCAAACGTCAATTTTGAATAATCCAATCCCATTTTTTTGCATCCTTTTATGCTGATGTTAACGCAACTTTACCAAATATACTGTGCGCCTGGTGGAATTGCAAACTTCCGGGGACAAAAAATCCCGGAATCTTGAACCAGATTCCGGGATCATAGCGATCAGCAGAGGATCATGTCGATCCCCCGGTGCTTCAGCTCTGATTATGCCAGACGGGCTTCCAGAGCTTCGAGCTGTTTGACCAGTTCCTGCGGGAGACGGTCGCCGAATTTGGCATAATGTTCTTTGATCATCGCCAATTCGTTCTTCCAGCCGGCAACATCGACTTTCAGCAGTTCTTCCAGATCAGCGGCGGAAACTTCGCCTTCCAGACCTTTGATGTCGATAGCGTCAACGGTGGGCAGGAAACCGATTTCGGTCTCTTTGGCAGCGCCGTCACCGGCGCAGCGGGCAAAGACCCATGCCAGCACGCGGCTGTTGTCACCAAAACCGGGCCACATGAATTTGCCTTCGGCACTCTTGCGGAACCAGTTGACACAGAAAATTTTGGGCAGATTGCCTTTGGCTTCGCCTTTTTTGCCGATCTCCAGCCAGTGTTTGAAGTAATCACCCATGTGATAACCGCAGAAGGGCAGCATGGCGAATGGGTCACGGCGAACCGTACCGGCTTTCACGTCCAGAGCGGCAGCGGTAACTTCAGAACCGACCGTGGAACCGATGAATACACCGTGTTCCCAGTCTTTTGCCTGATAGACCAGCGGCAGAGTGGTCGGACGGCGTCCGCCGAAAAGGAATGCACTGATCGGCACACCGGCAGGATCTTCCCATTCCGGAGCGATCGCCGGGCAGTTGGAAGCGCAGGCGGTGAATCGGGCGTTGGGATGGGCGGCTTTGACCGGTTTGCCATCGGCATCGACCATGTCGGGAGTCCAGTCGTTACCCTTCCAGTCGATCAGGTGAGCCGGAGCGGGGGTACCGATGCCTTCCCACCAGACATCGCCGTCATCGGTGAGCGCGACGTTGGTAAAGATGGTGTCTTTGGCACAGGAGAGCATGGCGTTGGGGTTGGATTTCATGCTGGTACCGGGAGCAACGCCGAAGAAACCGGCTTCCGGGTTGATGGCGCGGAGCTGACCGGCTTCATCAAACTTCATCCAGGAGATATCGTCGCCGATGGTCTCAACTTTCCAGCCCGGGAGGGTCGGGATGAGCATGGCGAGGTTGGTTTTACCGCAGGCGGAGGGGAATGCGCCGGTGACGTATTTGCTTTCGCCTTTGGGGTTGGTCAGTTTCAAAATGAGCATGTGTTCAGCCAGCCAGCCTTCGTCGCGGGCCTGGACAGAAGCGATACGCAGGGCAAGGCATTTTTTGCCGAGCAGGGCGTTGCCGCCGTAACCGGAACCGTAGGACCAGATCTCACGGGTTTCGGGGAAGTGGGCGATGTATTTCTGATCCAACGGAGCGCAGGGCCAGATGCCGTTGTCGGATTCACCGGCGGCAAGCGGTTTACCGACGGAGTGGACGCAGGGGACGAATTCGCCGTTGCCGAGCACTTCCAGAACTTTGGTGCCGACACGGGTCATCACGTGCATGTTGATCACGACGTAGGGAGAGTCGGTGATCTCAATACCGATTTTGGCGATGGGAGAACCAACCGGACCCATGCTGAAAGGAATGATGTACATGGTACGGCCGTGCATACAGCCTTTGTACAGACCGAGCATGGTCTCTTTGAGTTCTTTGGGGTCGATCCAGTTGTTGGTCGGACCGGCATCTTCTTTCTTTTCGGAGGCGATGAATGTGCGCGCTTCAACGCGGGCGACGTCAGACGGATCGGAGCGGAAAAGCAAGCTGTTGGGGCGTTTGGCGGGATTGAGACGGGTTGCCAGACCGGATTCGACCATCTCATTGCAGAGGCGGTCATATTCGGCTTTGGAGCCGTCGCACCAGTAAACGGCATCGGGTTCGCAGATTTCGACCCAGCTGTTGACCCAAGCGACCAGCTTGGCATTGGCAGTCGGAGCCTGATTGAGCATCTTTGTCATCATCTCGTCCTTTCTTTGGTTTTATGTTTTTGACAACTAATGTATTTTTTGTTTCGCACGGACGCGGTAATTTTTACCGGTTCGTGAAAAAAACCCAAATTTATACTTAATATAGCACTGCAGGAGGTTTTTTTCAATTCCGCAAAGTGCTAAAAATCGGCAAAAACCATGTGTTTTCTGTTATTTGCGTTCTTTGGAGTTCATTCCGGCGATCACCGGAGCGGAGAGCGCGGCAAGAGCGATGACGTTGGGCAGAACCATCAGCTGGTTGAAAAGATCCTGCAGTTCCCATGCCAGATCGTTTTTGATGAGAGTGCCGGCAAATATGAACAACAGCGACAACAGGGAATATATCACAGTGGCTTTTTTGCCGAAAAGATAGTTGAAGTTGATCTTGCCGAAAAGATTCCAGCTGATGATCGTGGAAAAGGCGAAAAAGAGCAGACAGACCGCTACAAAAATGTTTCCGGCGGCAGTTGAAGTGACCGAAGCAATGGCGTACTGCACCAGATTGGTTTTGGTCAAACCGGCATTGGCGATCATCTGATTGTAGGTTTCTCCGGTCGCTCCGGCAAGTACGCCGTCACCGGTGTAGAGCGTGGAAATGACGATCAGTGCCGTCATGGTCAGGACGATGGCGGTGTCGATGAATACCCCGATGAATGCGACAGTACCCTGTTCATGGGGGGAGGATACCACCGCAATGGCGTGGGCGTGCGGGGTGGAACCCATTCCGGCTTCGTTGGAAAACAACCCCCGTTTGACTCCCTGACTGACGGCGGTTTTCAAGGCGTACCCGAAGCCGCCGCCCAGGAGAGCTTCCGGCATGAAAGCGTATTTGAAAATCAGGTGAAATGTCTCCGGCAGATATCTCCAGCGCAAAGTCAGTATCACCAATCCTCCGGCGATGTAAAGCAGCGCCATCAGCGGCACGAGCTTCTCGGTGACGCTGGCGATCCGTGAAGTGCCGCCGATAAAGATCATTCCGGCGGTTGCGGCGATGATGATGCCGACGATCCATGCCGGTACCCCGAATGCTGTCTGACAGGTTTCACCGATGGAGTTGGCCTGCACCATGCACCCCATGAAACCCAGAGAGATGATCAGCGCCGCGGCGAAAAAGAGTGCCAGCGCTTTGCCGAAAAGATTGGGGAATGCCCGGTTGATGTAGTAGACCGGCCCGCCGTGGATGGTGCCGTCGGGATCGGTGATCCGGGTCTGCTGGGCGAGAACCGCTTCCGCGTAGATGGTCGCCATGCCGAAAAAGGCGATGACCCACATCCAGAATATCGCTCCGGGGCCGCCGGTGAGAACCGCTCCGGAAGCTCCGACGATATTGCCGGTGCCGACCTGGGCGGCAACTGCGGTGGAAAGAGCCTGAAAGGAGCTGAATCCGGCAGAATTGTTTTTGCCGTGCAGAGAAAATTTGGCGAAAGAGTTTTTCCAGCCTTCTTTGAAGCAGCGCACCTGGACAAATCCGGTGCGAATGGTGTAAAAAATGCCGATACCGGCAAGCAGAAATATCAGAACATAGTCAGACAGACTGCTGTTTATCAAGGTCACGATACGCTGAAAATTTTCCATTATTTCCCCACAGATATTGATTTTGACGGAATTATAATATACTCCGTCAAAAACCGGAAGTCAATTATTTCATATCCATCCGGTTGCTGAATGCCGCGGCAATGGTCGCACCGTCGGCGTAAGAGAGGTTGGCACCGGCGGGCAGTCCCAGGGCGGGACGGGAGAGTTTTACGGGTAATCCGGCGAGCAATTCGGCGAGGAATGCGGCAGTTGCGCGTCCTTCCACATCGGAACTCAAAGCGAGAATGACCTCCCGGGTTTCCGGCAGAGCAGCTCTTTCCCGCAGCAGATCGATCCGCAGATTGGAACCGTCTTCTCCGTCCAGCGGTGAGATCCTGCCGCCCAAAACCAGATATCTGCCCCGGAAGTAGTTGCCTTTTTCCACGGCAAAAAGCTGGGACATGGTCTCAACGACACACAGTTGTGAAACATCTCTTTTAGGATCGGAACAAATATCGCAAAGCTGTCCTTTGGCGGCAACTGCACCGCATTGCGGACAGGTGCCGACGGTTTCCGGCAGGCTGGCAAGTGCCGTGCCGAAATCCCGCAATTGTCCGCTGTCCCACTCCAGTATTGCCAGAGCCATGCGTTCGGCGCCGCGTCTGCCCACTCCGGGGAGCTGCTTGAGATATTCGGTCAATTCGTCCAGTGCTGCCGGGAATTTCAAAATCCACCTCCTGTTGATAAATCCGTATACTAATATACATTTGCCGGGCGCAATGTGCAAGGGAGAAGCGGCAGATTTTTTTGTTATTGTCCCGAATTTCTGTTCGCTGGCGAAGTGCGCAGTAAAGATATAAAAAACTGCAAAATGTTTTTTGCTTGGCACTATGAGCAATTTTGCGCCTTGCAAAACGTGGAACTGGAAAAATTCAAAAAAGAGAGGTTGAGCCAGGAGCTGTCCGGTGAATTATTTTATGTTTGGTGCAGACGAAAGAGAAAACAGAAAATAAGGGAGGCTATTTCAAGGATTATTGAAAATCTTTTGTTTTCCTCAAACGCATAATATTTTTTGGGGTTATTTTACGCGCATCTGACACCAAAAAGAGTTGAAAATCAATCAAAAATAAATGCTCAAACCGGAATTATACACCGATTTGAGCATTTCAGTTTTTTAAGGTGGATTTTTACGCCAGGAAACCTTTATTTTTATCTTCAAAGATCTTTTCGCTGGCGGCATCGAGAAAAACTCCATCAAAAGGAGCATCTCCGCCGAATTTGAGCGTAACGTCGCTCACGCCGCTGACTTTAACGCTGTTTGCTCCATCGGTGTACGTAAGCGTTGAAGCGTTCCAGTTGTTTTCCGAACCGGATTCAAACCAGAGGGTGATTTTTCCGCCGTCAAGTTGTTCAACGGTATCATTGCCCCAGTTTTTACCGAAGCAGAAGATGTCACTTCCGCCGCCGCCGTGCATGGAATCATTACCGATGCCGCCGATGATCACATCGTTATTATCCCCACCGATGATCCGGTCATTTCCGGCATCACCGAATAATTTGTTGCTTCCGGTATTCCCCCAAATTGTGTCATCCCCGAGACCGCCGTAAATATTCATCCCCAAGCCGCTGTAAGCGAACTGCTGACTGGTCAGGTCGATGATATCATCACCCGCACCTGCACGGATCTCATCAATGTGAGCTATTCTTGCGGCATCCTTGCCGAACGAAGTATAAACATCATCCAAAAACAACGCATCACCGTTGCTGTCATCCGTCAAAACCAGAATATTGGCATCACTTGAACCACTGAACACATCGGCAATCTTATTTTTGCCTTCAAGGGCAATATGTTCTTTAGTGCCGATCCAGCCATTTAAAATGCCCTGATGTTCTGCTTCAAAACCATCCTCCCAGGTGCCGTTGGCTTTGCCGAAAAACAAATCCATATCGCCGTCATGGTCAGAAATCAACGTTTGTGCATTTGAGGCGGCAGCAGCTGTAATCGTGTTGCCATTATACCATGTTTCGCCGTCAGAAACTTTCCACTGATAAGTTCCGGCAGGCATACCGTAAGTGTCAACGGCATCTGTTTCCGGTGCAAGCTGCAAACTGTTGGCAAAGTTGTTTTGTGAATATGCAACAGTGCAGCTGCTGACTTCCGGCACACTATTCCACACAACGCCATTGTTATTGCCATGCAGATCACTGATAGTGACGTTTTGGATAGTCAGTGTCAAATTGCCATTTGTGTTGTTCAGCGAATAAATAGTGTCATTATAGAGCAATTTATCCTCATTGACCGTGAGCGAACCATATTTGGTAGTGTCACTGCCGATTGAAATCGTGCCGTTGAAGCCTGCTGAATTTTGAGCAAGTTTATAGGTGCCAACAGCTTGAGTGTCGGAAACGGTAATCGTATAGTCCGGAGTGCCGGAAATAGCAGACAGATTATTGATGATATAACCGTCCTCAATATTTCTGTCCGCAACCGTAAAGTCAATAATGCTGCCGGAATACGCAAATACGCTTGAAGTTTCTCCAATATTCAAAACGCCGCGGCATATGCCGCCGGAGGAAATATATACGGCTCCCATCTCATTAAGAATGGTGTTATTTGCCACACCGCCGCTGACGATGGTCATACTGCCGCCGCTATTGACCGTAGTGCGGTTTGCCACACCGCCATTGGAGATGTGCATGTTGCCGCCGCCATTGACCGTGGTGCTGTTTGCAATGGTATTGGAGTGTACCGTCATTGCTGTGTTAATTGTCAATCCGCTGATAGTATTGGAAGCAAAGGTGACATTTGCACCACCGTTGATACGAACATATCCGCCGTTTTCAACAATTTCGGTCGCCGTACCGCCGCTTAAGATGGTCATGTAGCCGCCATTGACCGTAGTGCTGTTTGCCACACCGCCGCTGGAGATGGTCATTTCGCCGCG
>SUWL01000095.1 GCA_015061495.1 Lentisphaerota bacterium
CGTACAAAACGCCAGTTTGCAATAACACCGCACCCCCGCCTCTGGATGCACCCCGGGGGGGAAAGTTCCCCCGTGACTGTGGCGGGATAAATCCTCGCCACCTCTCATTTGTCCTGCAACCGTTTGTACGCGTGCTTTTATTTACAGACTATTTGATGTGGTAACAGCAGTCTGCAACCGTTTTATACGTGCACTGGCGCTTTTTTGCAGATTACCGCCGCAATGCATCACAATAAATGGGACAATAACCACAAAAAAAACTCCGCTGTAATGCGGAGTTTTTTTATCGCCGTGAGCAAACTGGAAATTACATTTCAACCGGTTTGGTTTTGGGCAGACCGAAAACTTTGTCTTCGGCGATGCGGCCGTCGGCACGCAGAACATTCAAACGCTCATAACGTTTCATAACGTTGCGGATCTTGCGGATTTTGCCGCCGACGCGGAGACTGGGATGCTGGGACATATTATCACCTCATATTTTTATGTTAGTATTCAAAAACAATTTTCATAGATTACCTAATATAGCACCAAATCGCCGTTTGTCAAGTCGCCGGATAAAAAAATAGTACTGATTTCCTTACAGCGGATCGATTTCCTGCACGTCTTCGGCGGTAAGTTTCACACACATGCATTTTCGGGTTACCGGTTGTTTCATCATCTGCTGCCGGAGGGTTTCCAGAGCGTAGAGGCATCTTTCCACGGTGTGACTGCGGATGGTGAATCCGCCGTGTCCGCCGAGGTATGCTTCAAAATTGCTGGTGATGACCACTCTTTCAGCGGGGATACCGCACAGCCGGATAAGCCGGGTTTTAAGCAGTTCACTGCCGACCTGGAACCAGATTTTTTCATCATTGACCTCTTCCGGCGGCGGCAGATCCATATATTGCGCGTACCACACCAGCTTTTCCGCTCCCCGGCGGCGGAGTTTGTCCAGTATCACCGGGGTCAATTCGCTGTCATCGATATAAGAATAGGGGATATTTTCCTCTTCGCTGATCTCGCCGAATATCACCGCCGGCAGTCCGCACTCCCGGATCACCCGGCAGATCTCTTTTTCCTTGCCCGGCATCAAATTGGTGATCACTCCGCCGATCATATTGCCGTCCCGCAGGGAGGTGATGCGTTCGGCAAGTTCCTCCACGGTGGGATAGGTGATGAAAAGCACTTCAAATTTATTGGCAGCAAAGGTGTGCCGGGAGTTCCGTATCACATCGAACCAGTACAAGTTCGGCACATCGCCGTTGTGGGATTCGTGCAGACAGAATGCCAGCAAGGGTATCACGCCGGTGCGCATGGCTTTGGCAAGACGGTTTTCCCGGTAGCCCATATCCCGGGCGGTCTGCCGGATCTTTTCCGCAACTTTGGCAGAAACTTTGCCGGTCTTGCCGCTCAACACCCGGGAAACACTCATCGTGCTTACTCCGGCGGCTTTGGCGATCTCTTTCAAGGTCGGTTTCATAGTAACTCACATCAGTAACCATCAACAATCATTTTTCCGAATATAATCCCGCAAACTGTTTTTTTCAAGCGCTTAAATACTTTTTTACCGTCTCATCGAATGATTTTCGTCTGTCCCGATTGATTTGCAATAACAATGCAAGCCAATCACGTATTGAATGCATCCGGTGAAAAGTCTTTTTTTCACTTTCTGAAAAAAGCCGATTCTGCTTTTAATTCCATCCCGCAGGCATCCGGTTCCCACGGCGGCGCAGACGATGCGCTGATAAGTCAGCTTTTTGCCGGAGAACATCCGGATGATCTGCCCCCGATTTTGGGATGCAGGCGGTTTTGACCGGCTGTGCCGTCGTTGAAAGTATCAAAACCGGTAAAAAGGCGCATGTGCAGCTGGATTGAATGCCGCAATAAAAAAGGTTCATCGACAAAAAAAAGACGTGAGCGGCATCCCGGCGGACGAATTTTCTTGCAAAATGCTTTCACGCGTGCTATATTACGCAGCAGCAGCAATTTGCAACAGAAAGGAAAATTTTGCTTATGTCCGGATCCAAAAAAATCGTTTATGCCGTATTCGGGATCGTTCTGGTTATTCTGGGGTACCTTGCGTACCGGCATTCCTGCGGATTTCAGGGGTGCGGCAACCCCTTCAAGAGTACTTGTTGGGCGTTGGTGCCGCCTCTGCTGGCGATCGTGCTGGCACTTCTGACCAAAGAGGTGTATTCATCGCTTTTCATCGGCATTGTATTGGGCGGCTGTTTTGCGGCTGACTTCAAGGCGCTTGGCGTGGTGGATTCGGTGGTGAAAAACGGTTTGATTTCTGCGGTGCAGGATACCTCGGGCGTATTCATTTTTCTGGTGATCCTCGGCATTATGGTAGCGTTGATAAACCGGACCGGAGCGGCGGCGGCATTCGGCGATTGGGCAAAGAAACATGTCAAAAGCCGGGTCGGGGCACTGCTTGCCACTTTTTTGCTGGGGGTGCTGATCTTTATTGACGACTACTTCAACTGCCTGACCGTTGGCAGCGTGATGAAACCGGTGACGGATGCCAAAAGGATCTCCCGGGCAAAACTGGCGTATATCATTGATGCCACGGCAGCTCCGGTGTGCATGATTGCGCCGGTTTCCTCCTGGGCGGCGGCGGTTTCCCAGTATGCTGAAGGTACCGAATATTCCGGTTTGGAAATGTTTGTCCGCGCCATTCCCTACAACTTTTATTCCCTGCTGACGCTGCTTTTCATCATTATGATCACCGTGATGAAAGTTGATTTCGGGCCGATGGCGAAGTTTGAAAAACTGGCGATCGCCAATGGTGACCTTTTCGGCGGCAATGAAGCGATCGAATCCGGAGAGGATATTTCCGGCGGCAAAGGGAAGATCGTGGATATGGTGCTGCCGGTATTGACACTTGTGGCGATCAGTATTTTTGCGCTGGTCTATGTCGGCGGGATCTTTGAAGGCAAAAACTTCGTGCAGGCATTCAGCGACACCGATGCGACAGTGGCACTGCCGTGGGGGGCATTGATCGCGCTGGTGATCACGGTCATCTATCTGACCGGGCGCAAAGTTATCACCGGTAAAGAAGCTATGGAAGCTGTTCCCAAAGGATTCTGTGCGATGGTTCCGGCGATCCTGATCCTGACGCTGGCAACGGCACTGAAAAATATGACCGGACTGCTGGAAGCCAAAGAATTCATCGGAACCGCAATGGGGCAATCGGCATCTTCTCTGGCGCAATTCCTGCCGGCGGTGATCTTCGTGGTGGCGACGCTGCTGGCGTTTTCCACGGGGACGTCCTGGGGGACATTCGGCATACTTATTCCCATTGTGGTCAGCATTTTTCCGGCGGATTCGCCGCTGCTTTTCATCGGCATGTCCGCCTGTCTTGCCGGAGCGGTCTGCGGCGACCACTGTTCACCGATTTCCGACACGACGATCATGTCTTCTGCCGGAGCCGAATGCAATCATATCGACCATGTATCCACCCAGCTGCCCTATGTGACACTGGTGGCGGTGATCTCGTTTGGCGGATTTCTGCTGGCGGGAGTAATCCGGAACTGGTTTGCGGTTTTCCCGCTGACAGTACTGGTGATGCTGGCGGTGCTGCTGGTGATCAAATTCCGGCAGAGAGCCGGATCGCTTCAGTAAGCGGAACTCTTTCACTGCTCACCCCGGCGGACCGGGAAAGGGTGATGTCCGGCACATACGGCTGGGGAAGTTTGCCCTTTTCCGGAGTGCCGAGAATTTTGACCGGCAGACCGGGAGCGAGAATTTGAGCGACAGTGCGCGCCAAATGCGCGATGGAAACCGCCTGACTGCTGCCGACATTGTAAGCGCAGCCGGGTTGACCTTTTTTCAGCAGATCAAAGAGCCACCTGACCAGATCATCAGCGTAGAGATAGGATCTTAAAGGGGTTCCGTCGCCGTTGACCGTGATCTCATTTCCCGCAAGCGCATCCCGGATGAAATTGCCGATGGCAAAGTGGATATTGCGGTCAAGATACTTGCCGGTAAAGGCGAAACAACGGGCGCAAATTGCGGGAATACCGGAAGCAAAACACATCTTTTCCGCTTCAAGTTTGCCTTTGCCGTAAGCAGTAAGCGGCAGACACGGCGCGGATTCCGGGACATTTGGGACACTCTGCCTGCCGTAAACCGCACCGGAACTTAAAAAAAGCAGCCGTTTTACTCCGCATTGCCGGGCGATTTTCAGAGAATTTGCCGTACCTTCAAGGATGATGGAACTCATCTCCTCATCCGGAACCGCCGTCGAAGCCGGTGTTGCCCCGAGGATCATCATATCAAAATTGCCGGAAACCGTAAAGTCACGGACATCCCCGGAGATGAAATTGACTCCGGAGAGGCGGTCAAATTCCGGAAAATTCTGCAAAAACTTTTCCGGGTTGCGGGAAAGGATGGTAAAATCATACCCGGTCAACTCTTCCCTTTTGACCATATCCAAAATTGATTTGCCGAAAAAACCGGTTCCCCCGGTCAGCAGAATTTTTTTCATGGATAATGTCCCAAATTTTGTGAAACCTGTAACAGGAGCTTATAAACAAACATTTCTGTTAACGTATGGAATATATCACATAAGTTGTGATTTGTCAAACCGGCAAACACGGGATTGCCCGCAATGCACCACCGCCTCGTCGCGGCGTAGAGCAACGGAGACGGAAGGAAAGATTTTTCACAAAAAATGAGACAATAACTATTTCTTTTTAAAAACCGGAGAATTGTCATTTTGCCTGATCAATTCAGCCGGAGCCCCCACTAAAACTGAATTATCCGGGAATGATTTTGTAACGACAGCTCCCATCCCGACAATCGATGAATTGCCGATCGAAATATGGTCTCTCAACACAGCTCCCATCCCGATAAAACTGTTTTGACCGATGACCGTACTCCCTCCGACGGTTGTTTTATGGGAAAGGACACTGTTTTTGCCGACATGATCATCGTGGGTCAATGTAGTTGAAGTTTGAAGGACTGTATTTTCACCGATAACAACATCCGGCATAATAATGCAGTTGTGAAAAATCACGACTCCGGCTCCGATGACAGCATGCTTGGAGATATTGGCAGAGCGTGCTGCAATATTTCCCAGCGGGTAACCGGCGGCGGTTACTCTTTCTGCCAGCATGGCACGTAATGCCGGTTCTCCGAGAGCGATGACGACCTGACAATTTTCCGGGGAAATTTTTTCACAGAATTTTTCAAAGGTGTACATCGGATGACCGAAAAAACTATCCTCGTCTTTGGTATCATCAATGAATATGATATTTTTCGAACCGTTGACAGCTTCTTCTGCCAAAAACGCCATTTCTTTACCGAGTCCCCCGGTACCATAAATTGCAATATCCATTTTCCTACCTGATCAGTTTTAATATGTGAAGAATATTTCTTGTTTGTATGCCAAGGTGCGGCCGCAGAGAGTGGTAAAGGTAAAACAGCCGGTCACTCAACGGGCTTTGGTGAGAATTGATATAGTCCTGATAATATTCCGGGAGTTCCGATGAAATTTTTTTCAAATCATCAAATCTGCAGTGTTTCAGTAAGATATTTATCGTCTTTCTGGTGATGATCCGGCGGCGGCAGCGGATCAAAACGGATTTTTCTTCTCCGAGATAATCCTCAAATGATTTCAGACTTTTCAGATACTTTATTCCTGATTTCAGGAGATATTCATCTCCTGCTTCCGCACCGCCGAAAAAAACTCCGCCGCCATGCCGGCGGTAAACCGCCATAACCTCCGGCAGGTATTTCAATTTGCCGTTTTCAGAGTGAAGCAATGCCAAGAGCCAGTCGATGATGATACACTCTTTATCGGTATAATATTTCATGATATCTTCATTGGCAAATTTCCACCGGTAAACTAAAGATTGGGTGGGAGGGACACAGCCATTGAGAATATCTTTGCGAGTCAGAATAGTGTTGTAACGGCGTTCCCGGATATTGGGAGCGATCCGGTCAGGGTGTTCATGGTTTTCCCATTTTTCGGTTACGAAGTGGGAACATGCAGAAAAATCCGGATTGGCTTCCAGGAAATCCACTTGTTTCTGCAATTTTTGCGGATCGGTCCAGTAATCGTCTCCTTCGCACATGGCAACGTAACGGCTTTTTGCCATTGCAAAAGTTGTAAACAAATTGGCGGCGACGCCGATGTTTTTTTCGTGGAATACCGGTTTTATCAATTCCGGATATTTTTGCTGAAATTCCCGGATTATATTCTGATTGCCGTCGGTTGAACAATCATCGGAAACAATCACTTGAAATTTGAAATCGGTTTTCTGCATCACGAATCCTTCCAATGCCTGCCGTATAAAAGCGGCATGATTGTAAGTGATGCAAACGACGGTTAACAAAGGTTCACTCATTGATATTCCCCATTTTTTCGAGGTAATATTTTAACGGATCCTGAATCTTTTTGTATTTTGAATTTAAAGGACAGCATTCCATACAGTAATCATAATTTCCGCAGAGGACATCCTGACGCATCAACCGTAAATGGGGATGATCCAGCAATTTTTCCCAGTCAATGGTATCGTTTTTGATGAAGTCTTTGATGTTTATGCCGCGGGTGTGCCATCCACAAATTTTAAGATTGCCGTCCGGCTGCAGATCAAGCTCTTTCCACGGTGCAGGACAGCAAACTTTACCGGCGATGGCTGATTCATGGAGCGTATCGGCAAAATCTTCTTCAAAAGAAAAAGATTTTTTTCCTCTTTCTTTACGGATTTTTTCCCGTTCCAGATACTCGTTTATGACAGAGCGTCCCCCGGCGGCAGCAAGAATGTCGGCAAATTCATTACTCAAGTCATCAATATCCATAGCATCTGTTTCTTCCTGTAATCCATCAAGGATATTCAAAGGCAGATAAAGACGGAAATTGAAAAATACTTTATCTTTTAAGAGACGCTCTATTTTTAATATAGTTTTCAATGTATTGTGCAATTCCGGAACTGCAAAATGTCCGGTATTGAAATCGCTTTCATAAAAGTCAAAAAACAACCAGATATTTCTGGCTTTAAGTTTCAGTGCCATCAATATGAAATCCTGCACTTCGGCACAAGTATCCCGGTTGATAACCATGGATAAACTGGGGCGGAAAACATCCAGATTACGTTCATGGAGCAAATTGCAGTAATCCGTGACATTTTGTTTGGTCATTCTGAAAGCATTGCTTCCGCCGCTTTCCCCTTTTTGCCAGACACCTTTCAAATAGGTTTCTTCGGTAACGGCATTCATGGAAAAGTGCATCATAAAAAGATTATCTGCCGCCAATTCCTGCCAACGCCGGGTAAAGGCAATACCATTTGATTCAGTAAAAATGGTTACTGCCGGATATTGCTCCGAAATAAAGGAGAAAAATTTGAAAGCATCTCTGGCGATGAGAGTTTCACCGCTGGTCAGAATAAGACATTTGATCTTGTCATAAAGCGCAGTGCAGTAGTCATACATCCATTTTTGCGGCATATCTGCCTCCGGGGCTTTGCCCAGGACATTCCAGAAATTGCAAAACCGGCACTTCGCATTACAGCGATTGGTTATCCGCAATCTCAAAAAGCCACCGTCGATCCGGTTATCCAAAACCGGACTTTGCAATTTAGAAGCAAGCAGCCGGGACTTCAAATACCAGCATTGCTCTTTAAAACGCATCCAACAGCGAAGCAGATACCGTCCAAATTTAAAACGTTCAATAAAATGCCACAACCTGAATTTTAATTTGTTGAACATATTTTTACATTACTCCCTGTGAAATAATAATATCGGTGACATAACGAAGTGTTTCAACTGTAAGTTCATGGTGCATCGGCAAACAGATGACTTCCGATGCCGCTTTTACCGCATTGGGTAAATTCTCCGGATTGGCAGATGGCAGTTGAGAGTATGGCTCAAATTCAGAAATCAGCGGATAAAAGTAACGGCGGCCGTAGATATTGGCAGACTTCAACTTTTCATATAAGCAATCCCGGGAAATCCCGAATTCCGGTGAGATGAATATGGGAAAATAGGCACTGTTGCTTTCCACGTCCGGAAATTCAGGAAGCATGGATAATCCCCGCAAACCGGATAATTGCTCCCGGTAAAAAGCAGCAGCCTGTTTTCTTGCTGCGACAGCAGATTTGACCTTTGGCAATGCTGCCAGACCGAATGCCGCCTGCAGCTCATTAAGTTTACCGTTTATGCCCGGTTCTTCAATAACGGTTTCGCCCCGGAATCCGAAGTTTTTGAGATTGTCTATATGGTGCTTCATTTCAGCGGTGTGAGAGATTATTGCACCGCCTTCGATTGTGGAAAAAAGTTTTGTTGCGTGAAAACTCAATATGCTCAGATCTCCGGCGCGGAGAATGGATTCTCCGCCTTTGGTTACACCAAAGGCATGGGCAGCATCATAGATAACTTTTAAATTAAACTTTTTGGCGATCTCTTCTATTGCTCCGATATTGCATGGAGTCCTGTAAACATGCACCGGCATAATGGCAGTTG